>JAFBAS010000106.1 GCA_019247605.1 Hyphomicrobiales bacterium
TCGCGAGCTGGATGAGCGAGCGGGGCGCGACGATGTCGAGATCGCTGCTCGCCCAGGCGGCCTCAGGCCCGCCCGCTTGCGGGCAAATGAGGCCGAGATTTCGCGCATTGGCGTGCATGGCGGCGGGCAGCACGCCGGCGATCGGCATGATCGAGCCGTCAAGCGCAAGCTCGCCGATTACCACATAGCCTTCGAGCGCATCCGACGGGATCGCCCCGATCGCCGCCATCACGCCGAGCGCGATCGGCAGATCGTAATGGCTGCCCTCCTTCGGCAGATCGGCGGGCGCGAGATTGACCGTGATGCGCTTTGCCGGGAGTGAAAGCCCGGACGCGATGAGGGCGGCGCGTACGCGCTCGCGGCTCTCGCCCACCGTCTTGTCCGGCAGGCCCACGATGTTGAACACCACATTGCCTGAGGAGACGAGCACCTGCACATCGACAGGGCGCGCCTCGATGCCCTCGAACGCAATCGTCGCGACACGTGTCACCATTCGGCCAACCCCGGCTCTCTATTCGAGCTTACCCGGCCCTAATTAGAATGGCAAGAACAGGAAGTGAACAAGCGTAAGCGACGCCGCGCGTGGCATGGCCGGCGCGGAAGGTCCATTCCGTATTGCGATCACCTCTTGGACAAGACTGTTGCAACAGTTCTGTTTTTTGTAAGAGCAACCTGCACAACACACTCATACGGCAGGCCTGAACTCTCGTGAGACGCGCTAAATGAAGCCTCATCGTACCGAGCTCACCGGTCGGCCGCCGAAGAGACTTCTGTGGGTTGGCAACAGTTATTTCTACTACAACAACAGCATCCACCATCACGTCGCGGAGATGGCCCGGGCGCAAAATCCTTCTACGGAGCATCAAGGCGTCTCCGTCACCATCAGCGGCTCCGGGCTCGACTGGCACGATATCGAATCCTATTTCCGCCGCGATGCCATCGGGCGTTACGCGTTCACGTCGGACAATGACATTATCTTCACACCGCAGGGCAACGGGTTCGACGCCGTGATCATGATGGATAGTAGCCAGGGACCCATTCACCCCCGGTTACAAAGTAGCTTCCATGGCGCAGCAAAGCAGCAGAGCCGCCTCGTCCGCGAGAAGGGAGCATCGCCCGTTTTCTTCATGTCGTGGGCGTATAGAAACAAGCCCGAAATGGCCGCGCGACTCGCGCACGAATACACGAAAGCTGGAAATTGCAACGACGCTCTGGTGATCCCCGCGGGCCTCGCCTTTTCTCGCGCCATGGCCGAAGAACCCGAGCTCGAGCTCTATCAGCCGGATCAAAGCCATCCGAGTCTGATCGGAACCTATCTTGCGGCCTGCACCGCCTATTGCACGTTGTTCCGAAACGGGTGGCGGACAAATAGCTACGTAGCGGCTTTACCCATGACGGTAGCACTCAAGCTTCAGTCCGTCGCTGCTTCGACGGTCGAGACTTACTTCGACAGGGGTCTTTAAGTCGACGGCGCCTCCTCACTGCAGTGACGAGGAGGTGCTCAAAACCGAGTGTTTGGGAACCGCGCGAATGAACGCCGCGCCTAAGCGACCCTGAATCGCGGCCCTCAACAATCCGCTGTAGAGATATATGACATGGTCATAGCCGCTCGCGCCTACCAAGGTGACGATTTCCGATCGCTTGGACTCAATTTTCGAAACCAAGGTGGAGTACCATTTGACATAAGAATCATGTGCCTCCTCCACCTCATTCACTCGCCATCCGGCGGCTTCGAGCACATCGGAAATACGGGAAAGCAGAGGGGGGCTCGGAAGAAATGGTCTTCCCGCGTCCATCAGGGATGAGGGTCGTAGTAGGTTCCGCGGTTTACATGGTCAAAAATCACCATTTGAGTGCCGTTCTTAGCGACGTTTCTCAAGGCGCTAAGTGCTCGGGCCTGATCGAGAAAACAATAATAGGCATTAAACATGCATAGTATGTCGGCTTTCACGCCAATTGTGCGATCGACATCGCAGACATCGCATACGTAGAACACGACCCCGGGATAGTTCTTCCGGGCGGAGGCGATTGAGGCAGGCTCGATGTCGAATCCAACCGCTTTCCCCCAGCCCATCGTCTGAAGGTAGTTCGCGGTGCCACCGCGCCCGCATCCGGCATCGACGATGATCTGATTGCTCTTTTTTTCCATTGGCCGCATCGCAAGTTCAATGGCCTCTTCTTCGCCCGCATGGGCATAGTCTCCGCCACGCACCAACGATAGCACCTGCATTCCCTCAAACGAGTTCATTGAAAACAAGCCACGTCTCCTTCGGCCAAGCTACGCTTTCTGCGCCGTGATGCGCTTTGCCGGGAGTGAAAGCCCGGACGCGATGAGGGCGGCGCGCACGCGCTCGCGGCTCTCGCCCACCGTCTTGTCCGGCAGGCCCACGATGTTGAACACCACATTGCCCGAGGAGACGAGCACCTGCACATCGACAGGGCGCGCCTCGATGCCCTCGAACGCAATCGTCGCGACACGTGTCACCATTCGGCCAACCCCAGCTCCTCGGCGTTCAGCTTAGACCGCGCCAATCCGAATGGCAAGAACAAGGAGTGAACATAGCCTCGGTTGTCGGCTAATGGCGATCTTGCACTTGGCTCTCTGAGAATGTCCCGAATTCGAGTTCGGTGCTTTCGGTCATCGCGCTCTAGCTTTTCGCCGCACGTCCTTGGCCATCGCCCCCGGCAAGCGCTTGGCGAATTCCCCAAGCCGCCTCCGAATCACGTCCATGGCGATGCGCGCCGGCAAGGTGGCCTCGCGGCCTCGCGGCACCAGGATCGCGATGGCGCTGTCGGCAAGGAGCGGTTCGGCGAGCGTCACATGCACGAGTTCGCCGCGTTCGATCTCGTCGATGAAGCCGATCGGCGTGAAAAATCCGATGCCGATGCCGAGCTCGATGATCCGGCGCATGAACTCGATCGAATTCGACACGAGGCGCGGCATGAGCATCTTGCCGGATTCGGCGAATTCGGTCGCCATGATGAGGTCGATGAGCCAGCGGTCATAGAGCATCACCACCGGATAGGCGGCGCAATCCGTGAAGCTGAGCGAGCGGCGCGTCGCGAGCGGATGGTCGGGCCGCATGACGGCGCCGATCGAGGTGTGAACAATCCCGGAGGCTTCCACGCCGCGAAGGCGCCGATCGGCAAAAAGCACGCCGAAATCATTGCGGCCCGAGCGCATCTCCTCGGCCGTGTCGCCGGGATCGATGCCGATCACGGTGAGCGTCATCTGCGGATGCGCCTCGGCAAGCTCCGCCACGACCGTCGGCATGAAGCGCAAGAGAAGCGATTCCAGGCAGACGATGCGCACATGACCCGTCACGGTTCCCGCAAGCCCCGCGATCTCGAGGCGGGTGCGCTCGAAATCGGCGAGCGTCTCGCGCGAATGACGCAAGAGGAGCTCGCCTGCCGCGGTGAGCCGCACCCCGCTGCGCAGCCTCTCGAAGAGAGGCGTGCCGATCTCGGCCTCGAGCTTGATGATCTGGCGGTTGACCGCCGAGGAGGCGACGTGGAGCGCTTCGGCGGCGCGCCTGATCGAGCCGAGCCGGGCCACCTGGTCGAAATAGCGCAACACCGCAGCATGCATGAGCGCCTCTGCTCCCGATATCACGGGCGCTGCCAAAAAGGCATCGCCACGAGCGAAACTATCTTCTTTTCAGCAGCGAGCGCAAAGCCCTATGTTGATCGCGGCCGAGCCGGCGGCGTGAGGCCTCATGTGAAATGCATCAGGATGAGGCGCCAGCCAAACAAATAGGCGGTGCGCCCAGCGCGCGAACGGGGAGGATGATCATGATGTTCACGAACCGGCGAAACCTTCTTCTCGGCGGCGCGGCGCTCACGGGCGGGGCCTTCCTGGATTTCGGCACTTTTGGCGCCTCCCAGCCGGTCGTCAATCTGCAACTTGGCTGGATTCTCGGCGGCAATCAGGTGGGCGAGGTTTGCGCCAAGGCGCTCGGCTATTACGCAGAAGAAGGCATCGAGCTCGCGATCCAGCCGGGCGGCCCCAATATCGACGGCGTCGCCGTCGTCGCGTCAGGCCGCTACCAAGTCGGCCAGGTGTCCTCGAGCCCGTCGCTGATGCTCGCGGCCTCGCAGGACATTCCGGTCGTCTGCTTCGGCGTCGGCGCGCAGGAACACCCCTACACCTTCTTTTCTCTCCCGCGGGCGCCGGTCCGCAAGCCCGCCGACATGGCCGGCAAGAAGGTCGGCATCCAGGCGACGGGCGTGATCTTGCTGAAAGCCCTTCTCGCCAAGAACAACGTGCCGCTCAAGGATGTCGAGATCGTCCCGATCGGCGCCGACATGTCGCCGCTTCTCACCGGCCAGGTGGACGTCGTGACCGGCTGGCTCACCAACACGACGGCCTTGAAGGTGCTCGGCCCCGACCGCATCGACCTGCGGCTCTGGGATTCGGGCGTGCGGCTTTACGGGCTGCCCTATTACGCGACGAGCGAGACGCTCAAGACGAAAAGCGATTTGGTCGCAAAGTTCATGCGCGCCACCGGCAGGGGTTGGGCCTTCGCCTATGACAATCGCGACAAGGCAATCGACTATCTCGTGAAGGAATATCCGAACCTCGTGTGGAAGGACGAGCGCGAGGCGATCGACGACATGATGAAATTCGCCTTCTCGCCGAAGACGAAGGCGGAAGGTTGGGGCACCATGGACCCTGCGGTCTGGCAAGAGCAGATCGACACCTACGCCCAGCTTGGGCAGTTCACGAAGCGCACGCCCAAGCTCGACGAGGTGATGACGCTCGAGATTCTCAAGGCCTCGGCGGACGCGCGTCCGAAGATCGGCTGACCATGGCGGGACCTGCGCCTCTCGCGCGCCTGTCGCCCGGCGACGCGCCGAGCCGGCGGCCTCGCGCCGAGGCAGAGGGAGAGGTCGCGGTCGCCTGCCGGAACGTATCGATGCGCTTCATCACCGAGCGGCGCGTGGTGACGGCGCTCGACGATGTTTCCTTCTCGGTCGAGAGCGGCGGATTCCTGAGCCTCCTCGGACCATCGGGTTGCGGCAAGTCCACGCTCTTGCGCCTCGTCGCCGACCTTCTCACGCCCACGAGCGGCGAGATCGCCGTCCTTGGCCGCACGCCGCGTGAAGCGCGCCTCGACAGGGCGCTCGGCTTCGTGTTCCAGGACGCGGCGCTGCTTCCCTGGCGCACCGCGCTCGAGAACGTCGCTCTGCCGCTCGAGGTCGGCGGACATCCAGGCCTCCCGTCCGGCGCGCCGACGCCGCGCGATCTCTTGCGGCTCGTCGGCCTCGAGGGCTGGGAAGGAAGCTTCCCGCACGAGCTCTCGGGCGGCATGCGCCAGCGTGTCTCGATCGCGCGCGCTCTGCTCGGCGGCCCGCGCATCTTGCTCATGGACGAACCTTTCGGCGCGCTCGACGAGATCACGCGCGACCGTCTCAACGAGGAATTGCGCCGCATTTGGCTTCAGACCGGCACCACCATCCTTTTCGTCACGCATTCGGTCTACGAGGCGATCTATCTCGGCGAGACGGTGCTCGTTCTCGCGGCCAATCCGGGGCGCGTGCGCGCCACCGTCGAGATCGATTTGCCGCGCGAGCGGGCGCTCTCGATTCGCGAGACCGAGCCTTTCAACCGCATCGCCGCCAATCTGCGCGGCCTTCTCGCCGGTGAAGCATGAGCGCTTCCGCCGATCTCGCGGCACTCGAAACGCGGGTCGATCCCGCCGAGGCCGAATATCGACGCGCCAAGCGGCGCGAGGCGATGCGGCGCAAGGTGCTCCCTTGCGTCGGCATTCTCATCGGCGTCGCGGTCTGGGCGGCGCTCGTCGATGTCCTCAAGGTGCCCCCCTTCATCGCGCCCGCCCCGCTCGTGGTGCTCCAGACGCTCGTGTCGAAGTCGGACGTGCTTTTCAGCAATCTCTGGCCCACGACGGTCGAGGCAGTCGGCGGCTTCATCATAGGCAATGTTTTCGCCATCGCGCTCGCCACGCTATTCGTGCACCGCAAGGTGCTTTCGGACATGTTCTTTGCGCTCGTGGTGCTCATCAACTCCATTCCGGTCGTTGCCAAGGCGCCGATCCTCGTGCTGCTCCTCGGCAACGGGTTTGCGCCCAAGATCGCGATCGCTGCCGTGATCTCGTTCTTTCCGACTCTCGTGAACATGGTACGTGGCCTCGAAGCCGTGAACCCGCAGGCCATGGAGCTGTTGCGCGTGCTCTCGGCCTCGAAGCGCGAGATCTTCCTGAAGCTTCGCCTCTACAATTCGCTCCCCTATCTTTTTTCGGCGTTGCGCATCTCGGCTTCGAGCTCGGTGGTCGGCGCGATCGTGGGTGAATGGATCGGCTCGAATTACGGCATCGGCGCACTCATCATCCAGGCGACCTACGCTTTCGATTCGGCACTGCTTTACGCGACCGTGCTCGTCGGCTCTGCGCTGTCGGTCGCCTTCTTCATGGCGATCTCGCTCGCCGAACGGCTGATCGTCCGCTGGCAGCCGCCCGCGGTCGCTTGAAGCCTGTGCTCACCTTCTGCAAGGAGAGGAAAATGATGACACCAGAGACCTTCGTCGAAGCCGCGGGTGAAGCGCGCATCGTGGCGCGTTCCGATGTCGTCGTGGTGGGTGGTGGCCCGGCAGGCTTCGCGGCGGCGATCGCGGCCAAGCGCGAGGGGTGCTCGGTGACGCTCGTCGAGCGCTACCCTTATCTCGGTGGCCTCGCCTCGGGCGGCATGGTGCTCGTGCTCGACGACATGCACAACGGCAATGAGACCACGGTCACCGGCATCTGCATGGAGATGATCGAGCGCATGGCGAAACTCGGGCTCTGCGTCTTCCCCCCGCCCGAGGAACGCAAGCAGAGCCTCGAGCTCAACCGGAAATGGGCGCGCTGGGGCGTCTTCGATTTCCGCGCCCGCGTGAAGCCAGCCCCGATCGTCATGGCGGCGGCTTTCGATCCCGACGGCTGGAAACGCGTCTCGAACGAAATGATCGAAGAGGCCGGCGTCGGGCTTCGCCTGCATTCCTGGTTCTCGAAAGCGATCGTGAGGGATAACCGGGTCGAAGGGGTGATCTGCGAGACGAAGGCCGGACGCCAGGCGATCCTCGGCGACATCCTGATCGATGCTTCGGGCGATCTCGATGTCGCGGCCGCTTCCGGCGCGGCCTTCACCGAGGGCGGCTATATCGTGACGACCGTGTTTCGTCTCGGCGGAGTGGACACCGAAGCTGCCGAGGAGTTCCGCTTCGGCAACCCTGAGGAATACGCCAGGATCGACAAGCAGGCGCGACGGATCATCGGCGGGTCGTGGGATTTCTGGTGGCTGAAAACCCCGCTTCCTGGCGTCGTGTGGTGCAACTGCCCGCATATGACGGGCTTCGATGCGCTCGCCGTCGAGGATTTGACGCGCGCCGATTTCGAAGGCCGAAAGCGCATCGCGGCACTCGTGGAGTATGCGCGCGCAAACGTTGCCGGTTTCGCAAACTGCTTCATCGTCGATGTCGCCCCGCAGCTCGGCGTGCGCCAGACCCGCATGCTCGAAGGCGAATATGTGGTCACCAAGGAGGACGTGCTCGAGCGCGTCCATTTCCACGACACGGTGGCGCGCGGCCGCGACTACTACACCCCCTACCGCGCCTTGCTGCCGAGACATCTCGAGGGCTTGATCGTCGCGGGCCGCCATTATTCGGCGACCGAGAGCGCGCAGAAGATGTCGCGCGAAATTCCACCCTGCATGTCGATGGGGCAATCGGCCGGGGTCGCGGCGGCGCTCGCGCTCGAGAACAATGTTCCGTTGCGCCGCGTCGAGCCTTCGTCAATTTGCGCGCGCGTGCGCGCGCAAGGCGGCGATCCCGGTGATCGCCCTTCGGCCAACGCCAAGATCATGGAGAAAGCCGCGTGACCGCAACCGATCAGCTTCCGCTCGCCGGCATCCGCATCATCGATTTCACCCAGGTGATGATGGGGCCGGTCGCCACGCAGGTGCTCGCCGATTACGGCGCCGACGTCATCAAGATCGAGCGGCCGGGAAGCGGGGACCTCTCGCGCACCTCGTTCCCGAACGACCCGGCGGGGCTCACCGGCCCCGTCTATTGCTCGCTCAACCGCAACAAGCGCTCCGTCGTCCTCGACACGCGAAAAGCCGAGGACAAGGCAACCGCACTTCGTCTCCTCGAAACGGCGGATGTCGTGGTCAACAATTTTCGTGCCGGTGTGATGGAACGCATGGGTTTCGGCTACGACGAATTGTCGAAGCGCAATCCGCGCCTGATCTACGCGGTCGGCACGGGGTTTGGCCTCACGGGTCCCTATTCGCACAAAGGCGGGCAGGACGTGCTCGCGCAAGCGATGTCGGGCGTGATGGCCCGACGTGCCGATGCGAGCTTGCCGCTTTCGGTCTACTCGACGACCTTCGCGGATTATTCGGCCGGCATGCATCTCGTGCAAGGCGTTCTGCTCGCTCTGCTGCAACGACAGAAGACCGGGCGAGGCCAGCTTCTCAGCGTCTCGCTCCTCGATTCGATGCTCGCGGCGCAAACCCAGGAAGCGGCCGCGGCGCTCATGCGCGGGCGCGAGGTGAACTGGGGCGCCATGCCGCTCACCGGCGTCTTCGAGACCTCCGACGGCGCGCTCGTCATGGTCGGAGCTTTCAAGGCCGATCCGATCGGCGACATCGGCAAGGCGCTCGGGCTGCGGGAGCTTTCGGGCGATCCGCGCTTCAAGACGCATGCGCTCCAGGTCGAGAACAAGGCGGCGCTCCACCAAGTCTTCCGCGAGCGCTTCAAGAACGACACGACAGCGAATTGGCTGAAGCGGCTCGAGGAGCAGGACCTTCTTTGCGCGCCCGTGCGCACGCTCGCCGAGGCGCTCGCGGACGAACAGACGGCGATCAATGGAATGGTGATCGAGTGTGAAGGCCAAAGCGAGCGTGTGCGCGTCGTCGGCTCGCCCATCCATCTGGAGGATGCGCCCGTCTCGATCCGCGTTCCCCCGGCCGATCTCGGCCAGCACACCGCCGAGGTCCTTGCCGAGATCGAAAGCCCGCGCATTCGGGCGGCCGGCTAACTCAGATGCCGATCCGCTTCGGGGTCACCGAGCACGTCGCGCGCGTCACCATCGATCGACCCGAGGTGATGAACGCCATCGATGCAGCCTCGGAGCGCGAGCTGCAGCGCATCTGGCGCGAAATCGAGAATGACCTCGACGTGCGCGTCGTGGTGCTCACCGGCGCGGGAGAACGTGCCTTCTCGGCGGGCGCCGACATGAAAGGCGGCTCCGGCGGAAGCGGTCTCGATTATTGGGCGAACGAGCGGGAAGGCGGATTCGGCGGTATCGCGCTTCGCCAGACGCTCGACGTGCCGGTGATCGCGCGCGTCAACGGCCACGCGCTCGGCGGCGGCCTCGAGATGGCGCTCGGCTGCGACCTGATCGTCGCGGCCGAGGAGGCAAGCTTCGGCCTTCCCGAGGCGCGCGTCGGCCGCTTGCCGCTCGATGGCGGCATGACCTTGCTTCAGCGCCAGGTGCCGTTCCGCCAGGCGATGGGCATGCTGCTCACCGGCCGGCGCGTCTCGGCCGCCGAGGCGTTTCGCATCGGGCTCGTCAACGAGGTGGTGCCGCGTTCCGAGCTCGACGCGACGGTCGAGCGCTGGGTCGCGGACATTCTCGCCTGCGCGCCCTTGTCGGTGCGGGCCATCAAGCAGGTGGCGCGCCGCACCGCCCATCTCACGGCGCAAGAGGCGCAAGCCGCGCGGCTTCCGGCCGTCGTCGCGGCGCTACGCTCGAAAGATTCAGAGGAGGGCGTGCGCGCCTTCGTCGAGAAACGCAAGCCCATGTGGAAAGGGGAGTAGCGCTACCGCTCGAGGACCATCGATCGTGGCGAGGAGCTTTGAACCCTTGTCCGCACCTTCTCCTCACGCCAGCGCGAGCTTCGGCTCTTTGAACTTGTAGCCGAGCGAATCGGCCACCGCCTTGTAGGTCACATGGCCCTCGCTGACGTTCAGGCCTTCGAGGAGATGCGGATTTTCGCCGAGCGCCTTCTTCCATCCCTTGTCGGCGAGCGCCAGCACGAAAGGCAGCGTCGCGTTGTTCAGAGCGAAGGTCGAGGTGCGCGGCACCCCGCCCGGCATATTGGCGACGCAATAGTGGATGACGCCGTCGACCACATAGGTCGGCGCGTCATGCGTCGTCGGATGCGAGGTCTCGAAGCAGCCGCCCTGATCGATCGCCACGTCGACGATGACCGAGCCGGGCTTCATCTCGCTCACCAGCTTCGCATCGACGAGCTTCGGCGCCGCCGCTCCGGGAATGAGAACGCCGCCCACCACGAGATCGGCGGTGCGGCAATGCTTCTCGACGGCCTCGTGCGTCGAGAACACAGTGTTGAGCGGACGCCCGAATTGGCGCCACAGATTTTTGAGCACATCGACGTTGCGGTCGAGCACCCAGACCTCCGCCCCCATGCCGAGCGCGATATGGGCCGCATGCGTGCCGACAACGCCGCCGCCGAGGATCACTACCTTGGCGGGATCGACGCCCGGCACCCCGCCGAGAAGCACGCCGAGACCGCCATGCGCCTTCTCGAGGAAATAGGCGCCGGCCTGGATCGACATGCGGCCCGCGACCTCCGACATGGGCGCGAGGAGCGGCAAGCCGCCGCTGGGCGACGTCACGGTCTCGTAGGCGATGCAGATCGAGCCGCTCTCGACGAGGTCGCGCGTCTGCTCGGGGTCCGGCGCGAGATGCAGATAGGTGAAGAGCACCTGGCCCGGCCGCAGGCGCCGGCGTTCTTCGGCCTGCGGCTCCTTCACCTTCACCACCATCTCGGCATGGGCCCACACGTCGGCAGCGGAAGGCACGATCTTCGCGCCAGCGGCCTGATACTGGGCGTCCGCGACGCCGATCCCTTCGCCGGCCCCGCGCTCCACGATCACGGCATGCCCGTGCAGGACAAGCTCACGCACATTCGCCGGCACGAGGCCGACGCGATATTCGCGGACCTTGATCTCTTTCGGAACACCGATCAGCATTGTCGAACTCCTGTTTGCGCCGCGACACTCATGCCCCTGGCCCGAGCTTTACGCGCTCGGCCTCGCGACGCACCGGGCTTCGCATATCCGCGAAATGAAGCCAAGGAGCCAGACCTTGAGCGCGCGATGATCCAATCCTTCCGCCAAAGCTTCCAGGGCCGTCGCGACATGAGCTTTTACAGCAAAGACGATGGGGTCAGGAGGCAAGAGGGCTAATACAAAGGGATCAGCCGCGCGACCGAGACGGGGCCGACCGCCATGCGCCCGTTGATCAGGGTGACGGGCAGGCGCAGTTTTCCTCCGCTCAGTTTCAGGAAGGCAAGCGCCGTGGAGGGCAGGCCGAGGCGCGGCAGCAAGGCGTCGGCGCCTTCGACCGAGGTATCGAGCCGGCCGACGGCGCGGTGGAGTTCGTCGAGCTGCAACTCGCCGGAAGCGCCCGCCTTGAGATTGCCCTTGGTGATGTTCACCGCCGCGATCCGCACAGCGCCTCCGGCGAGGCGCCAGCGCTCGAGCGGGAGCGCTGGAGCCTCGGACGCCCTTGGCTGCAAGGCGTCGGCCTTGGAGATCGAAACAGCGGCACTTCCGTCGACAGGGCTCGCCTCACCCATGAGGCCGTCGAGCACAGGGGAGGCAAGGCGTGTCAATCTCGACGAAATCTCGACCGCCCCGTCCTCGGGCGAGCGCGCCGGGTCGCGCCGCGCATGGATCTCGAACCGCTCTGCCTGCGTCGCGATCATGTTCTGCCCATCGCGCACCCTAAGGCTTGGGCTCTCCATCGCCATATCAGCATGTTCGACGCCCCCGCCTTGGACGACGAAGCTCGCGAGAAGCGATCCCCAATCGGCCTCGGTCTCGGAGAGGCCGGGCGCCGCGAGCGAGAGCGGGCCTTGCGCCTCGACGATCACATGGTTGAGGTCATAGATCTGGGCAACGCCGGTGAGCCGCGCCGCGGAAAGCACGATCTTGCCTGAAGGGCGCTCGATTTCGAGCCTCGGCGCATCGCAGCGCATGGCGACGCGAAACGGAAAGCCGAAGAATTCGCGCATGGCGCAGGTCAGCTTGCGCCCGTTTCGCGCTTCGCGCGCGAGGTTCTGCTCGATCCCTTCCTCCACCTTCGTCGTGACCACGTAGGAGAAGCCCGCTCCCGCCGCGAAGCAGAGGAGAAGCAGGGCGAGCGCCGCGAGCGCCAAGCGACGGGCGCGCCGCACGCCTTTGCGATCGCGCTGGATCGGAACGGGAGGGATGCTGGTCGGCATGAGGATTGTTCACGAGGTTTCGAGCTGATAACGCCCTTGCCCCGCATGGAGCGCAAGCGCGATGAAGGTCAAGGATCAGCGTGGCGATTTCTGGGTGTTCGGCTACGGTTCGCTGATGTGGCGGCCGGGCTTTCCACATGCCGAACGCCACGCGGCGCGGCTTTACGGCTATCATCGCTCGCTCTGCTTGTTCTCTCACGAATATCGCGGCACGCCGGAATGTCCGGGGCTGGTGCTCGGCCTCGACCATGGCGGGTCATGCGTCGGAGTGGGGTTTCGTGTCGAGGCCGCCGATCGCGCCGCGACCATGGCCTATCTCACCTGGCGCGAAGGCACTTCGGTTTATCGCGAAACCCATGTGACACTCGAGTTGGTCGACGGCCGCAACGTGACGGCGCTCGCCTTTGTGGTCAATCGAGCCCACGCCCATTACGCGGGCAGGCTCCCCTTGCCGGTGCTTCTCGGCCATGCCGAGAAGGCGCGCGGCAACAAAGGGAGCTGCCGCGAGTATGTGGTCTCGACGCATCGCCACCTCGTGAGCCTCGGCGTGCACGACGCGCATCTCGCCTGGCTCGCCGAGCGGCTGGGCGAGCCGAGCGAGCCGTTTCCTTCCCAGCACAACACGGCGCGCGACCTCGAGACCGCCATCCATTGAAAGGCGTTGGCGGGTGTTGCGCTCGCTTGCCCGAAAATCCGGCTATCGAAAGCCCGATCACGGGGGCCTCTTGCCTCGCCCGGAAGGATGGGCTTTCGCGAGGCCGCACGAAACGTCTTAAGTCATGATCTGAAAACCGCGACAATTGCGATCGAATCAGGCAAAAGAGATGGAATGGCGGTGTTGGTTCCGTCTCTTTGCCTGCCGCCCCGAGCATTTGGAGGGGCTATCGATGCGTGCCAGGCCGCGTAAGCGGTTGACCCTGCGCCTGAAGCCGATGCCGAGGAGGCGTCCGAAGAGGGGTTTGAACAGGGCTCCGAAGCCTTGGCTCCTCGTCGTTGCGGCGTGGATCGCCTGCGCGCTCCTGCCGTCCGCGGCTTTGGCACAACCGGCAGGGCCGGCGCCGGTCCGACAGAGCCCGCCTGCCTCCGCTCAACCCGCCACACAAGCGCCGGACGTGGACACGCAGCGCCAGCAGGGCGAGCTCGATGGCGCGAAGCGTGCGCTCGACGAAATCGAGCAAGTGCTCGCCGACACGAAGCTCGACGACGTCGCCTTGACCAGATTGCGAGACCGCCTCGATCCCTTGGCACAGCAGCTTGCGAGCTTCATCGCGGGTACCGCGCCCAAGGTCGACGATTTGAACCAGCGCCTTTCCCTGCTCACGTCCAAGAGCGACGGCAAGGGCGGCACGCAGGACATTCCCGACACCGCGGATGGTGCGCGTCTGCGCGAGCAGGTCAGCGCGTCGCGAGACGCGGCCGTGGGACTTCTCGCGGCCGCCAATTCGCTTCAGGCTCAGGCCGCCCAGCTCGCGACCCGTATCGCGGATCGCCGTCGCACCCTGTTCACCGAAAGGACTTTCCAGCAATCGCCGAGCATCGTCTCGCCGTCACTTTGGGAGACCGTGTTCTCCACCGCGCCGTTCTTCGGCGGTCTCCTCGCGCACACGCTCGTCAATTGGGTGGACGGCCTTCCGGCCGAGATGAACACCCAGAAGACGTTCGAGATCGCGCTTGCCGCGTTGCTCGCCTTTTTCGTCGCCTGGCCGGGCCGACGCTTCCTCTGCAGACTCATCCGCAAGACGGAAGCGCGGCGTCCTTCCTCGGAGCTGGGCGTCGCGATCGAGGCCGCGCTCCTCGCCATCATCGGGGCGGCTCTGCCGCTGCTCGCCGCGACGCTCTTCCTCGAAACGGTCGAGGATCTCAACCTCGCCCCGCCTCGCATCCTCACCCTCCTGGAACCGCTTCTGCTCACGCCGGCCTGGGTGCTCGCGGCACGAACCATCGTGCACGCGGTGTTCGCTCCCGGCGCCCCTCGCCTTCGCCTCGTCTCGGCGAGCGAGGAGGGCGCCACGCGCATGCTTCGCTTCGCGACCGCTGCCGTCGCCACCATCGGGATCGCCACGATCTTGGAGGCGGCCGCGCAAAGCGTGGGCGCGCCCATCTCCTATTCGGTGGCCATCAAGGGAGTGGCGGCGCTTGCCCTCTCGGCACTCCTTTTAACGACGCTGCGGCGCGCCGCGCAAAGCGATGCGGAGGCCGAAGCCGCCTGCCTTGGGCCCTATGTGGATCCGGGTGGAAAACTGGGCGGCGTCGCGCGCATCCTGGGCTGGGCGACAGCCGCGATGCTGACGCTCGCGGCGCTTCTCGGTTACGTCGCCTTTGCCTGGTTCATGGCACACCAGATGCTGTGGGCGGCGGCGCTCTTCGCCATGGTCACGATCGCACTCGCCGATATCAACGCGGTCGTGGCGCAAATGCACGGCCGTGACACGGCGATCGCGCGCTTTGCCCATCTCCAGATGGGATTGCCGGAGCGCGCGCTCGAACAGGCTGGCGCACTCATCGGCGGCGGGCTGAAGGCCGCGACGCTGGCGCTCGCGGTGATCCTTCTCCTCGCGCCCTGGGGCGTGGAATCGGGAAATCTCCTCGAAGCCCTGCAAGGGGTGATCTTCGGCTTCAGTGTCGGGGGCGTCACGATCTCGATCGCCTCGCTCCTCGTGGCGGCGGTTCTGTTCGCGGGCGGCATCTTCGTCACCCATCTGCTGCAACGCTGGCTCGAATCGGAGTTCCTACCGACCACGCGGATCGATGCGGGCCTGCGCAACTCGATTCGCACGGGTGTGGGCTACCTCGGCATTTTCGCTGCCGCCGCGCTTTCGCTCTCGGCGCTCGGCCTCTCGCTCGAAAGGCTCACCATCGTCGCCGGCGCGCTTTCGGTCGGCATCGGCTTTGGCCTGCAATCGATCGTCAATAATTTCGTCTCCGGCCTGATCTTGTTGTGGGAGCGGCCGATCAGGGTCGGCGATTGGGTCGTGGTGGGCACCGAGGAAGGAATTGTGCGGCGCATCAATGTGCGGGCGACGGAAATCGAGACTTTCGACCGCACGGCGGTCATCGTGCCGAACTCGACCTTCATCTCCGGCATCGTCAAGAACAAGGTCCTTTCGGATCGCTCGGGTCGTGTCGACCTCAAGGTGACGGTGGCGATCACGGAGGACGCGGAAGCCGTGCGCGAACTCCTCTTGCGCGGCTTGAGAGAGCATCCGCAGGTTTTGAAAGAGCCCCCTCCCGCGGTTCAGCTCAAGAATTTCAACGCAAACGGCATCGACTTCGACCTTTTCGCCTTCGTCGCGGATGTGGACGCGACGGGGCGCGTCGGAAGCGAACTGCGCTTCGCATTGCTCAAGCTTTTGCGCGAGAAGGGTGTCATTCATTCGGCTCCAACCGGCGCTCCACTCGATACGCGCCAGCTCGAGGCGGCCTTCGCCCGCCTGGCGCAGGCTACGGGCGCCCTTGCCGAAGCAGAAACCGCAAGAGAGCTGCCGAAGCGGGTCGCGCGATGAGGAGCAATAGCGAGTAGCGAATAGTAAGCGATGCTATTCGCTGCTTTCACCACCAGCTCGTTCCGGCTCCCCCGGCTTCGATCCCAAGACGCACCGAGACGCTCGCCGCGATATCGGCGAGGCTCTCCCGGCGCCCGAGCGGTTTTGCGGCGACCTTGGGCCCGAAGCAAAGGATCGGCGTGTGCTCGCGCGTATGGTCGGAACCGCGGAAGGTCGGGTCGTTGCCGTGATCGGCCGTGACGATACACAGATCATCTTCCCGAAGCCGGGCCGAAATCTCCGGCACGCGCGCATCGAAGGCCTCGAGCGCGGCCGCATATCCCGGTACGTCGCGCCGATGGCCGAATTCCGTGTCGAAATCGACAAGGTTCACGAAGACGAACCCGCCCTCCGGCAAGGACGCGAAAGCATCGAGCGCCGCCGACAACATCGCCATGTTGCCGGACGCTTTCACCTCGGTGCCGGTCGAGCGATGCGCGAATATGTCGCCGATCTTGCCGACGCTCACCACGCTTCGGCCTGCCTCATGCAAGCGGTCGAGCAAGGTCGGCCGTGGCGCGGGCGTCGCGAAATCCTTGCGGTTTGCCGTGCGCGTGAAGCCGCTCTCAGCGTCTCCGACGAAGGGGCGCGCGATGACGCGTCCGACGCGATAGGGATCACACAGCCTCCGCCCGATCCGACACAGCGCGTATAGCCTTTCGAGGCCGAAGGCCTCCTCATGCGCGGCGATCTGAAAGACGCTGTCCACCGAGGTGTAGCAGATCGGCCTGCCGGTCATGATGCTTTCGGCGCCGAGCTCATCGACGATCGCGGTGCCCGAGGCGTGGCGGTTGCCGAGAATCCCGGGCAATTCCCCCTCACGGATCAGCGCGTCCGTGAGATCCGCGGGAAAGCACGGTTCGAGCGCCGGAAAATAGCCCCAGTCGAAATCGACCGGCACGCCCGCGATTTCCCAATGGCCCGAGGGCGTGTCCTTGCCGCGCGAGGTCTCGACGCCGTAGCCGTAAGCGCCGCGAGGCTCCCCGCGCGGCGCGAGGTTCGGCGGAATGCGCCCGGTCGAGGCTTCGCAGGAAAGTCCAAGGCCGAGCTCGACGAGATGCGGCAGGTGAAGGGGGCCGCTGCGAATTCCCTCACGATCGCCGCCGCCGGTGGCGCAAGCTTGTGCGATATGGCCGACCGTATCGGCACCGACATCTCCGTAAGCCTGCGCGTCCTGCGCTCCACCGATGCCGACCGAGTCGAGCACGATGAGAAGGGCCCGGGCGCGCTGCGACCCCATCTCTCAGGCCTTGCCCGCTGGTGACCCGGCGGACTTGGCGCGCGCCTCTTGGGTCAGATTCACGAGCATGGCGCGAAGCTCCTCTGGCGTGCGCACCGCTTGCGGAAAAGCGAGGCGGCGCCGCTCGTCGCCTTGCGCAAGATCGCAACCCTCCGGATCGAGCCCGGTGAGTTGCCAAGGCCCGGCGGCGGGGGCGCCAAGAAGCACCGTCGCGTAGAGCGCAACGGCATCGGCGTGGTCCTGGTTCATATGGGCAAGTGCAGCCTCCTCGGCGAGGACGAGTTCCTGCGCGCCCTCGACCACGGTGAGCAGCTCGGCAGCCGACAATTGCGCGGCGCGCGCAAAGCCGCCGTTGAGATGAGCTTGCGTCGGATCGAGCCGCCAAAAGGAAAAATCCGCAAAATCCGCGTAAAGCTCGGCCTTCGGATGGGCGGCGAGGAAACGCCGGCGCGCGCGTTCATGCTCGGTGCTCTTGCGCTCGAGCCTTGCGGCACGGCCGGTGAGCGTGAGGCGCGGATGAGCCAGCGGGTCGCCGCGCCCGATGCGCGCCAATAGCAGCGAGGCGCGCGGATCGGCCTCGAGATGGCCCGTATGGGCGGCAAGCCGCGACAGGAGGAGCAAGGGCCGCCCGTCGATGTCGGTTGCGACGCTGGTGAGGCTCGAAAAGGGCGCGCCTTGTGGTTCGAGCGTCGCAAGTGCGCCGCTTCCCGTGCTGCGCAACAGGGCTTTTGCCGAGCCCGAGGCATCGAATTCCGGGGACGCGCGCGCCGCGCGCCGATCACCTTGTTCATCGGTCTTGCTTGCCATAGGGTTCTTTTAGGCGCCGATCCACAAGGCGCCAAGGAGGCCAGGACAGCGAGACGAGGCTGCGCGAGAAGAGCCGGAGACATGTGCGCTTCGGCGAGCCGGCATTCGCGCGAGCCGCCTATTCCACCCGATGTTCCCCGCAACTCATCCCGTTTCCGAGCGCCTCGGTGCGATCGCCTCGCGCCTCGCGGCTCGGATTCCCAAGGCCGCGCGCCGCACCGCCACGTCCTTGGCCGACATCGTCTATCCACCCTCATGCATGGTGTGCCAAGGGGCGACCGCGGAGCCCGGCGCGCTTTGCGCCCAATGCTGGGGGAGGCTTCGCCTCATCGAAAGGCCCTATTGCGAGCGGCTCGGCACGCCTTTTTCGGTCGACGCGGGCGCCACGCTCCTCTCGCCTGCCGCGATCGCGAACCCGCCGGTTTATAGCCGCGCGCGCGCCGTCGCTCGCTTCGACGAGACGGCGCGGCTTTTGGCGCATCGGCTCAAATATGGCGACCGGCTCGACCTTGCCTGGACGCTTTCGGGCTGGATGGCACGGGCCGGCGCGGAGCTTCTCGCCGAGGCGGACCTCGTCGTGCCGGTGGCGATGCATCGCCATCGGCTTTGGAAGCGGCGCTTCAACCAGGCGGCCCTTTTGGCCGAGGGGATCGCGCGCCGTTCCGGCAAGCGGGTCGACGCCTTCGCGCTCGCGCGCAAGCGCCCGACACCGCCGCAGGTCGGGCTCACGCGGGTCGAACGGCAGGCCAATCTCGCGGGCGCTTTCGAGGTCGGCGAAGAGGCAAGGGCGCGGGTGGCGGGGATGCGGGTGGTGCTCGTCGACGATGTGCTCACCACCGGCGCCACCGCCAACGCGGCCGCCCGCGCGCTCCTGCGCGGGGGGGCGCAAGCCGTGGATGTCCTTGTTTTTGCAACGGTCGTGCATGACGGTGTTGGTGCATGACGCTTTTGCGACTACATGAGGACCCCGGCGGACAATCGAGGCTCGAGCATGCGTGAAGTGACCATCTACACCAGGGCCTGGTGCCCCTATTGCCACGATGCCAAGGCGCTTTTGACCCGCAAAGGGGTCGATTTCACCGAGATCGAGATCGACAAGCAGCCTGAGCGGCGCGCCGAAATGCTCGAGCGCTCGGGCGGGCAGCGCACCGTGCCGCAGGTTTTCGTCGGCGAAACCCATGTCGGAGGGTGCGACGATCTTTACGCGCTCGATGAGGAAGGCGGGCTCGACCCGCTTCTCGCCGGGAATGCCGAGGTGTCGAAAGCCTCGCCATGATCTCCTTTACGCTCGCCTGCGAAGCCGGCCATCGCTTCGAGAGCTGGTTTGCCTCCGGCTCTGCCTTTGAAAAGCAGAAAAAACGCCGGCTCGTCACCTGCCCGTTTTGCGGCTCGGCCAAGGTCGAGAAATCCGTTATGGCGCCCGCCGTGGCGCGCACGGACAACCGAAGCCGAATGGTCGAAACGCCCGCCCCTGCCGCGACGCCGTCGCCTCAGCCCGCTCAGCCGCATGCCGTGCTCGGCGAGCCCGAGCGTCAGCTCCGCGACATGATCCGCGCCTTGCGCAAGCATGTGGCCGAGAATTCCGATTACGTCGGCCGCAAATTTCCCGAAGAGGCGCGCCAGATGCATCAGGGCGAGATCGAGCACCGCTCGATTTGGGGCGAAGCCTCACCCGAGGAAGCAAAGGCGCTGGCCGAGGAAGGCGTCGAGGTCCACCCCTTGCCGATGCTTCCGGACGAGCGCAACTGAAGGGGCGCTCTCCTGCTTTATGGACTCATCTCCGCTCTTGCCCGCGAGCCGTCGTGGCCGCGCGTCACGCCGCACACCACCCCCACTCCGCATGGCCGGGCGTCGGCCCGGCCATCCATGCCTTCCTTGCGGTAACGTGCGGACCGAGGAAGGCGCAGATGCGCGCACCGATTGCGCGCAGGACGGGGTTAAAGCGTCCGCGTCACGGCCTCGCCAATGCCGTCACTGACGGGCGTTGGGCGATACTTCAGCTCCATCAAGAGCGGCGCCAGGAGATCCTCGTAGGGTTTCCACCGGCCGATCGAGCTGTTGTAGATCGGGCGGCGCACTTGCGTGGCGCTCGCGGTCTTCACCGGGCGCTTGTTGCGGTGGAACGCAAGGCACGCATCGTCCCATTCGAGCCCCGCATGCGCGATGATGCGGCGTGCCTCGCTCTCGAGGTCGGCGACCACATCCTCGTAGCGTACATCGATCATCACGCCCTTCGGCAGGATTTCGCGCCAATGCGCCATGAGGCGCTCATAGGCGCGATAGAAGCGGCCGAGCTCGCCGAGGTCATAGGTGTGGTTCTGCTCGTGCGAGAAGAGCTTCGAGAAACAGGAGAGGCAGGTGTCGATCGGATCGCGCACCGTGTGGATGATGCGCGCATTCGGCATCGCGAGATGAATGAGCCCGACATAGTAGAAGTTCGACGGCATCTTATCGGTGACGCGCGGCGCGTCCGGCGCGAGCGCCTGGACGCGCCGGACGTAATCCTCACCGAACTCGCGAAGCCGTTTCGCATTCATCGAAGGCACGAAGCCCGGATATAGCCAATCGCTACCGTCGGACCGGCGGATCGATTGCGTCACTTCGTGCATCTCACGAAGCTCGCCGGCGCCGTGGACTTGCGGGTGGCTCGACAGGATCTGTTCGACGAGCGTCGTTCCCGAGCGCGGCATGCCGAGGATGAACACCGGCACTTTCGATGAGGCGCCCTGGCCTTTTTTCTCGCGCATCAGCTTCTTGGTGAAGGTCCCGATGATCTCGTCGAAGAGCGCGAGATTGGCCGGCTCGTCATATTCGATTTTGCCGCGCTTCATCTTGTTGCCGCGCAGCATGTGGTCGAAGGCGTCGCCGTGGCGCTCGAGATCCGCATAGGCCTTGGCGAGGGCAAAATGGAGCTGGGTGCGGTCGGTCTCGGAAAGCACGTCGCCTTCCCCGATCATCCCTTCCATGGCGGCAAGATGCGCGTCGCCTTCCTTGAATTTCTTGGCGTCGGCGAGGTTGAAGTAGGCGCCGGTCGAGCGCGGGTCGAGCTCGAGCGCCTTTACGTAGCTCTCGGTCGCCTCGGTGAAGCGGCCGAGCTCTTTGAGCGCATTGCCCATGTTGTTGTAGGCGTCCGAAAGGTCGGGCTTCTTGGCGAGCGCCTTGCGGAAGCATTCGAGCGCCTGCTCGGATTTCCCTTCGTCGAAAAGCACATTGCCCATGATGTTGATGGCGTCTGCGTCGTCGGGCTTGAGCGAGAGCGCCCGCTCGACCGCGGCGCGCGCTTCCACTGTCTTGTGCTGCGCCAACAGGGTTGACGCGAGATAAGTGTGCGTCTGGTGGTTGTCGGGACGGATCGCGGCCGATTGCGAAAGCAGCATCAAGGCTTCATCGAAGCGGTCGAGATCCTTCACGGCGAGCGCGAGGTTGTTGAGCGTCAACGGGTCGATCGGGTTGAGCGCGAGCGCGCGGCGATACGCCGCTTCCGCCTCGCCGATGCGCTTCAAATCGCGCAGCGCCGTGCCGAGGTTGTTGTGCGCCTCCGCATAGCCGGGCTTCAGCTCGAGCGCGCGATGATACGAGGGCAGCGATTCCTCGAACTGCTTCTTGGCGCGCAGCCCATTGCCGAGATTGCTGTGGGCCTCCGCGTAATTCGCCGAAAGCGCGATGGCGCGCCGGTAATGGGTGATCGCCTCGTCGAATTCATCCCGGTCGTAATGCGCGATGCCGAGATTGTTGAAGGCCTCGGCATAATCGGGGCGGAGCGCAAGGGCTTGGCGCCCCGCCGCGAGGGCCTCATCGAGCCTCCCGGCCAGACGGCACATCTCGCCGAGATTGCAATGGTAGAGCGGCACGCGAGGTTCGGACGCGATCGCCTGGCGCAAGAGGTCGATGGCGACAGGGAGATTGCCCGCCTGATGCGCGATGATGCCGAGAAGATGCAGCGTCTCGGCATGGCCCGGCACGGCTTTGAGAATCTGCCGGCACAAATCCTCCGCGGCCGGCAAACGCCCGGCCTGGCGATGCTGCTCGGCGAGCGCCAAAACTTGCGGAAGCGGCATGATTTGTTGCGTGGGCGCGCTCGCCGCCGATCCGTTCATCGTGCTCATCTGCGATTTCGCTCCTGCGCGAGTTCGATCAAGGCTTTGGCGAGGGCATCGACGGGCGCTTGCCAGTCGCCGCGTGTCTTTTGCCGGAACAGGCGAAGCGTCGGGTACCAGGGGCTGTCCTCGCGTTCCAGGAGCCAACGCCAATCGGGGACGAAGGGCAAAAGCATCCAGACGGGTTTGCCCATCGCGCCCGCCAAATGGGCGGGTGCGGTGTCGACCGTGATGAGAAGATCGAGCGCCGAAAGCGCGCCCGCCGTTTGTGCGAAATCGCCGAGCTCAGGGGAAAGGTCGGTGACGAGGTCGGGCAGGCGATCGCCCGGCCGCGCACCGATCTGCAGGCTGAAGAAGCGTACGCCCTTCACGTCGAGGATCGGCGCCAAGGTCGAAAACGCGACCGTGCGATCGACATCGTTCAAGTGCTTGGGGCTGCCGGCCCAGACGAGGCCGACCTTTAATTCCGGCGCTTGCCCGACAAGTGCCGCAAAGCGCGCCGCGTTCGCTTGGCTCGCGAACATGTAAGGGATCGTCGCCGGGATGGTGTCCGGCATCGTGCCGAAAAGATGCGGCAGGCTGAGCAAGCTGCATTGCGCATCGGTCGCCGGGAGCGTCTCGCCTTCGGCGACGAGCTCGAGCCAGGGCATGGCGTCGCCGATTAGCGGACGCAAGGGCCTCTGCACATGCAAGACGAGTTTTGCGCCGCGCTCGCGCAAGAGCGGCAGATAGCGGCAGAAGTTGAGCGTATCGCCGAGGCCTTGCTCGCAATAGACGAGAAAGCGCTTGCCGCGCGGATCCTCGCCTCTCCAGGGCGTCGTGATGGGCGGACGCGACGGGAGCTCGGAAGAGCGCCAGCGCCATTCGTATTCCACGAAGCCCTCCGCGAACCGTCCGCGCAGGAGGAGGTTCATGGCGAGGCCGCTATGAGCGTTGCCGTGCAAAGGCTGCAACGCGATGGCCCGACGAAAATCGGCGACGGCGTCATCGAAGCGCGCCTGGAGATGGAAGGTGAGCGCGCGGTTGCTGAAAGCGTCGGCGAAGTCGGGCTTGAGCTCGAGCGCGCGCGTGTAGGCGGGGATCGCCTCGTCGAGCCGACGCAAGGCGCGCAGCGCATTGCCGAGATTGCTGTGGGCTTGGGCGTAGGCCGGCGCGAGCTCGATGGCGCGGCGATATTGAGCTACCGCTTCTTCGAATTCGCCGCGATCGTAATGCGCGATGCCGAGATTGTTGAGCGCTTCCGGATAAGTCGGACGAAGCGCGAGCGCCTGCCGGCCTGCGGCGAGCGCCTCGTCGACGCGCCCGGCGAGACGGCACATCTCGCCGAGATTGCAATGGTAGAGCGGGACGCGCGGGTCGGACGCGACCGCCTGGCGCAAGAGCTCGATCGCGACCGCTGCATTGCCGACTTGATGCGCAATGATGCCTAGAAGATGCAGCGTCTCGGCGTGCCCGGGCACCGCCTCGAGGATTTGCCGGCACAGCCCCTCGGCGGCCTGAAGCCGCCCCGCTTGGCGATGCTGTTCGGCAAGCGCGAAAGCTTGCGGGAGGGAGACTGCGTGCCGAGGTTGGATAAGATCGGCCGTGGAGCCGGGAGCGCTCATGGAGTGAAAAATAGTCGCGACATGAAGCTTCATCCCACGAGGAAGGGCGACGAATTGAGCTAGGCTAGTGCTTCCTAGCGAGACTGCGCGCAAGCGTAAAGATCAGGCTAAAAGGAGTTCTAACAGAGTTAGCGTTGCTGCGGCCCGGAAAAAGGCTCCTCTGAAACTACTCCACCCCGACCAGCGCCTTTGCGAAATCGCGTGCCGAGAACGGCTCGAGATCATCGACGCTTTCTCCAACACCAATGAGATGGATCGGCAGGTGGAACTTTGCGGCGATGCCGACGAGGATTCCGCCTCTTGCGGTTCCGTCGAGTTTCGTCATCACGAGGCCGGTCACGCCCGCCGTCCTGGCGAAGATCTCGACTTGCGACAGGGCGTTCTGGCCGACGGTCGCGTCGAGCACGAGAAGCACCGCATGCGGGGCGGTGGCATCGAGCTTCTTGATCGAGCGCACGATCTTCTCGAGCTCGCCCATGAGCTCGGTGCGATTTTGCAAACGTCCGGCCGTGTCGACCAAAAGGACGTCCACGCCCTGTTCGCGCGCAGTGGAAAGCGCCTCGAAGGCGAGGCCCGCCGCGTCCGCCCCTTGCCGGCCCGCCATCACGGGCGTGCCGGTGCGTTCGCCCCAGAGGCGGAGCTGCTCGATGGCAGCTGCCCGGAAGGTGTCGCCTGCCGCGAACATCACCTTGCGGCCTTGCGCCGCGAGCTTGGCGCCGAGCTTGCCGATGGTCGTGGTCTTGCCCGAGCCGTTCACCCCGACCATCAAGACCACAAAGGGCTTGTGCTCGGGCGCGATCTCGAGCGGCCGCGCCACCGGCGCGAGGAGCGCTTCGATCTCGTCGACCAGGATGGCTTTCACCGCGCCCGGATCGAGATCGCGTCCGTAACGTGCGGACCCGATGGCGCGCGTGACGCGCATCGCCGTGTCGACCCCGAGATCGGCGCGAAGCAGAAGATCCTCGAAATCCTCGAGCGTGGCGGCATCGAGCTTGCGCTTGTTGAAGAGGTCGGCGATGCCGGTGGAAAGCCCCGTGGAAGAGCGTCTGAGCCCGTCCTTGAGACGGCCCCACCACGAGCCGCGAGCTTGTTCCGGGGTCTGGCCTTGCGCAGTTTCCTTGGTCATCGGTTTCCGTTACCCCGTCGGCCATGACATCGGAAGAGCTTCTCGGTCGCATCCTCTACCGCGACGCCTTGGCAATCATCCTCGACAAGCCCGCCGGGATGCCGGTCCATGCCGGGCCGAGGAACGCCATCGAGCGCAACGGCGAGGGCGCCGTGCCCCTCACCTCGTTCTTCGACGCGTTGCGCTTCGGCTTGCCGCGGCGACCAGAGCTCGCGCACAGGCTCGATCGCGAGACCTCGGGATGCCTCGCGCTCGGTCGCAACCGGTCAGCACTCGAAAAGCTGGGGGCGCTCTTCCAATCCGGCAAGGTCGCCAAGACCTATTGGGCCGTCGTCGCCGGCGGTCCGCATGAAGAAGAGGGCGTGATCGATCTCCCGCTCGGACGCCGCGATCCCTCGCGTGGCTGGTGGATGAAGGTCGATCCGAACGGCGTTGCCGCGATGACCCGCTGGCGCGTCATCGGGCGAGCGCCCATGCGCGACTTTTCGCCGACGCTTACCGCGCTCGCGCTGGAGCCCGTGACGGGCCGCACCCATCAACTGCGCGTTCATTGCGCCGCCATGGGCTGGCCCATCCTCGGCGACGCCGTGTACGGGAAGGCGCCGCGCTCGGGAGAACCGCGATTGCACCTGCACGCCCGCGCCCTCGAGCTTCCGCTTTACCCGAAACGCGAGCCGGTTCGTGCCGTCGCACCCATCCCCGAGCGCATGCGTCTCAATCTTTCGGCTTGTTGTGTCGTGGAAGACACATTCGCCTGATCGATCAAGGCTTGCGCGACCGAGCCTCGTGAGGCCCTCCCCGCCGCGACTGCGTCGCGGGGGGAGGGAGGTGGAAACGTCGGCCTGCGCAGACGCGGGCGATGCGGGGCGGGGCGGTCAAAACCGGATCGTCGGGCCGCCTGAAAAAATGAGGTCGCGGAGCCGGTAATTCGGCACGGTGGAGACGGTGCGCATATATTGCACCGTGAGCGCGAAGCCGAAATTCTTGTAGAAGATCATGTCCAGCGTAATGCCGCCGCGCCATTGGCGATCGAGACGCGTGATCGAGGGGTCGATGAGCGGATCGGGCGCGCCATAAGGCGTGTAGGAAAACCCGACGAAGGGGGCGACCGTCCAGCTCTGCTCCGTTTGCGCGAAGCTCGGCGCGGCGAATGAATAGGGAAGCGCGAATTCGGCGGTGAAGTCGTTATAGGCGTAGGGCTTGTAGGTCGCCGTCGCCTTCGAATAGGTGATGCGGCCCTGCCAGGTGAGCCCCGCGATCATCGGCAAAGGACCCGAGCCGATCACGTAACCGATGATCTGGTGGCCATCCTGCAGCGTCGCGGTCTCGTAATCCTTCGAGTTGCTGTAGGTGCGGTCGCGGTATTCGACGCCGGGATCGACGATGGCCCCTCCCGGGAGCTGGAAGCGCAGCGAAACGCCCGCACCGAGCGTGCCGAGATAGGGGTGATCGCCGAGCGTCACGTAATTGCCGAGCACGTAAGGGTGGATCGACGTGCCCCTCGCGGTGTCGAGCGTGAGACGCGGCCCCGTGTCGAGCTCGATGAGGCCGAGGTTGAGACGTGTCACCTTGAACTGGCGCGCGTAGTAGCTGACGAGATCGGATTCCCAGCCATCGCCGCGCTCGTCCCCGAAATCGTAGAAATGGTGAGCGCTCACGATGCCGAACGCGTTCCAATCGGGCGTGCGCTTGAATTGACTGGAAAGCACCGCATCCTGCCCGAGCGCGCGAACGATCTCGCTTTCCGGGCCCGCATTGGCGTTGCTTTGGTGGCGCAGCCCCATCTGCGCAAACACCGAAAACGGATTGGCCGAAAGCCCGCGATCGATCGCGGAGAGGAATTTGGCCACCTGATCGCGCACGTCTTGCGGCGTGTCGGGAGAGGCGATCGCCTCGTTGAAATAGGTCTTAGCCATTTCATAGGAATGCAGCCTGAAATAGAGGAGGCCGAGTTCGAGTTTCACGCGCGGCAAATTCGGGTTGTAGAACAGCATCCGCTCGAGCGCCCCGATCGCCGCCTCGTAATCGCCGAGCTTCGTCTCGATCTCCGAGAAGCGGAAGGCGGCATCGAGATCGTTGGGCTTGGCGAGGAGGTGCTTGAACAAAACGTCGGCCTGCGCCTTCAAGTCCGTGTCGGATGAGGTGGCCGGTTCCGCCCACCCCGCGCCGACAGCGAAAAGCGAGAGCGCCGCGCTGGCAAGCAGAGCCCGAAAGCCGGTCACGGTCGGCGCCATCGGTTCAGTACCTGCACTTGCGCATGCGCCCAGCCAGGCGCCGCCTAACGTGCGAGCCGGAAGCGTCTTTCACGGAAAACCGAGGCCCGAGAGGATGATCGCGAGGTTTGCGTGAAGGCTCGGGAACCCCACCCTCCTCCCGCAACAAAAAGGAGAGCGGTCTCGGCCTTGCCGCCGCGAACCTCGATTTCGCCTGCATACCACCCCCGACGTGGTCGCCACGAAGCGCGCGTCGGCTCTGACCTCAATATCGAATGTTATGAATTCCTGCGGTCACGGGTCAACATCGATGCATGATCTAAGAAGGCAATCGGCGAAAAGCCGCATCGATTGGTTAAAAGCGTTGCGGTTTTGCAACAATCGCGAGGTCCAATTCAAGTCGGCCGCACTCGAAATGGCGAAGTCTTGGTTTTTCTACTGACCGCCTGTCGCGAGAACTTCGACATCGCCGTCATGGCCGGTGTCCACCTTGAAATCGCGCGCATAAGTCTTGCCCGCATGCCGCGCGACGACGCTGTAAAGGCCTTCGGCGAGCGTCATCGTGGCGAAGGCGCCGACCGATTCCTGGACGATGTCGCCTCCGGGGGAGAACACGCTCCAATTCGTGTCGGCGAGCGCTTCCCCGCCGGGGGTCTCTACGAGCTTGAGCGTCACCGTCGCGGCGCGATGGCGCAAGGTGGCATCGGTCATCCTGCCGCTTTCAACCTTGATGTCGGTGCGGACGGTCGCGTTCGCGTCCCCATAGGTCGAGACCACATGGTAGACGCCTTCGGCGAGGCGCACGGCCTCGCCCGAGCGAATGCCGCTGGCCAGTTGATGCCCTTCGGGATCTCCGGGGGCGGGTGTGTAGATCGTGTAGGTGACCTTGGCGCGTGGCACCGGCTGATCGCCGAGCGTGGCACCGAGCCGCAAGGCGCCGGCCGCGAGGGTGATTTTTTCCGCGATCGGAGTTTCCCCGACGGTGACGCGCTTCGAAGCGCTCGCGAAGCCGTAGCTCACATGCACGAAATAATCGCCCCGCTCGAGAGTAAACGCCGGCGCCTCCGCCTTCGAGCGTTGCACGAGCGAGGTGGTATTGTCCTCCATGATCTTGAAGATGCGCCATTCGAGCCCGCGCCGGATCGCCCCCTGATCGCCGGAAAATTGAGCCGAAAGCGTCAAGGACCCCATTTGCGACGCGGGGGCGGGCGTTGATCGAGGCAGGGGTGCCGGCAAGGTCGGCGCCGCGACCGCGGGCGTTTGTGCCTTGCCCGAGCTCGTGAAGGCAAAAACCGCAAGCGACGCCGCAAGGGCGAGGACGGGCGTGCTGATCAGGCGGGAAAGGGAAGGCGGCCTCGCTCGGGAAAGCATCACGGCTCGGTTTCCTCACCCCCATTCCTGAACGCGTCGCGAACGGCCTCGTAGAGGTGAGTCGGCGACAAGGGATTGAACCGAAACGTAACGATGTGGCGCCCTCGTGGCAGCTCGACGCCTCGGAACAGAAGATTCATGCGCAGGACCGGCGCGGGCTCATCGTCGATCGTCGCTTCCCATCCCGGATAATAGAGGTCGTGCAGGACGAGCACGCCTGGCTTGTCCGTGTCCACCTGGATGATCACGCAATTGCGCTTGTAGGAGACGATGCGCACAAGCGCCTCGCCTTGAGCGGGCGCCGCGCTCTGGCCGAGCCCGTATTTGCCCTGCAGGTCCTTCAGCGATCTTTCGTCGATGAGGGCCTCGTAGGCGCGGTCGAATTCCGGCATTTCGCCGCTCTCGATCACGTCGCTCTCGTCGACGCTGATGAGCTTGTTCGCCACATAGGCGCGCGGCGCCGCGTTGCCCAAGTGGTAAACGTAGATCCCGGGGCCGCCATAGATCTCGGTCACCTCGTCAGGGCGAGGATAATCGTTCGGCAAGCTCTCGATCGGGCGGCCGAGCACCAGGTATTCGAGGCCGAGGAGATTTGCCAATCGGCTGCGCCACCCCCTGAAGGTTTCGGGAAATTGGCGAAGATGGAGATCGACCGCGTTCTCGCCGGACCCGGTCAATTGTTCGTAATCGGCGATGCGCAAGGCGTTGTAGCCGAGCGTGTCCTCGAGCTTCTCGATCATCGAGACGTTCTGCCAGCCATGGGCGAGGCCGAGGATCTCGACGCGCGGCCGCGCACCCTCATCCTTGCGTTCCGAGATGGCTTTCTTCAGCGCCGCGAGACCAGCCCGCTCCGAAGGGCTCATCGCCCCATAGGCCGAATAATAAGCGGCGGGTTCCCCGTCGATGGCGCTCGCGGCATGGCGTGTCACGAGCTCGCCTGCCGTAATCGCGGCGATCGCGGTCGCGGCGAGGAGGCGTGCGCGCGCCGTGGTCGCCCTGAGCATCACGACGATACCCGCGCCAGCGATGGCGAAACCGACCAGAATCTCGCGCAGCGCATACACGGTGTGCCCGGCCTTGATCGAAAGATCGAGCGAGATGGCGAGCGCGCCCATCAGGCAAAGCGTTGCCGCCGCGATGAGGACCGGTGAGACCGCGCCCGGCACGCGCAGCCGGGGCAAGCCCTCCGTGCAGAACCGGTCGAGAAGCGCGGCCGAAAGCATCGCGAAGGCGAAGTTAAGGATGAAGGTCGCGTCGGCGGGGCGACGATAAAGGTCGACGCCGGGGACGATGTCGAAAAGCGGCTCGAATAACGGGGTGAAGCGTCCGAGCGCATAGACGAGGGCGACGGTCGCGACGATGCCGAAAAATCGCACGCCGCGCCCGAGCGCGCGCCGGCCCGCAAGCCCGTGCCATAGCAAGAGCAGGGCCGGGAGCGTCCCGGCGAAGACATAGTTGATCGAGCGGTCGGTCCAGCTTCCGTCCGCAACGGTCAGCGGCCCCGGCCCCCAATAATTCACCCCGTTGTCGAGCGTCCCGAAGACGTTCGGAAACAACAGCGTCGCAAAGCTCTGGGGCGGAAGCGAGCCCATCACGGCAAGCCCGTAGCCGATCTCGGGCCGGTTCGAGCTTTTCAAGAATTGCAGGGTGAGCAGCACGGGCACCACGATGATGGCGATGCCGGTTGCCGCCATCACGAGTAGGCGAAGCCAATGGTCCTTCAGCCAGGCGAGCGGCCGCCGCGAATGGAACGCGTGCCTCGCCGCGGCGCCAACGATGAGAGCGCAACCGAAAAAGGCGATCTGATCGCGCCCGAGCGCCATCAACCCGGCAGCGCCGCCGAAGCCGAAAGCGAGAAGCATCGAGCGCCGATCGAGGGCTTCTTCCAAGGCGAGGAGGGCAATCGGCAGGAAGGAATAGCTCACGATCATGCCGGTGTGCTGCAGGCGCGCGGCGGCGGAGCCGCCCATCATGAACATCACGGCGGCGAGAAGCGCGGAAGGCGCCACGAAACCCCGGCGAAGGCAGAGGAAGCCGGTCGCGATCCCGCCCGCGAGAAGATGCGCATAGACAATCCCGTCGAAGGCGAACATCGAGGCCTTGGGACAGAGGTAGGCGAAGAGCGCGAGGGTGGGCGTGAAGATGAGCGATTGCGGATCGGCGATCGTGGGATGGCCCGAGAAATGATAAGGGTTCCACAGCGGGAAATAACCGTCCGCGAAGGTTCGCCCGAGGAAGCGGAACATCGGATAGAAGTGGTTCTTGGAGTCCCAGGGCACGACCTTGCCGCTCAACGGCCAGGCGAGGGCGGCGGCGAGCCAGACGGCGAAAATCGAGACGCAAGTGATCGTCTTCGTGCCGATGCGCGCGGCAAACGGGCGCAGCCCCGCATCGGCCTGGACAAAGCTCGTGGTGTCGGTCATCGCGCTGCTGATTGCCGCATTTTCTTGAACGAATCCCTCTCTGGCGCCTCGCCTCGAAGCTCTCGTCTCGAAGCTTTAGCCCCACGGCGAGACATCGGATGCGCTTATCCCGCGCACCTCGTCGCGCATTTCAGCCCTTCGCGCGAGATTTTCAGGTCCCCACCCGCGCCAAGGTGACATTATGACAGACGAATTCCAAATCCAAGATGAACGAAATCGGTCATGGCGCGAATAGGCCGATGCGTCCTGGCCCCTCGAGGCGATGTGAGTGATCAGCGCTGTTTGGCCCGCGGCCGAAAACGCCAGGATTTCGAGCCCGCATTGCCTTTTGCCGTCGCGCCCGCGGATCGGTGCCCTTGGCCGGGTTGCGCGCCGAGTTTGCGACCTTGCTGCCTCGCTCCCTCCTGACCTTGCGATCGGCCACGCGAATGGGCGTGCGGGCCTTGCTGGTGCGGGCGCGCCTGCATGGAGTGCTGCGCCGGACGATGAGTGGCCTTCCGCGCGCCGGAGGCTTCGAGCGACCCACTCACGGGCAAGCGCATGCGGATGAGCTTTTCGATGTCGGCGAGGTAAGGCTTTTCCTCCGCATCGCAAAAGGAAATCGCCATGCCGGCTGCGCCCGCGCGCGCGGTGCGCCCGATGCGGTGCACATAGGTTTCAGGCACGTTCGGGAGGTCGAAATTCACGACATGCGTCACCGCTTCGATGTCGATGCCGCGCGCCGCGATATCGGTTGCGACCAACACCTTGACGCGACCGCTTTTGAAGGCGTCGAGCGCGCGCTCGCGCTGATTCTGGCTCTTGTTGCCGTGGATCGCGGCGGCCGCGATGCCGGCGCCGTCGAGATGGCGCACCACGCGGTCGGCGCCGTGCTTGGTGCGTGTGAAGACGAGGCTGCGCGCCATCAATGGGTCGCCCAACGTCTCGACGAGAAGCGCGCGCTTGCGCGCCGTCTCGACAAGAACGACGCGCTGGTTCACCTTCTCCACCGTGGTCGCGACCGGCGCCACCGCGACCTTCGCGGGGTTGCGCAGAAGCTCGTCGGCGAGACGCGCGATGTCGCGCGGCATGGTGGCGGAAAAGAAGAGGCTCTGTCGCGCGCTCGGCAATTTCGGCACGATGCGCCGGATGGCGTGGATGAAGCCCATGTCGAGCATCTGGTCGGCTTCGTCGAGAACGAAAATCTCGACGCGATCGAGCCGCAGGGCGCCCCCGCCGAGATGGTCGATGAGGCGACCGGGTGTGGCCACCAGAATATCGACGCCGCGCGCCAGGGCATCGATCTGTGGGCGGGCCGAAACCCCGCCGAAAATCACGGCGCTCGAGAGCGCGAGATGCCGTCCATAGGTCTTGAAGCTCGCGCCGATCTGGCTCGCGAGCTCGCGCGTCGGAGAGAGGATCAGGGCGCGGCAGCCGCGCGGCTGCGGCCGATCCCTCCTCGCCGCGAGGCGCTGCAGGATCGGCAGCGCGAACGCCGCCGTCTTGCCGGTTCCCGTCTGGGCGATCCCGCAAAGGTCCTTGCCGGCGAGAATAGGGGGAATCGCCTGCGCCTGTATCGGGGTCGGCGTGACGTAATGCTCGGTGGCGAGCGCCTTCAATAGCGGCGCTGCGAGGCCGAGCTCGTTGAATGTCGTCAAGAATGTGCTTTCAAATCGACGCGATGCGCCCCGGCCCCAAAAGCCCGGCGCTTGCGTCTGGGAATGGATGAAGTGCGTGCGTGCCCGACTTCGGTTCAGGTCTTTTCGAGCATCGGGCAGGACGAAAACCGCCCTCAGCGGTCCCTCGTTCACGCGGCCATGACGCCGTCGCCGCCAATGGGCGGTCCGAGCTTCATGTGCGCCGCACAAAAACATTTGTCAAGCAACCTTCGGCAACGTTCATCCGTCATGCCCGGGCTTGGCCAACCTTGGGCCGGGCATCCGCGCCTTCCTCTCAGGCGGTGAAAGAAAAGGTGGGGGGTGCGCGCAACTGATCCCCGGGACAAGCCCGGGGGCGCGCATGATGTCGTGGAGGGTCACGACGCGGGGCGTATCGCCGCCTCCGTCATGCCCGGCCTCGGCCCGGGCATCCACGCCTTTCTTACCACCGTGGAAGAAAAGGCGTGGGTGCGCGCAACAAGTGCGCGCATGACGTAGTGGAAGGGCACCACGCCGGGGACGGCTATCCGCCAGAGCGCGAATGAGCCTACCCTATTGGGTACGCTAACATAACTGGGAAGATCGTCGCGTGGGTGGCTGGGTGTATATCATGACGAACCGCAAGGACGGCACGCTCTACATCGGCGTGACCGCCGACCTTTCGATGCGCGCCTATCAGCATCGTGAGGGGCTCGTGCGAGGGTTTACCAAACGATATGGATTGAAGCGCCTCGTCTATTATGAGTTCTTCCCGGACATCCGCGATGCCCTTCAACGCGAGAAAACCATGAAGCATTGGCCGCGCGCCTGGAAAGCGCGACTCATCAATGGCTTCAATCCCGATTGGAACGATCTCTACGAGACGCTGGCGTGATTGTGCGTCACGCCTTTCCTCGGTGCCGAAAGGAAGGCCGTGGGTGCGCGCAACTGATCCCCGGGACAAGCCGGGGGGCGCGTATGACGTCATGGAGGGTCACGACGCGGGGCGTATCGCCGCCTCCGTCATGCCCGGCCTCGGGCCGGGCATCCACGCCTTTCTTAGCACCGTGGAATAAAAGGCGTGGGTGCGCGCAACAAGTGCGCGCATGACGTAGTGGAAGGGCGCACCGCCTCATCCGTCATGCCCGGCCTCGGGCGGCCTCGGGCCTGGCATCCACGCCTTTACCTGCGGTGGTGAAAGAAGGCCTGGATGCCGCAACGAGTGCGCGCATGACGTGGTGGAGCGCGCCTCAACCCTTTTTGCAGCTTGCGAGCAAGGCCCTTAGCTTGTCGCCGATCGCCTTCAGCGTGACGATCCTGGTGAAGCCTTTGCCTTCAATGCGCATGCCGCCGGGACCGGCGAGCGCCGTGAACATCGGATTGCGCGACGCCACGGTGACGGCGAGCATGGTCCCGCCGCTTGCCCGGTCTTCGGCGACGGTTCCGGCGAAGCTCGACCGCACGCCCCCGATCGTGAGCGAGAAGGATTGATTTTCATCGATCTTGGCCTTCGCCGGGTCGACGAATACGCGAATGGCGACGTCGCCGCTTTGCTGGCCGCAGGCGAACGCGATGACCGGCTGGTCGCCAGGAAGCCCGTAGGAGAGGGAGAGCCCATCGCTGCGCTTGGCGAGCGACCAGCCGGGCTCCGGCGCGGCGGGTGTGGCGGCGGCGGGGGCGTGCGCCGGCGCATGCCCCTTTGTGGACGCGGCCTTAGCCACGCCGCAAACGGCGAGGCCCGAAATCAGGAAGGTGAGCGCCAAACGAGCTTGCGGAGCCTTGTGCATGCGTCTCTTTCCGAGTCTCTTCCCCTGCATCCCTTGCCTCTGGGCCTCGCAGGAACAAAGCCCGATGTCCAGTTTGGCACGGCTTTTCGCACGCGCCCACCCCCGATTCGCGTTGCGACGGCAGCCTTTGAGGGCACCGAGCGGCTAAGGCTCTCCCCGATGCGGCTCTGCGAAAGCTCTTGCAAGCACGGCATTGGATTTGAAAGAACGGCGCAACCGGCGGAAAGGAGCGAGGAAGTGGGGATTTCGCCACCCAATCCATCAGGTGCGATACGAATGAGCAAGAATCGACGCGCCGACACGCTCTTGGTCGAGCGCGGACATTTCGAGAGCAGGGCGCGGGCGAAGGCCGCGATCGAGGCTGGGCGGGTGAAGGCCGATGGCACCCTGGTCTCGAAACCTTCGCTGTCGCTTCCTTTCGACGCGGTGATCGAAGCCTCGCCGGCGCATCCTTACGTTTCACGCGGCGGCGTGAAGCTCGCGGCCGCGCTCAACGCCTTCGGCTTCGATCCCAAGGGACGCGTTTGCCTCGACATAGGCGCTTCGACCGGGGGCTTCTCGGATGTGCTTTTGTCGCGCGGCGCGCGAAGCGTGGTGGCGGTCGATGTCGGCCATGGCCAGCTTCATGCAAGGCTCAAGGACGAGCCGCGTCTCGTCTCGCTCGAGAACCAGGACATCCGCACGCTCGAGGTCACGCGACTCTGCGAGCCGCCGAGCCTTATCGTCATCGATGTGAGCTTCATCTCGCTCAGCCATGTGCTGCCGGCGGCGACGCGGCTTGCCACGGCGCAAGCTCTTCTCGTCGCGCTCATCAAGCCGCAATTCGAGGCCGCTCGCGCAAAGGTCAAGAAGGGGATCGTGCGCGATCCCGGCGTGCGAGAACAAGCGTGCCGGCGGGTCGCCGAGGCGCTCGCCGGGCTCGGGTGGACGGTGCTCGACACGATCGCGTCACCGATTCCGGGAGGCGACGGCAACCTCGAATTCCTCGCCGGTGCGAGGCGTGGATAAGACCGTGCTCATCTCGCGCATGGGCGAGCGCGGCGACGGCAAGGTCGCGGGCTCGGGCGAGGCGTTCCACCTTCCTTTCGTCCTGCCCGGCGAGGAGGTGGTGGCGCGGCTCGAAGCGCGCGGGCCAAAGCTCGTCTCGATCGAGCGGGCGAGCACCGACCGCATCGCGCCTTTATGCGCTCATTTCGGCACCTGCGGGGGTTGCAAGCTCCAGCACTGGCGCCACGAACCTTATCTTTCCTGGAAGCGCGAGCTCGTGGTCGATGCGCTCGCCGCGCAAGGCATCGAGGCTCCGGTTGCGCCCATCGTCGATGCTCATGGCGCCGGGCGGCGCCGGGTGAGCTTTCACGCGAGGCGCGAAGGCGAGCGGGTGCGCACGGGCTTCATGCGGGCTTCCTCCCATGACCTCATCGACATCGACGCCTGCCCGATCCTGGCGCCGGCGCTTTCAGGCGCGCCTCGCCTCGCGGCGCGCCTCGCCGCGATCCTGACGCGATCCGGCAAGCCTCTCGACATCGTGGTGACCGCGAGCGAAACCGGTCTCGACGTCATGGTCAAGGGCCGCGGCAGCCTGCCTCTGGCGGAGCGCCAAGAGGCCGTCGCGTTCGCGGCAGGCGAGGACCTGGCCCGGCTCTCCAATCATCACGAGGTGATCGTCGAGCGTCGCGCCCCGGTGATCGCGATCGGGGATTGCCGCGTCGTGCCGCCGCCCGGCGCCTTCCTGCAAGCGACGGTGCAAGGCGAGGCGGTGCTGGCGAAGCTCGTCGGCGAGGCGCTCGGCAAGGCCAACCGGCCGCCGCGCCGCATCGCGGACCTCTTCTGCGGCGTCGGGCCTTTCGCGCTGCGCCTTGCGCGTGCCGCGCAGCTCATGGCGGTCGACGGCGATGAGGCGGCGGTCGCGGCGCTGGCAAAAGCTGCTCGCCACACGCAAGGGCTCAAACCCGTCGAGGCGAAAGCGCGCGATCTTTTCCGCCGCCCCTTGCTCGCCGGCGAGCTTGCGGAATTCGAGGCCGTCATCCTCGATCCGCCGCGCCAGGGGGCAGAAGCGCAGGTGCGGGAACTCGCACGCTCGAAGGTCGCGCGCATCGTCTATGTCTCGTGCAACGCCTCGACATTCGCGCGCGACGCGAAGACGCTGATCGCGGGCGGCTATCGGCTCGACGCCGTCTTGCCGGTCGACCAGTTTCGCTTCAGCCCTCATGTGGAGCTCGTCGCGGCCCTTGCCCGCTGACGGATCGGCCCGCTTCAGGCCCTCTGCCCCGCGAGGCCGCGTTCCTTCAAGGCCGCCTCGATCTCGGTGAGCACAACCGGATCCTCGACGGTCGAAGGCGCGGTCCACTCTTCGCCATCGGCGATCTTGCGCATGGTGCCGCGCAGGATCTTGCCTGAACGCGTTTTGGGCAGGCGAGCGACCGTGAGCGCGATCCTGAAATCGGCGACCGGCCCGATCTTGTCGCGAACCATCGCGACGAGCTCGCTCTCGATGTCCGCGGGCGAGGCGCTGATGCCGCTCTTGAGCACGGCGAAGCCGCAAGGCCTCTCGCCCTTGATGGCATCGCTCACCCCGATCACGGCGCATTCGGCGACCGCCGGGTGGGATGCGATCACCTCCTCCATGCCGCCGGTCGAAAGGCGGTGGCCGGCGACGTTGATGATGTCGTCCGTGCGCCCCATCACGAAGACATAGCCGTCCTCGTCGAGAAAGCCGGCATCGGCCGTCTTGTAGAAGCCGGGAAACTCGGCGAGATAGCTGTCGCGCATGCGGTCATCGGCTTGCCAGAGCGTCGGGAAGGCGCCGGGCGGCAGCGGCAACTTGACGACGATCGAGCCCATCTGGTTCGGCGGCAGAGGGCGCGCCGCCTCGTCCACCACCTGAAGTTCGTAACCCGGCATGGGAACCGTCGGCGAGCCGTGCTTCACCGGCAAGAGCCCAAGCCCGAGCGGGTTTCCGGCGATGCACCAGCCCGTCTCGGTCTGCCACCAATGGTCGATGACGGGTTTCTTCAGGATTTGTTCGGCCCAGACGACGGTGTCGGGATCGGCGCGCTCGCCGGCGAGGAAAAGGGCTCTGAGGCAAGAGACATCATAGCGCGCAAGATGTTTCGCCTGCGGGTCCTCCTTCTTGATGGCGCGAAAAGCCGTCGGCGCGGTGAAGAAGGAGCGCACCTTGTGCTCGGCGATCACGCGCCAGAAACTCCCCGCATCGGGCGTGCCGACGGGTTTTCCCTCGTAGACGACGCTCGTGCATCCCGCGATGAGCGGCGCGTAGACGATGTAGGAGTGCCCAACGACCCAGCCGACGTCGGATGCCGCCCAATAAGTGTCGCCGGCCTCGACGCCGTAGAGATTGCGCATCGACCAGTCGAGCGCGACGAGATGCCCGCCATTGTCGCGGACCACGCCCTTGGGCTTGCCGGTCGTGCCGGAGGTGTAGAGCACGTAGAGCGGGTCGGTCGCGAGAAGCTGCACGCAAGGCGCGGCCTTGCCCGCCGCCTTCGCCTTGCCGATCATCGAGGCCCAGTCATGGTCGCGGTCCGCGAGAAGCTCGGCCTCGCATTGCGGACGCTGGAAGACGAGGCAGGAGGTCGGCTTGACGGTCGAGAGCGAGATCGCTTCGTCGACGAGCGGCTTGTAAGGGACGATCCGGCCAGGCTCGATGCCGCACGAGGCCGCGAGAAGAAGCGCCGGACGGCAATCGTCGATGCGGGTCGCAAGCTCGCGTGCCGCGAAACCGCCGAACACGACCGAATGCACGGCCCCGATGCGCGCGCAGGCGAGCATCGCGATGAGCGTCTCGGGGATCATCGGCATGTAGATGAGCACCCGATCTCCGGTCTCGACGCCGAAATCGCGGATCACGGCCGCAAGCGTCTCGACCTCGGTCTTGAGCTCGGCGTAGGTGAGCTTGCGGATGGTGTCGGTGACCGGGCTGTCGTGAATGATGGCCAGGCGCTCGCCGTGTCCTGCCGCCACATGCCGGTCGATCGCGTTGTGGCAGGTGTTGCACACGCCGTCCGGATACCAGCGTCCATAGACGCCGGCGCGTGCGTCGAACACGGTCGCGGGGGCTTGGAACCAGTCGATGGCGCGCGCCGCTTCCCCCCAGAAGCCGACGGGATCGCTCTTCCAGCGCGCGTAGAGCTCGGGGTAGCGGCTTTTCGCCGGTTCGTTCATCGCGATGGTCTCCGGCCGGTCCCGGTATCACGCAAATAGCGACCGGCGCCAAAAAACATAGAGGATACGGCGCCGCGGCTCAAAGTTCCGCAAAGCTCGCCTCGGCCTTTACGATCGTAAGGGCCGCAACATGAGGTCAACGAGACCAATCCGTCCGAAAAGTGCCGGGGCAGCGGCTCGCGGGGCGCCGCGCGAGGATCTGACGCGCGGCCGAAGCGTCAATCGTGGATGAGCCGCTCCAGCTCTTGGGACGAAGCGACGGACACGCTGAGATCGTTCACGAGACCGTCGGCGATCGAGTAGATCCAGCCGTGCACGCAGAGCGCCTGACCCCTCGCCCAGGCGTCCTGCACGAAGACGTCGGAAGCGACGTTGCGCACCTGGCGGATGACGTTGAGCTCGCAAAGCCTGTCGAGGCGCGCACGCTCTTCCAAAATGTCGAGCTCGTGGCGGTGGTCGTGATAGACCTCGCGTATCGGATGAAGCCAATGGTCGACGAGGCCGCGGCGCTTCCCGTCGACGGCGGCGCTGACCCCGCCGCAACCGTAATGACCGACCACCATGATGTGCTTCACCTTCAGCACATCGACCGCAAATTGCAGCACCGAAAGGTAGTTGGCATCTTGCGGCGGCGCGAGATTCGCGACATTGCGGTGGACGAAGAGCTCGCCAGGGTCGAGATCGACGATCTCGTTTGCGGGTACCCGGCTATCGGAGCAGCCGATCCAAAGGTACTCGGGCGCCTGCTGACGCTCGAGGCGCCTGAAGAAATCGGCGTCCGTCGCCCGCATGCGCTGCGCCCAGGCGCGGTTGTTGGCCTTGAGATGGTCGAGCATCGGATGCGCATAGCGCCACCGTCGCCGTCCCACAAGACAAGGGGCCCAACCGCATCATGCCTCGGAACCGCGCAACGCTTGCGGGTTAGGGTGGTCGCATGAATGCCGCCGGCCCACGCGCCCATTCGGTCGCATAAACGGGCTCCTCCGGACCGTTTCCCGCGGATCTGAAGTTTTCGCCATGCCTCTTGAAGTGCGTTAGGCGCAGGTCGATAACGTCGAGGTATCACGGGCGCGAGCGACGAAGTGGATGAAATGATGGATCAGGTGCGCGAAGAGCCGTTGTCCTTCGAGAAGAGCCAGAACCCGCTCGCCCCCGCCGAACGCGAGGCTTTGCTTCGCAACCCGGGCTGGGGCCGCGTCTTCACCGATCACATGGTGACGATCCGCTACAAGGAGGGTCTGGGCTGGCATGACGGCAAGATCGGGCAAAGGTCGGATGTTCGTCTCGAACCGGGCTCGATGGTGCTCCATTACTCCCAGGAAATCTTCGAGGGCCTAAAGGCCTATCGCATGCCCGATGGCGGCGCCGCGCTTTTCAGGCCCGACGCCAATGCGCGCCGCTTCCGCAACTCCGCCGAGCGCCTCGCGATGGCGCCATTGCCGGAAAGTTTGTTCCTCGAATCGGTGCGCAAGCTCGTCCGCGTCGATCGGGACTGGATCCCGTCGGCGGACGGGGCGGCGCTCTATCTGCGCCCCTTCATGATCGCGACCGAGATCGCGCTCGGCACCAAGCCCTCGGCCGAATATCTCTATTGCGTCGTGGCCTCGCCCGTCGGCTCCTATTTCAAGGGCGGCGCCGCCACGGTGACGCTCTGGGTCTCCGAGACCTACACGCGAGCTGCCCAGGGCGGCACCGGCGCCGCCAAATGCGGCGGCAATTATGCGGCGAGCCTCGCCGCTCAGGCGCAAGGGTCTCGCGAGGGCTGTGATCAGGTCGTATTCCTCGACGCCGTCGAAAGGAGATGGGTCGAGGAGCTCGGCGGCATGAACATCTTCTTCGTCTTCGATAACGGCACGCTTCAGACCCCGCCGCTCACCGGCACCATCCTGCCGGGAGTGACCCGAGATTCCCTGATCACGCTTGCCCGCGATTTGGGGCTCACCGTGCGCGAGCAGCCGTACGCGATCGACGCGTGGCAGGCGGACGCGCTGAGCGGGCGGCTGCGTGAAGCCTTCGCCTGCGGCACGGCCGCCGTGATCACGCCGATCGGCAAGGTGAAGGGCAAGAACCGCGCCTTCACCATCGCGGACGGCGAGCCCGGGCCCCTCACGCAACGCCTGAAAACGGCCTTGACGGACATTCAATTCGGGCGCGCACCGGACCCGCATGGCTGGCGCGACCGGCTGTTTTGAGCGCGTCAAGCTCCGCACGCTGTCATCCTCGCCCGAGCGGCCGAAGGTCGCGAGGGGAAGGGGAACCATGGTCCAAGACGTGGGGGATTTGTGGGCCCGCTTCCCTCGACGCGCTTTCGCGATCCTCGTCGGGGGAGACACATTTGTGAAGCGTCACCGATTCTGAGAGGTTCGCAGAGCGCATGCTCTAGCCTCTTTGCCGAAGCGCGGTAACATGAAGGGCTTGTGTTTCGAGGCTCGCCATGACCGACCTTCACCAGACACCGCCTTCGAAGTCCGATCTCTCCAAGAAGAACCCCTACGAGATCGGCCTTGCCAAGAACGCGGCGAATTTTCAGCCGCTGACCCCTTTGAACTTCCTCGAGCGTGCCGCCGCGGTCTTTCCTAGCCAGACCGCGATCGTGCATGGCGGCTTGCGGCGCGACTATGCGCAATTCTATGCCCGCGCGCGCCGCCTCGCCTGCGGGCTCGCGGCGCGCGGCATCGAGCGCAACGACACGGTCTCGGTGATGCTCGCCAATACGCCCGCAATGCTCGAATGCCATTACGGCGTGCCGATGCTCGGGGCCGTGCTCAACACGCTCAACACGCGGCTCGATGCGAAAATCCTGGCGTTCACGCTCGATCATGCCGAGACGAAGGTGCTGATCGTCGACCGGGAATTCGCCCCCGTCATGCGCGAGGCGCTGATGCTGGCGAAAGTGAAGCCTCTCGTCATCGATTACGACGACCCGGAATATGACGGACCGGGCGAGCGCATCGGCACGATGGAATATGAGGAGCTCGTCGCCTCGGGCGATCCGGGCTTTGCCTGGTCGGCGCCGCGGGACGAATGGGATGCCATCTCGCTCAACTACACGTCGGGCACGACGGGCAATCCGAAGGGCGTGGTCTATCATCATCGAGGAGCAGCGCTTCTGGCCCAAGGCAACGTCATCGTCTCGAGCATGGCGAAGCACCCGGTCTATTTGTGGACGCTGCCGATGTTTCATTGCAACGGCTGGTGCTTCCCCTGGTCGATCGCGGTCGTCGCCGGCACGCAGGTATGCCTTCGCCAAGTGCGCGCCGCGCCCATCTACGAGCTCATGGTGCGCGAGAAGGTGACGCATCTGTGCGGCGCGCCGATCGTGATGTCGACGCTTCTCAACGCGCCCGCGACCGAGAAGAAGAACCTGCCGCACCGCGTGTCATTCTTCACCGCGGCAGCGCCCCCGCCCGAGGCCGTGCTCGCCGCGATGCGGGAGGCGGGGTTCGACGTCACGCATCTCTACGGCCTCACCGAGACCTATGGTCCGGCGGTCGTCAACGATTGGCAGACGAAATGGGATTTCTTGGCCGCCGACGAGCAGGCGGCGATGAAGGCGCGCCAGGGCGTGCCCTACGGCGCGCTCGACGCGCTCACCGTGATGGACCCGCGGACGCTCACCCCGGTGCCGGCCGACGGAGAAACGATCGGTGAGGTGATGTTCCGCGGCAATGTGGTGATGAAGGGCTATCTCAAGAACGAGGCCGCGACGGCGGAAGCCTTCGCGGGCGGCTGGTTCCATTCGGGCGATCTCGGCGTCCTCCATGAAGACGGCTACATCCAATTGAAGGACCGCTCGAAGGACATCATCATCTCCGGGGGCGAGAACATTTCCTCGATCGAGGTCGAGGACGCGTTGTTCAAGCATCCCGCCGTCCAGCTTGCCGCCGTCGTGGCGAAACCCGACGAGAAGTGGGGAGAGACGCCTTGCGCCTTCGTCGAGCTGAAGCCGGGCATGAGCGCCACCACCGAGGATCTCCTCGATTGGTGCCGCGAGCATTTGGCGCGCTACAAATGCCCACGCTTCCTGGTCTTTGCCGAGATTCCCAAGACCTCTACCGGGAAGGTGCAGAAATTCGTGTTGCGCGAGCGGGCAAAGCAAGTCTCGAGCTGAAGGAAGAACGCCGCGGGCTGCCCCGACACGCCCGGTTCCGGTCGCACCTCGGTTTCGGTTGCACTTTGGTTCGGTCACACTTCGCGAGCTCGAGTCAGCCGGATCGCACGCCGCCCTTTCTTCTGAGGCTTAATTTGCTCGCTAAAATTTTACCGACAAAATAGCCTCCCTTTTGGCGGAAGGCGCGGAACGCGCTTGACTCCGAAAGCCTTCGACCGCAACCCAAGCTCATGGGAAACCGCCTTCATCATGGCGATTTGCCGGCCGACTATCAGGCCGGCCCGGTGCTCGCCATCGACACGGAGACGCTTGGCCTCAACCCGCACCGTGACCGGCTTTGCCTCGTGCAGCTCTCGCGCGGCGACGGCGATGCCGATCTCGTGCAGATCGCGCCAGGGGACACACGCGCTCCCAATCTCGAGCGCATCCTCGCCGACACGCAGGTGCTGAAGCTTTTCCATTTCGCGCGTTTCGACATCGCGGTCCTTTATCATCGGCTCGGCGTAATGGCGCAGCCGATCTGGTGCACCAAGATCGCCTCGAAGCTCACCCGCACCTACACGGACCGCCACGGGCTGCGCGATCTCGTGCGCGAGCTTCTCGGCATCGAGATCTCGAAGCAGCAGCAATCCTCCGATTGGGGCGCGCCCAATTTGACGGATGCGCAGCTCGCTTACGCGGCCTCCGATGTGCTGCATCTGCACGCGCTGAAGGAAAGGCTCGAGGCGCTCTTGCGGCGCGAGAACAGGCTCGATCTCGCCCTGTCCTGCTTCGCCTTCCTGCCGACACGCGCGAGGCTCGATCTCGCAGGGTGGAACAACGATGTGTTCTCCCATGAGTGATGCGGCGCGTCCCGCCCTCCATGAGTGACCCGGAAACAGAGGATCGTTCGGCCATCGCGGCGCTCGTGAACAATTGGGCGGTGTGGCGCGACGCCGGCAATTGGGAACGCTTCCGAGGTGTCTGGCACGACGACGGGCGCATGATGGCGACCTGGTTCCAGGGCTCGGCCGACGCCTTCATCGCGGCGAGCCGCGAAGGCTGGGAGAAGGGCGTCTCCATCCTGCACTTCCTCGGCGGAATCGCGATCGACATCAAAGGCACGCGCGCCATCGCGCAGACCAAGATGACGATCTCGCAGCGCGGCGAAGTCCACGGCGTTGCTTGCGACGTGGTGTGCACGGGCCGCTTCTATGATTTCCTCGAGAAGCGTGCCGGAAACTGGGGCCTCGTGTTGCGCCAGCCGATCTACGAGAAGGACCGGCTCGACCCGGTGGACCCGGCCGCGAAGCTCGAACTCGATCAGAACCTGTTGCGGCGCTTCCCCGAAGGTTACCGCCACCTCGCCTACATGCAGACGCAGATCGGATATGAGGTGAAGCGCGACATGCCGGGGCTTCGCGGGGCCGAGGTCGAGGCTCTCTATCGGCGCGGACGCGCCTGGCTCGAGGAGTAAGGCGTAGTCGGTCTGAGTGAGGCTCGCCGAGAGGTGTTCCAAGACGCGGAAGGCTGGCCCGGCGGCGCGGTGAAGGACCCTCGTCCAACTTCGCATCGCGCTCGCCGCGAGCATGGGGGAACTTGGTTTTCAGATTGCGCTTTGCCGTCTCTCGCAAAGACTCAGACCGACATGAGGCGCCGCACCGCGGCCTCATCCATGTTCCCGGTCGAGCCCGAAAGGGCGATCTCGCCGCGATCCATCACATGGAATTTGTCGGCAAGCTGCTTGGCGAAATCGAAGTACTGCTCGACGAGGAGGATGGCGATCCGGCCAGAACGACGCAGATAATCGATCGCTTTCGCGATCTGCGCGATGATCGACGGTTGGATGCCTTCCGTCGGCTCGTCGAGCACGATGAGCTTCGGCCGTGTGACGAGGGCACGCGCGATCGCGAGCTGTTGCTGCTGGCCGCCGGACAAATCCCCTCCCTTGCGGTGCAGCATGTCTTTGAGCACGGGGAAAAGGTCGAAGACCTCATCCGGTACGGAACGTTGCGAGGGCGCAAGCGCTGCAAAGCCGGTCTCCAGATTCTCACGAACGCTCAGCAAGGGGAAGATCTCACGTCCTTGCGGCACGTAGGCAATGCCGAGCCGCGCGCGCCGATGAGGGGCGAGCAGGGTGATATCCCTGCCGTCGAAGAAGATTCTTCCCGCCTTGACCTGTTGTTGCCCGATCACCGCGCGCAAAAGCGTCGTCTTGCCCACGCCATTGCGGCCGAGAACGCAAGTCACCTCGCCGCGCGCCGCCGACAACGAGACGCCGCGCACGACCTGAGCCGCTCCATAAAAGAGATCGATCTTCTCGACGTTCAGCATTTGGCGAAGCGAGACAAGAAGCGAAATACGAAAAGAGAGGATCGAGCGGCGGTCATTTTTCTTCTCGCTTCACCGGCCGAGATAGACTTCGATCACGCGCTCATCGGCGCTCACCTTGTCGAGGGAACCCTCGGCCAGCACGGCGCCTTCGTGCAGCACCGTCACTTGCACCCCAAGCTCGTTCACGAAACTCATGTCGTGTTCGACAACGAGGACCGAATGATCCTCGGCGATTTCCTTCAACAGACGGGCGGTCTCGACGCTTTCGGCATCCGTCATGCCGGCAACCGGCTCATCGACGAGGAGGAGCTTCGGCTCTTGGCCGAGCAGCATGCCGATTTCGAGCCATTGCTTCTGCCCGTGGCTCAGCCAGCCGGCGGGACGATCGCGCACGGCAGCAAGCCGTGTCGTCTCGAGAAGCGTGTCGAGGCGGCGGGAGGCTTCAGGCCCCTTGCGCCGGGTGAGATTCGCGAACGCCTCGCGCGGACCCGCCAAGGCCAAAAGGAGGTTGTCTTCGACCGCGTGATTGTCGAAGACGGTCGGTCGTTGGAATTTGCGGCCGATGCCGAGCCCGGCGATCTGCGCTTCATCGAGGCGCGTGAGATCGATCCCGCCTTCGAAAATCACATCTCCGCTGTCGGGCCGGGTCTTTCCGGTGATGACGTCCATCATCGTCGTCTTGCCGGCGCCGTTCGGCCCTATGATGGCGCGCATTTCGCCGGCCTTGATGGTGAGGGAAAGCTCGCGCAAGGCTTTGAACCCGTCGAAGCTCACCGTGACGCCGTCGAGGTAGAGCAGGCTTCGCGTCACCTGCGCCATCTGCTCACCTCAACGGGATGAAGGTTTCGGGCGCCGCTTCCACGGCGCGGGGAGGCGAGGCTTCGGCCGGCGATGAACGCTCGCGCGCAACGCCGATGAGGGTGCCGAGGACGCCCTTCGGCAAGACGAGCGTGACGAGGACGAACAGGGCGCCGAGCGCGAAGAGCCAATATTCCGCGAGCGGGCCGCTCGTGAAGCTCGTCTTTGCCCAATTGACGAGGATGGCGCCGAGCGCCGCACCGACCAGCGTTCCTCGGCCGCCGACCGCAACCCAGATCACCATCTCGATCGAGTTCGCCGGCGCGAATTCGGACGGGTTGATGATGCCGACCTGCGGAACGTAAAGCGCACCGGCGATTCCGGCGAGGCAGGCCGAGACCGTAAAGACGAAGCTCTTATAATTTTCGACGCGATAGCCGAGAAAGCGCACGCGATTTTCCGCGTCACGCACCGCGACCAAAACCTTGCCGAGCTTCGAACTCGTGATCGCACGACAAATGATGAATCCGCAGCCGAGCGCGACGCAGGTGGTCGAGAACAATGCGGCGCGCGTCACATCCGCCTGCACCGGAAAACCGAGTATGTCCTTGAAGTCGGTCAGCCCATTGTTGCCGCCAAATCCCATATCGTTGCGGAAGAAGGCGAGCTGCAAGGCGTAGGTCATGGCTTGCGTGATGATGGATAGATAGACCCCCGTGACGCGCGAGCGAAAGGCGAACCAGCCGAAAACGAAGGCGAGAACCCCTGGGACCAACACGACCATGACCAAGGCGAATGGGAAGCGGTCGAACCCCGACCAGTACCAGGGAAGCTTCGTCCAATTGAGGAAGACCATGAAATCGGGCAGGAGCGGATTGGCGTAGACGCCGCGCGAACCGATCTGCCGCATGAGATACATGCCCATCGCGTAGCCGCCGAGCGCAAAAAAGGCTCCGTGACCGAGCGATAGAATGCCGCAATATCCCCAGACGAGATCGAGCCCCAAGGCGACGAGCGCGTAGCAGAGGTATTTTCCGCAAAGCGCCATCGACGCCGTCGACACGTGCAAGGGCGAGGCCGGCGCCGTCAACAAATTGCCCGCCGGCACCGCGACGCTTGCGATCACCAGCAACGCGATGAAAGCCGCCCCGAGCGAACCGATGAACCCGAAGCGATCATCCTCCTTCATGCGGCTCAGGCCTCGATCGCGCGGCTTCTGAGCGCGAACAAGCCGCGCGGCCGCTTCTGGATGAAGAAGATGATGAAGACGAGAAGCGCGATCTTGCCGAGAACCGCGCCCGCGAAAGGCTCGAGGAATTTCTCGATCATGCCGATCGACAGCGCGCCGATCAACGTTCCCCAGAGGTTGCCGACGCCGCCGAAGACGACGACGAGGAAGCAATCGATGATGTAGCCTTGGCCGAGATTGGGCGAGACGTTGTCGATCTGCGAGAGCGCGACACCCGCAAGGCCGGCGATTCCCGAACCGAGGCCGAAGGTGAGCGCATCGATGGTGCTGGTATGGATGCCCATGGACGAGGCCATGCGGCGGTTCTGTGTGACCGCGCGGGTGCGCAGGCCGAAGCTCGTGAAACGCAACACGAGCAGAAGCGCAATGAAGACGCCGGCCGCGAACACCAGGATGGCGAGCCGGTTCAACGTAACCTGCATTGCGCCAATCTGCAGAGAGCCGAACATGAAGGCGGGTGTATCGACCTCGCGATTGCTGGCACCGAAGGCGGTTCGCACCGCCTGCTGGAGAATAAGTGAAATCCCGAAGGTCGCGAGCAAGGTTTCGAGCGGCCGCCCGTAAAGAAAGCGGATGACACAACGTTCGATGACGATGCCGGTCGCGCCCGAGACGACGAAAGCCGCCGGGACCGCGCAAGCGAGCGCAAGCCCGACTTCGTGCGAGCCTTGCGCACGCATCATTTCCTGGACGGCGAAGGTCGCATAGGCGCCGAGCATCACCATCTCGCCATGCGCCATGTTGATCACGCCCATGACGCCGAAGGTGACCGCAAGACCGATGGCGGCCAGCAAGAGGACCGAGCCGAGGGAGAGCCCGTACCACGCGTTTTGCACGATCGCCCAGAGCGCCAGGCGATTCTCGACGGAAGCCGCCGCCACCTCGGCCGCGGATTTGACGGAAGCTGGCGCAGCGGCCCCAATCGAGCGGAGCAAGGCCAAGCCATCCTGGTCGCCGCGGTCGCGAATGACCTTGATCGCGTCGAGACGGTCCTCCGGCGTGGCCTCAGCGTTGCCGAGGATGATGGCGGCGCGGGCCTCGTCGAGCGCTCGGCGCACTGAGGTATCCGTCTCCTTGCCGCGCGCCCTCTCGACGGCGGAAAGCGACGACGCGCTGCGCGTTTTGAAAGCGAGCTCGGCCGCTTCGCGACGCTTCGCTGGATCGGGCGCCATGAGGGCGAAAGACCCCAGCGCGGCCTCGATGGTCGCGCGCACGCGATTGTTGATGCGAACCGGTTTGAGGCCGGCGGGCAGGACGGGGAGCTCGGCGCCGGTCGACGCGTCGAAATTCTTGCCGTTCTCGCCTTTCCAAAAGACGTGCTTATCCGCCGCATTGTAGAAAAGCCGGCGCTCGGCGAGCGCGGAGAGAAGAGCTGGCGCCAGCTCTTCTCCGCTGGCCGCGAGAGCGACGACGGCATTGTCGATTTCCGAAAAGTTCTCGCTCGCAAAGCTTGCGAGAAGTTGAGACCGCTCGGCCGCGCGTGTCCCGGAGGGGATGAGCGCGAGCAGCAAGAGCAGGAAGCCGAGAATGCAGGGTTCCCGTCGCATCGTTCTCATCCATCACGCGGGCGCGGCGGTCGGGTTGTTATCTGTCGAAAAGGGGATCGATTCAGGTGGATAGAAACTATCGTCTGAACCGATCCGTCCGCGTCGCGCAACGCCGCGTTGCGGTCAGGTGCCCTGCCCGCCGCACTTGCCCGTCTTGACGTTGAAGTTCCCGCAGCTCATCGGCTTTCGCCAGTCGGCGATCAGGTCCCTCGAACCTTCGAGATACGGCGACCATTCATTCGCGACCACAAGTCCTGGCGTTTGCCATACCGTCGCGAATTGTCCGTCCGCCTGAACTTCGCCGATGAACACCGGCTTGGTGATGTGGTGGTTGGGCATCATGGTCGAAAAGCCCCCGGTGAGGTTTGGCACGGAGATGCCGACGAGCGCATCGATCACCTTGTCGGGATCGGTCGTGCCCGCTTTCTCGACCGCCTTGACCCACATGGCAAAGCCGATCACATGGGCTTCCATCGGATCGTTCGTCACGCGCTTCGGATTCTTGGTATATGCCTTCCACTTCTCGATGAAGGCCTTGTTCTCCGGCGTGTCGATGGATTGAAAGTAGTTCCAGGCGGCGAGATGACCGACGAGCGGCTTGGTCTCGATGCCGGCAAGTTCTTCCTCGCCGACCGAGAAGGCGACGACGGGAATGTCGGTCGCTTTGACGCTTTGGTTGCCGAGCTCCTTGTAGAAGGGAACATTGGCGTCGCCGTTGATGGTCGAGACCACCGCCGTCTTCTTTCCCTCCGAGCCGAATTTCTTGATGGCCGCGACGCGCGTTTGCCAATCGGAAAAGCCGAAAGGTGTGTAGTTGATGGAGATGTCCGCAGCCGCGACGCCCTTCGATTTGAGATAGGCTTCGAGGATTTTGTTGGTGGTGCGCGGATAGACGTAGTCGGTTCCTTCGAGCACCCAGCGCTTCACGCCGTCGGCCATGAGATAGTCGACGGCGGGAATGGCTTGCTGGTTCGGCGCGGCACCCGTGTAGAACACATTGCGCTCGCTCTCCTCTCCCTCATATTGCACGGGGTAGAAGAGGACCGAGTCGAGCTCCTTGAAAACCGGCAGCACGGATTTCCTCGATACCGAAGTCCAGCAGCCGAAGACCGCCGCGACCTTGTCCTTGCCGATCAGCTCCCTTGCTTTCTCGGCGAAGAGCGGCCAGTTCGATGCCGGATCGACAACGACGGCTTCGAGCTTCTTGCCGAGAAGCCCGCCCTTTTGGTTCTGCTCGTCGATCAGCATCAGCATCACGTCCTTCAGCGTGGTTTCGCTGATCGCCATTGTGCCCGAGAGCGAGTGCAGGACGCCGACCTTGATCGTGTCTTGCGCGCGCGCAGGCGCGGTGACGAGCCCCGCGAACATCGTGCCGATCGCGAGCCCAAGAGCTGCCCTTCTGTTGAATTGAAAATGCATTGACCCACCTTCACCTTTCATGCGTCGCCCCATGCCACCGAAGGAGGGCAGCAAATCCCGTGCCACGGTGTCGGTCGTGCAAAGAAGAGACGAGCACCTCGCAAGACCAAAATGGAAGTGCGCGGCAAGGTGCCTAGAAAATCCCGCAATGCTTATTTTGCGAGCAACACTGTCCCCCTCCCCCGCGAAGCGGCGGGGAGGGTCGGGGTGGGGGGCAGTGCCGCGACGAAAGCGGCTGTGGCTGGCCGCGCGCCTCAACGTCTCTCGCCGCGTGGCGCGCTTTCTTGCAAGGTTGACCTCCGTCATCAGCGCCCCCCACCCGTACCCTCCCCGCCGCGACTTCGTCACGGGGGGAGGGAGGTGGAAGGTCGGCCAGCGGCGCCATGATCGCAGGCGACCCCTCGGAATGACCTCTGCCGGTCGGCATGACCTTTGCTGGTATGACCTTTGCTTTGAAATCGATCATCGGCGCTTTCGAGCGCCGTCTCGTCACGTGCCATGGAGATCGTCGCCGTGCATCTCGCGCCCCATGAGGTCGACAAGCTGACGCTCGTCACGACCGGCCTGCTCGCCCAACGCCGCCTCGCGCGCGGCCTGCGGCTCGGCTATCCCGAGGCGATCGCTCTAATCTCGACGGTGCTGCTGGAGCTCATTCGCGACGGCAAGCACTCCGTCCCGGATCTCATGGAGCTCGGCGGCAAGCTCCTCGGCAAGCGTGAAGTGCTGCCGGGCGTGCCGGAGATGGTCGGCGAGGTCCATGTCGAGGGGACCTTTCCTGACGGCACGAAGCTCGTCGCGGTCCGACAGCCGATCACCCGCGCGACGGGCGATCTGGAGCTCGCCCTTTATGGCAGCTTCCTTCCGGTTCCTCCTGCCTCGTTGTTCGGCAAGGCCGAGCCTGCCACGGCCGGCCATGTGACCGTCGCGAAGGGCAGCCTCGAGCTCAACGCGGGCCGCGCCACGGTGACGATCAAGGTCACCAACACCGATGCGCGGCCGATCCAGATCGGCAGCCATTTCCATTTCGTCGAAGCCAATCCGCGCCTGAAGTTCGACCGCGAGAAGGCCTATGGGAAGCGTCTCGATATCCCGGCCGGCACCGCCGTGCGCTTCGAGGCGGGCGAGAGCAAGAAGGTCACGCTCGTCGAGATCGCCGGCAACAAGGTGATCCGTGGCGGCAACAATCTCGCCGATGGTGCAATCGGTGCCGCCAACAAACAATCGACGCTGATGCAGGTGAAGGGCCGCGCCTTCGCCCATCAGGCCTGAGGAGACGAGCAATGGCATACGATATCCCGCGCAGCGCTTATGCGATTCTGTTCGGCCCGACGACCGGCGATAAGGTTCAGCTCGGGGACACCGGCCTCGAAGTCGAAGTCGAGAAGGACTTTACCTCCTACGGAGACGAATGCGTCTTCGGCGCCGGCAAGGTGATCCGTGACGGGATGGGGCAAGCCACGGGCGTCGACAGCACGATCGCGCTCGACGCGGTCATCACCAACGCGCTGATCATCGATTGGAGGGGAATCTTCAAGGCCGATGTCGGAATCAAGAACGGCAAGATCGCGGGCGTCGGCAAAGCCGGCAATCCGGACGTGATGGCCGGCGTCGATCCCGATCTCGTCATTGGAGTCAACACGGAGGTGATCGCGGGCGAAGGGCTCATCCTTACCGCCGGGGGCATCGACACGCATTTTCATTACATCTGCCCACCACAGCCCTACAGCGCCATCGCAAGCGGCATCACGACGCTGGTCGGCGGCGGCACGGGGCCGGCGACCGGCTCGCTCGCCACGACCTGCACGCCTAATCCCAATTATCTGCGGCTGATGATGCAGGCCACCGATTCGATTCCGGTGAACTTCGTGTTCACGGGGCGCGGCAACTCCTCGAAGCCCGACGGCATGAAGGAGCAGATTCTTGCCGGCGCGGGCGGCCTGAAGCTGCATGAGGATTGGGGCACGACGCCCGCCGCGATCGATACCTGCCTCGGCATGGCCGACGCCTATGACGTGCAGGTCACCATCCACACCGACACCATCAACGAGAGCTGCACGGTGGAGGATTCGATCAAGGCCTTCGGCGGCCGCACCATTCACACCTACCATTCGGAAGGTGCTGGCGGTGGACATGCGCCCGACCTCATGCGGGTGTGCTCGGAGCCCAACGTTCTGCCGTCCTCGACCAGTCCGACCAATCCGTACACGATCAACACGGTCGCCGAGCATCTCGACATGCTGATGGTGTGCCATCACCTCGACAAGAACATTCCGGAGGACGTGGCCTTCGCGGCCAGCCGCATTCGAGCCGAGACCATCATGGCCGAAGGAATGCTGCATGACCTCGGCGCTATCTCCATGATGACCTCGGACAGTCAGGCAATGGGCCGCGCCGGTGAAGTCATCACCCGCACCTGGCAGATCGCCGACCAAATGAAACGCCAGCGTGGCAGGTTGCCCGAGGACGCGCGTGAGAACGACAACTTCCGGGTGAAGCGCTACATCGCCAAGTATACGATCAACGCCGCCATCGCGCATGGCATGAGTCATCTTCTGGGCTCGATCGAGAAAGGCAAGCTCGCCGATTTGGTATTGTGGAAGCCGGCCTTCTTCGGGGCGCGGCCCGAGATGGTGCTGAAGAGCGGCTTCATCGCGTTCGCGCAGATCGGCGACGCGAACGCCTCGATTCCGACGCCACAGCCGCTGATCATGCGCCCCATGTTCGCCGCGACCGGCAAGGCGGTCGGGCCCACCTCGGTGCTGTTCGTGAGCGAGGCTTCGATCACGGCAGGCGTCGTGGCGGGCTACGGCCTCGGCAAGCGGCTCGAGCCCGTTCTCAAATGCCGTGGTCTCGGCAAGAAGGACATGAAGCTCAATGACGCGCTGCCGAAGATCCTCGTCGATCCGAAGAGCTACCGAGTGACGGCGGACGGCGAAGAGCTGATCTGCGAGCCGGCGGTCAAGCTACCCTTGGCACAGCGCTACAGCATTTTCTGAGCTCCGGCACCCGCACCGAGCCGCGCGGTTCGAGAGCGGCAGATTTGGAGCCGGGACCTTCCAGACGGGAGAAGATGTCGGCGTGACGCGAAGCTTTTTCGCGATCACGCTCGTGGCCCCCACGGGGAATCCTCCGGCGCCGCCGACCCTTGCCCCCAAGGGCCGGGAGCCGAACCGGCGAACGACGGCGCTGTCCCGGATACCGGCGTCTCGATCAGCGCGTCGGGGTTGCCGCCCGCATATTTCACCAGCGCATCGATGCGCGCCGCGATCGGCGGATGTGTGTCGAAGAGCGATGAAAAGCCGACGCTCGGATTTTCGATGAAGGCCTCTTGCACCAGCGAAGGCACATCGGGAATACGCGCGTGATCCTCGATGCGTTTGAGTGCCGAGATCATCGCGTCCGGATCCTTGGTGAGTTCGACCGAGCCGGCGTCCGCGAGATATTCACGCCGGCGCGAGAGGGCGAGCTTCAAAAGGATCGCCAGCAGCCAGGAGAGCGCGGCGAGCGCGACGGCGATCACGATGGCGAGGCCGGCGCCCCCGCCGCGGCGCTCGCTGCGGTCGCTCGGACCGGAATAGAGCAGCACCCGCACCATCATCTGGCCCGCGAAGGACAGGATGCCGGCAAAGATCGCCGCGATCACGATGAGACGCACATCCTGGTTCTTGATGTGGGTGAGCTCATGGCCGAGAACGGCGGTGAGCTCGCGGTCATTGAGCCTGGCGAGAAGCCCCGTGGTGACGGTGACCGAGGCGTCGCGCTCGTGCAATCCGGATGCGAAGGCGTTTAGCGCCTCGCTCTCCATCACCTTGATCTTCGGCGTCGGCATGCCGACGCCGATGCAAAGCGGTTCGAGAAGCCGGAACACGCGGCGCTGCTCGGCGGGGCCCGGAAGCGTGGCGCCCGTCGCGGCATCGATCAATCGGCTCTGCAGCGCGAAGGCGATCGCGAACCAGGTGAGCGAGAAGGCGACCGCGTAAATCCAATCCTCCCGCATTCGGCGGGACGCAAGGCTCAGGATCTCGCCCGTCGAAAGATAGCCGTTCGGATAGGAGAAGGCGATCGCCACGAGATCGAACGCGTAGGCGATCACCAGGATGAGAACGACGAAGCCGCAAAGGATCAGAACCGATTTGATGCGGTTCGCCCGGATATGGGTGTAGAGGCCGAAGGCACGGAACATGGGATGCGTCGAATGCGGCGCGCCCTAGAACTTCACGCTCGGCGCCTGGGCCACGGCGGCGCGCTCCTCGCCGAGATCGAAGAAGGTCTCCGGCGTGAAGCCGAAGGCGCCAGCGAAGAGCACCGCCGGAAATGCCTGGATGCCGGCATTGTACTCGCTCACCGCGCCGTTGTAGAAACGTCGCGCCGCCGCGATCTTCCCTTCGATGTCGGCAAGCTGCTGCTGCA
>JAFBAS010000159.1 GCA_019247605.1 Hyphomicrobiales bacterium
AGCGCATACGCGCTTGCATCACGCAATCAGGCCTGCAAGGCGAGATGGCCGCCCTTGAAGTCCTCGATCTCGTCGATTGGCCGCGCGCCGCGCGCGCCAAGCTCGCGATCTTTCGATCGCTCTTCGAAAGCTTCGAACGTAGCGAGCTCGCGGATCGTGCCACGCCGCCTCTCGCGGCGGATTTCCGAAACTTCGCCAAGGACGGGGGAAAGCTTCTCGCCGCACATGCGCGCTTCGAGGCTTTGCACGCCTCCCGCCTTGCGGAGAACCGCGATGCCTGGAACTGGCGCGACTGGCCGAACGCCTGGCGCGATCCCGAAAGCGCCGAAGTCAGACGGTTCGTCGAGGCAAATACCCGCGAGATCGAATTCCACACCTTCCTGCAATGGCTCATGGATCGCTCACTGGCCTCGACGCAGAAGGCCTGCACGAGCGCAGGGATGCGCATCGGGCTCATTTCCGACCTCGCAATCGGCATGGACGGGGCAGGCAGCCACGCCTGGAGCCGGCAGCGCGACATTCTGGTCGGCGCCAGCATCGGAGCACCGCCGGACTTCTACAATGCCAACGGCCAGAATTGGGGTCTCACCGCTTTTTCGCCTCACGCGCTCGCCGCCGACGGATTTGCACCTTATCTCGCGACGTTGCGGGCAGTGCTGCGGCACGCCGGCGGCGTACGCATCGATCACGCCATGGGGCTGATGCGGCTCTGGCTCATTCCCGAGGGCGCATCCCCGACGCAAGGGGCATACGTGTCCTACCCGGTCGAGGATTTGTTTCGCTTGACCGCGCTCGAATCGCTTCGGCACCGCGCCATCATCATCGGTGAGGATCTCGGCACGCTGCCTCATGGCTTTCGCGAGCGGCTCGCCGGTGAAGGCATTGCCGGCATGCAGGTCCTGCGCTTTGAACGCGACGAGCATGGTTTTTTCCGCTCACCGCAAACCTGGAGAGAAAGCGCGGTTGCGATGACCGTGACGCATGATCTTCCGCCGACTGCGGGATGGTGGTCGGGCCATGACATCGAAATCCGCGCCGCCTTGACCGGCGCACCGCCCGGCGCTGATTTGAACGCGCCTGAAACCGAGCGCCGCGAGCGGGCGACGCACCGTCATTTCCTTTGGGGCGCGTTCTGCCACGCCGGGAGCGCGACGGGCGAGGAACCGCAGCCCGAAACGCCGCAGCCCGCGGTCGATGCCGCCGTAAACTTCACCGCCGCGACGCCTTGCGGCCTCGCCCTTCTGCCGCTCGAGGACGCCCTCGGCGAGATCGAGCAGCCGAACTTGCCGGGAACCGTGGATGAGCACCCGAATTGGCGCCGCCGGCATGCCCGCGAAGCCGCCGCGCTGCTCGACGCGTCGCCCGTCGCGGCCAGGCTTGAGAGGATGCGAAGGCGACGAACCGCAAAGAATGCAGGAGGCCAATGACGAGAAGATCAGCGACGCTCCGGCAGTTTGACGTGGGCCGGTTGACGCGATTCCCGCCCCTCACGGCCAATGGCCGTTCGGCAGACGAATTTAGCTAATCGCAACCTATGGACCAATCGGGCGGTCACAGACCAACATGCCCGGATGTGAACATCGCTTTTCACCTGCGCTTTCGCTATATGATGCTTATGGCTGAAACGCTCGACATTACCAAGCTGACGACCGAGGAGCGCCTCGACCTTATTGGCAAGCTTTGGGACAGCCTCGCGCCCGAGGATTTGCGCCTGACCCCTGGGCAAGAGGCGGAGCTTGGACGTCGTATGGCTAGCTTCGGTACCGACGCGAACGCCGCCATCCCTTGGGAAGATTTCGACAAGAAGCTTGACAATCGACGGCGCTGAATGCGGCGGGTTCTGCTCACGGCCGCCGCACAGGCCGATATCGAAGAGGCGCTTGACTGGTACAAAGAACGCGCACCGGCGGTCGTGCCCCGATTTCGTGAAGCACTTCAGGTCGCGGTCGCACGAATTGCTGAAAATTCCAAGCAGTTTCCGATCTTATCTCACCAGACGCGACGGGTGCTTCTGCGCCGCTTTCCTTACATCGTCATCTTCCGTGAAACGCGCGATAGGGCTTACATCGTTGCGGTGTTTCACGCGAGCCGTGATATCAGGAAATTCCATTAATGAAGACTGCCGCAATGCCGCCATTTAGGTTACCGCGAAGGGTCTTTCAATACTGGGACCGCGTCAGATCTCGTGCAGCGTATGCTCCGCCGATCCCGCGCCCACGGTTCTAGCAGTGGCCCTGCTGGCAGGTCGATCCAAAAAACCTCTCCTCCCCAGGCCAGGTAAACGTGGCGCGCCAATTGAACGCGTAGAGGCATGGGCCTGCCATTTCGACCATCACACCGTTCATTTGGAAGTGCCTTGCCGCAGCATTTCGGTTAGAAAGGCGTGTCGGGCGGATCGCATGAATGCGCGGCTTTGCCGAAAGCCTCGAGACAGAGCAGCGCAAGGGATCGCGAAAGACGATCCGGACAATGCCGATCCTGCCCTGCCTTGGAGGACAGCGTCATGGCGGAATTGCTGAAGCGCAGGCAGGAACGTCCGGTCGCGCATATCGTGCCGCCGGAAATGGCCCGCGTGCATCTCGCGAGCGGTTTCGAGACCACACTCTTCTCACGCACCGATCCTGAGGATCTCGCCAGGCTGGACCCGCAGCGCCGGGCCGAGATCGCGGCTTCCGCCTTGGAGGTGCTCTCCGATCCCCGCCCCCGCGGCAAGGCGCGCATCGCCTTGCGGGATGTCGCGGTCGACGACAGCGGCATGGACAAGGTGACGATCGTCGAGGCGATCAACGACAATATGCCGTTCCTCCTCGACTCGACCCTCGCCGAGATCGCCGAGCATGGCCTGAGCTTGCGGCTCGTCGCGCACCCGATCCTGAGCATCGATCGCGACGCCTCCGGCGGATTGGTGGAGCTGAAGGGGGAAGCACAAGGCCAGCTTCAGCCTGGCGAACGGCGCGAAAGCTTCATTCATCTGCACCTCGACCCCATCGAGGACAGCGCCCTGCGTGCCGAACTCGTCGCCGGGCTCGAGCGGGTGCACGCCGAGGTGAGGCGCGCCGTCTCGGATTTTCCCTCGATGCGCGCCCGCGTCTTCGAGACGGTGCAGGCCGCCAAGATTTCGCCACCCCCGCTCGCGGCGCAAGACGTGGCCGAGGCGATCGCGCTCGTCGAATGGATGCTTGCCGACAATTTCACTTTCCTCGGCGTGCGCGAATACCGATTCGTCGACGACGACCCGAGCGCCGATCTCGTCGGCGCCAACGGGCTCGGGCTCTTGCGCGATCCCGATCTCAAGGTGTTGCGGCAGGGGCGCGAATTCGTGAACGTGACGCCGGAGGTGCGGGCCTTCCTTGCCGAGGCGACCCCGGTCATCGTCACCAAGGCGAACATCAAATCGCGCGTGCACCGTCGCGTGCACATGGATTACGTGGGGCTCAAGCTCTATTCGCCCGAGGGGCTTTGCCAAGGCGAGTTGCGCATCGTCGGGTTGTTTACCGCGAACGCTTATGACAGCCCGGTCGCCGCCGTCCCGTATCTGCGGCGCAAGGCCGAGGCCGTGCTGGCCCGCGCGGCGCTCGACCCGTCGAGCTATGCGGGCCGCGCGCTCAAGAACGTGCTCGAGACATATCCGCGCGACGAGCTTTTCCAGATCGATGTCGAGACGCTCTATCACTTCGTGTCCGAGATTTTGACGCTTTCGGAACGGCCTCGGATCCGCGCGCTGGCGCGGCTCGATCGTTTCAACCGGTTCGTGTCGATCCTGGTCTTCATCTCCAAGGATCGTTACGATTCGGCTATTCGACAGAAGGTCGGCGCCTTCTTGGCCCATCTTTATGCCGGGCGTCTTTCCGCCGCCTATCCGGCCTATCCGGACGGCCCCCTGTCGCGCACCCATTTCATCATCGGGCGCGATGGCGGGGAGACCCCGGACATTCCACGTTCCACGCTCGAGGCGGGCATCGCCGCGATCGTGCGCAATTGGGTGGACGAATTGCGCAGCGCCACGCTCGGGCTTGAACCTGACCATCCCGGCACGGGCGCGCTCGAACGTTATCTCGATGCCTTCGGTCCAGCGTACCGCGCCGCCTACGGGGCGGAGACCGCGCTCAACGACATCGCGATCGTCGAGATGCTCGGCACGGAAGGCGCGCGTGCCGTTCGGCTCACTCCCCATCAGGGGGACCCGTATCTCGCTTCCTTGAAGTTCTACACACGAGGCCGCGCCGTTTCTTTGTCGCAACGCGTGCCGATCCTCGAGAATTTCGGCTTCGAGGTGATCGACGAGTCGAGCTTCACCATCGCGCCCGCCGGCGGCAAGCCCGTATTCCTGCATGACATGACGGTGCGTCGCGCCAACGGCGCCGAGATCGAGGCGAGGGCCCTCGCGCCCCGCCTCGAAGAGGCGCTGATCGCGCTCGGCGAAGGAGAGACCGAAAGCGATGCTTTCGACGCTCTCGTTCCTTCGGCAGGGCTCGCCTGGCGCGATGTCGGGCTCATACGGGCGCTCGCACGCTACCTGCAGCAGGCGACCATCCGCTACACGCAGGATTATCTGGCGCAAGCTCTCGTGCGCCAGGCGGACATCTCCGCCGCGCTCGTCACCTTGTTCAATGCGCGCTTCAACCCCGATCTCGAGGCGCAGCAACACGCCGAGGGGGAAGCGGCCGCGCGACAACTGATCGCCGACAAGCTCAAGGAGGTGACGAGCCTCGATGACGATCGCATCTTGTCGCGTTTCTTCAATCTCATCGACGCGATGGTGCGCACCAATTTCTTCCAGCGCGACGCGGATGGGCGCCCTCGCCAGGCGATGGCTTTTAAGTTCGAGAGCGCAAAAATCGAAGGCCTTCCTTTGCCGCACCCCTTGTTCGAGGTCTTCGTTTATTCGCCGCGCGTCGAAGCCGTGCATTTGCGCTTCGGGCGCGTCGCGCGCGGCGGCATACGCTGGTCCGATCGTCCGCAGGATTTCCGAACCGAGGTGCTCGGTCTGGTCAAGGCGCAGCAGGTGAAGAACGCCGTGATCGTGCCGGTCGGCGCCAAGGGTGGCTTCTTCCCGAAGCGCCTGCCGCCGCAATCCCAGCGCGACGCCTGGCTCGCCGAAGGAACGGAAAGCTACAAGCTCTTCATTTCGACGCTTCTCGACATCACCGACAACATCGACGCCACTGACATCGTGCACCCGCCGGCAACGCTCTTCTTCGACGGAAACGACCCCTACCTCGTGGTGGCGGCCGACAAGGGGACGGCGACCTTCTCGGACACGGCGAATGCCATCTCCGAAGCCAAGCACCATTGGCTCGGCGACGCTTTCGCGTCCGGCGGCAGCCAGGGCTACGACCACAAGAAGATGGGCATCACGGCGCGCGGCGCCTGGGAGGCCGTGAAGCGCCACTTCCGCGAGATCGACCTCGACATCCAGACCACAGCTTTCACGGTGTGCGGCGTCGGCGACATGTCGGGTGACGTATTCGGCAACGGCATGCTTCTCTCGCCGCATATCCGACTGGTCGCCGCCTTCGACCATCGCGACATCTTTCTCGATCCTTCCCCAGACGCCGCGCGCGCTTTTGCCGAGCGCCAACGCCTTTTCGATCTGCCGCGCTCGAGCTGGAAGGATTACGACGTCTCGATCATCTCGGCGGGCGGCGGCGTTTATTCGCGCTCGCTCAAGGCGATCCCGCTGTCTGCCGAAGCACGCGAGCTTCTCGATCTCGACAAGGCCGAGGCCACTCCGTTCGAGGTGATGACGGCGATCCTGAAGGCGCGCGTCGACCTTCTCTGGTTCGGCGGCATCGGCACTTATGTACGTTCCGCCTTCGAGAGCGATGCCGAAGTGGGCGATCGCGCCAACGATGCCATTCGCATCACCGGCTCGCAAATTCGTGCCAAGGTGATCGGCGAGGGCGCCAATCTCGGCGTCACGCAGCGCGGACGCATCGAGGCGGCGCGCGCGGGCGTGCGCCTCAACACCGACGCCATCGACAATTCGGCCGGCGTCAACACCTCCGATGTCGAGGTGAATTTCAAGATCGCGCTGGCGAGCGCCATCCGCGATGGGCGCCTGGACCTCGCTGGACGCGACACCCTCCTCGCCGAAATGACCGAGGATGTGGCCGGTCTCGTGCTGCGCAACAACTATTTGCAGACCCTTGCGCTCTCGCTCGCCGAGCGGCGAGGCCTCGAGGATATCGCCTTCGCGGAGAGCCTGATGCGCATGCTCGAGGCGGAAGGACGCCTCGATCGGGGCGTCGAGTTCCTGCCGAGCGATGAGGCGCTCGACGAACGCGCAAAGCGTGGCGAAGCCTTGACGCGCCCCGAGCTTTCCGTCCTTCTCGCCTATGCCAAGTTGTCGCTCGACGACCATATCCGCGCGAGCGACGTGCCGGACGATCCTTACTTCGAGGGCGAGCTCACGCGCTACTTTCCGCCCGCCATGTGCGAGCGCTTCGCCGGCGACATCAAGCAGCATCGGTTGCGGCGCGAGATCATCGCGACGCAATTGTCCAATGCGGTCATCAACCGCGCCGGTCCGATTGTCGCGGCGCGCCTTGCGGGCGAGGGCGGTCTCGACCCCGCCCTGATGACCCGCGCCTACGCGGCGGTGCGGGATTCATTCGGTCTTCTCGAGCTCAACACCGCGATCGATGCGCTCGACGGAAGGCTTGCCGGCGAAGCGCAGTTGGCGCTCTACCGCAATGTGCAGGACATGGTGCTGTCGCAGCTTGCCTGGTTCATGCGCAACGCGAAATTGACCGCGGGCGCGCTCACCGAAACGGTTGCGACATTCAAGGCGGGAATCGGCGAAGTTTCCGCGACGCTCGACCGGAGTCTCGGGCCCTCGGCGGCGGCGGCGCGCGCCGTGCGCAAGGCCGAGCTCGAGCAAATGGGCGCGCCCGAGCCTTTGGCGCACGCGCTCGCGGATCTCGCTTCGCTCTCGAGCGCCCCTGACATCGTCCTCATCGCGCGTGCGAGCGGCAAGCCGATTGAGGCGGTCGCCATCGCGCATTTCGGCATCGACGACATGCTCGGCATCGGCGCGCTCGTCGGCGCGGCCGCGAGAATGCCACTCGCCGATGCATATGACCGATTGGCGCGCGATCGCGCCGTCGCGACCATCGGGGCCGCTCACCGCGGCATCACGGCAAAAATCGTGGGGTTGCACGCGACCGAGGAGACATCGGCCACGGCACCCGGCGCGTTCTCGGTCGCGAGCGGAAACATGGCGCGCGCACGCGAGCAGCTCATGCTGCTCGCAGGTTCCGCGCCCTCGATCGCGAGGCTGACGGTGGCGGCGGGGCTGCTCGAGGATCTCGCACGCTGAGGCTTTGACGGGCAGGTTGCCTTTCCGGCATGCGGGTATAGCCGGCCTCAATCCACGTTCGTCGGCCGGCCTTCGATCGGATAGGCCGGATCGTTGTAGCCGGGGGTCGAGGGGTGGCCGGGCGCGACGAGGCGGTTGATCAGGGCCTCGTCATCGGCTGTGAATCGATAAGCGAGCGCTTTGGGGTAATCCTCCCATTGCGCCTCGGTGCGCGGCCCGGCGATCACCGACGTGACGAGTTTGTTGTTCAACAACCAGGCGACCGCGAACTCCCCCGCGCTGATGCCGCGCGCGTGCGCATGTTCCTTGATCTCTTGCGCGAAGCGCAGGGATTCGGAGCGCCATTCGCTTTGCATCATGCGCTGATCGCGACGCGCGGCGCGCGAGCCCTCGATCGGCTCGGCGTCGGGAACGTATTTGCCCGTGAGCACGCCGCGCGCCAAGGGGCTGTAAGGCACGACGCCGAGCCCATAAAAGCCGCAGGCCGGGAGATGCTCGGTCTCCGGCATCCGGTTCATGGCGTTGTAATAAGGCTGGCTCACCACCGGGCGATCAATCCCGATCTCGTCGCACAGCCGGCAAATCTCGGCGATCCGCCAAGAGCGGAAGTTGGAAACGCCGAAGTGCCTCACCTTTCCCTGGCGGATGAGATCGGCCACCGCATGCACCGACTCGGAGAGCGGCGTCTCGTAATTCTCCTTGTGGAAATAGTAGATGTCGATGCAATCGATGCCGAGGCGCCGCAGGCTGGCCTCAGCCGCGCGCATCATCCAATGGCGCGAGAGCCCGGTATCGCCGCGGCGCGTTCCAATCGGATTGCCGAGCTTCGTCGCGACGATCCAATCGTCACGATGGTCCTTGACGGCGCGCCCGACGATCTCTTCCGAGCGGCCCTCCGCATAAGCGTCGGCGGTGTCGATGAAGTTGACGCCCTGGTCACCGGCGCGCGCGATGATGCGGCGAGCCGTCGCCTCATCGGTCTGGGCGCCAAACATCATCGTGCCGAGGCACAAGGGAGAGACCTTCAAGCCGCTGCGGCCCAGGTTGCGATAGTCCATTAGTCCTCCATGTTTCCAGTCCGGCCAATCCGACGGGCATATTTCCGATTATTCACCCATGGCAGGCCTCTCATCGGCCCGCAATCGTCTGGCCCCTTAGAAATTCTAGCATCGGCCTCTCCTTCGCTTTAAAGCTCTACGATCGAGGGCATCGACACAATGTTCACCATCTACAAATTTTGAGAGACCCTCCATGACAACTGCGAAGAAGGGGTCCAGCGCGCGAAAAGCTGAATAGTCACCTTTGGACATCACTTACTCGTGCAAGCTTCGACCTGAATAAAAACCGGACATGACGCGCCGTAAAGCGATGTCACCTTTTGACCACCGCGCGCCCGGAATTCAACGGTTGAGTCTGTAACTTCCCCCGGCTCCTGAGTATCGCGTCGAGGGACCACATCTCTCGCGACATATTCCCGCGCGATCGTCGGACAATGCGCAGCACAGCCGATAAGAGCACTATCCGGGACCGCGGAAATGCTTCGTCTGCGAAGCAGGCTGGAAGAGAGTCCGAGTCCCCCGGAATTGCACGATGCCTTTGCAGATGCCTGAGGGCCTCCGGAACCCTCCCCGCTGGTCGAGGAGATCTGTTGGGGGCTCAGCGCCGACCGGAAGCCGGGCGCTCATCGGGGTGCGCCGAAAGCGATCGCAGAAGAACGACAAGGGCGCGAGCCCGCTGACGGTTGACGCCCCGATTACGGCGCTCCGGTTCGGTGCCGATTGAGGCGTCGCTCGAAGCGGCGGCCATAGCTCGACATCGCAAAGCAGCAGACGAAGAACAGCGCCGCGGTGAAAATATAGCCCTCTTTGGCAAAACCAAGCCAGGCGGGATCCTTGAGCGCCTGCTCGACAGCGCCGAGAAGATCGACAAGGCCGATGATGGTCACGAGCGAGGTGTCCTTGAACAGATCGACGATGTTGTTGACGATCCCCGGCACCACGATGCGCAGGGCCTGCGGTAACGTCACGAAAATTTGCATTTTCCACCATCCGAGGCCGAGCGAGGAGGCCGCCTCTTCCTGTCCGACCGGCACGCCCTGGAGGCCGCCGCGCACAGTCTCGGCCATATAGGCCGCGTTGAAGAGGGTGAATGCCACCATCGCGCGGATAAGCCGGTCGACGCTGACGCCGTGTGGCAGGAACAGCGGCACCATCACGGCCGACATGAAGAGCACAGTCAGCAGCGGCACGCCGCGCCAAAGCTCGATGAAAGCGATTGATAGGTATTTGAAGACGCCCAGTTCGGAGCGACGGCCAAGCGCTAGCAGCACGCCAA
>JAFBAS010000059.1 GCA_019247605.1 Hyphomicrobiales bacterium
GATGCAGCTCGGCTTCATCGCGAAATCGGCGGGCGCGGATTCGCTTCAATGAGACCGAGGCGCGCGGGCCTCGGATGCGACCGTAGGGACCACTCAAGGGGCTTCCGTGGACCCGCTTCAATGAGGCCGAGGCGCGCGGGCCACGGATACACACCGGACCGTGGGGGATCTCTCGACCAGGTGATCTCGCTTCAATGAGGCCGAGGCGCGCGGGCCTCGGATGCGCCGCCCTCGGCGGGCTTCAGCACAAACCAGGTGATGGCTTCAATGAGGCCGAGGCGCGCGGGCCTCGGATGCCTCGCCGGATGGAAAGCCGGCGCACGCGCGATGCAAGCTTCAATGAGGGCGAGGCGCGCGGGCCTCGGATGCATTGCGGGCCTGAAGCGTTCGTATCAGGAAGCGGCGGGCTTCAATGAGGCCGAGGCGCGCGGGCTCGGATGCGAGGCCTTTACCCGCCGCGCCGGCGACCAAAGGCATCGGCGTCACCGCGCTCACGCTTCAATGAGGCCGAGGCGCGCGGGCCTCGGATGCCCCCTAAGCTTGTCAATGATGCTGGTGACGCGGTTGATCCTTCAATGAGGCCGAGGCGCGCGGGCCTCGGATGCGCCGTGATAACCTGATTGGCGATGCCAATTCCCTCGCTTCAATGAGGCCAAGGCGCGCGAGCCTCGGATGCAGCCACCTTATAACACCTTCGCTCGTAACGCGATTCTGTCGCGTTTTCGAGGAGTGAATCGCCAGGGCGGTCGAGTGGTGGGCAACTCTCACGTCGAGCTTGTTCACAATGTCAAAAAGCAGCACCCCTTCAAAGGGTTGGCCTTATTCGAGCGGGTCCCGCCTTCTCGTCGGCACAACGGCGGTCGAACGCCAGAGGCGGAGGCCAGGCCAAGATAGGCTTGGCCAAGATAGACGCGGCCAAGTTATTGCGCTTCGCAAAACCCCCGACCTTGTATAAGGGGCGCACTTCGGATTATATGTTCGGTTAAACTCACCAAACTTCTATGAGGCAGCTTCAATGAGGCCGAAGCGCGCCCCAACGCCAAGAAAAGCACAGTTCACCGCGTCACGCAAGCATTATGACTAATAGAATGTTTGGTTAGTGGATTTTGCTAGACTCGTCCGTCATGTAAGTGTAATGGCGGACGAGCTGGCCCCGTGGCGGAAACGGTAGACGCAGCGGACTCTAAATCCGCAGCCCTCACACGGCATTTGTCGGTTCGAATCCGACGGGGGCCACCAGTAACCTATACCAGCGTGAGCACGCTTTTCCTATAGCAAATTAGGTGCAGGGGGCACTCAGCCCGCCGAATGAGGGAATTTAGCCGCTGCGAAGAGCCCACCCCCGAAATGGCGATCACGGCCGAGAAGGATCGGCCCTCCTGTCGCACTGTGGAAGATAAGCCTTGCGAGGCCGAATAACCCAGCGCCCGACTTGGCGGAAGTCTTAATGACCTCAATTCGCGGTCGGGGCAATCCGGCGCGGCGACACTCGGCGAGAAGATCGGCCTCGAGCGCGGCCGCCGCATCGTTGAGCTTCGCATGGCGCGTCACCCGATAGGGTGTGAGGCTTTCCCACGAAGACGACGCGGCGAACAAAGGATCATCGGAAAGGTCGAAAGTGCCTGGCGCGAGAGCGAGCCTTCCGGCCGCGCCGGCGCGCAATTCATAAAATCCGTCGAGCGCCTCGTCTAATAGCTGAAGGTTCTCGCGTTCACCTTTTGAGGCCTGCCGCCGTTCGAGGAGATGCGGCGCGACGATCAATAATCGCTTACGAGGCGCGTCGGACACGAAGGCGAGATGCTCGTGTCCACCCAGGCGCGATGGAGCGCCATCGGCCGCATGGCCGGTGAAAAAGGCCGGCAGCTCTTTGCGCTCCCCTATCTTGGCCTGCACACGCGACATGACGGCGCGGCGAAGCGCCCGCGTGAGCGCAAGATGATCCTCGGCCGTGAGCCCTCCGATGATCGCGAAAGCGAACGCCCCTTCGCCGCGCCGGTCGGGCGCCATGAGGCCAAGCCCGAGATACCGCCCGTCGCCGATGAGAAGAGGGCCGGGAACAGGCTTCGTGAAAGCGAGCTCGACATGCCAGAGCCGTTCCTTGGCGAAGCGCGTGCCGGGAGCGAAAGCCTCCGCGCGTTCTCCCTTGGCCTCGAAAGGCTCGCGCTGAACGCGGATCGCCTGCAAGGGCGTGTCGATCCCCGCATGGCGCAAAGCCTGGCGCAAGGCGGCTTCCGCCGCCGCATGCTCGCGCAATCGCTCCGTCGCGCCTTTGGCCTCTTCGCGCATGCGCCGCGGATCGATGCGACGGCGTGCGGCGCGCTCGGAAAGCGCCACCGGCGTGACGCTTCGCCAAAGGCGCGCGGGAGCGACATCCCCGATGCCGTAATGCGCAAGCATCGTGCGCTCTTCGGACGGGACCAGCTCGGCGCCACCTTCCGGCACCTCACCGGTCTTCGGATCGAAGTCGAGCGCGAGTCCGGAAAACGCCCAGGCGATATCCTCGGCCGCGATCGGACAATCCGGTGGCACCGTCACGAGCACGCGCCTCACGGAGCGCTGGGTCTTGGCGTGGCCGATGGATGGTAAGGGCGTGATGCGAATGCGCCGGGCCTTGTCGGCCTCCGTGGCGTCTCGAGCGATGAAGACACGGTCGATGACAGGCGCGCTATTCGGCAACGCCTTTTTCAGCCGCTCTGCCGCTCGATCCCTGATTGTCTCGGTCAACGCGACGATGCGCGCGAGGGCCTGAGGCGCGAAAGCACCCGACCTCTCCGCACCGAATTTCACGATATCGTAGAGGAGAAAAACAGCCGGGCTGTTGTAGGGAACTTGCCGGAAGCTCGGCTTTGGCGCCTGGGAAAAAAGCAGACGCGATTTCTTGCCTTCGCCGACCCTCTTGAAGCGCCCGCGTGTCTTCTCGAAGCGCGCCACCAGGCTCGCGAGCGAGCCTGGATGTGGCGAAGAGAGCGCCTCGCCGCTGCTATGTTCGCTCGGGTGCCATGAAATGCGGCCATGCTGGCGAAGCCGGGCGTTAGTCTCGCGCTCGGCGAGAATCTCGCCTTTCGCCCAGGCCATATCGACCCCGCGGCCGAGCTGATAAAGGCGATCGGCGATTTCGCAAATCACTTGCGCATGCTGATCGGCGTCCGCGCCAGGCTCGAAGGTCCACGCATAAACCAACGAAGTGGCCGGGTCGAAAAACCGAGGGCGAATGATCTTGCCGGTGCGGACTTCGCCGACCCTCGCGGGATCACCACCGACCGCGTCGAGATCATTGTTCGGAACGAATGTTTTGTAACCCCGCCCCGCAAGGGCAGGAGGAGCGGCGATTTCAGGCGGCGCAAGGCCTTCGAGCCAACGCAGAGATTCGGCCATGGGGCCGGGCAGTGTTGCCCCACGCGCCGCGCCCGCGACGAGCGCCTGAAAGAAGCGCGCGGGCGATGGCGGCCACTCTCCGCTGCCGTGATAGCTACCGTCGTGGAACTGAACGGAGATAAGAAGGCTGGCCATGAGCTCACGCGGTCTCTTTGGCCTTCTTGCCTTTCTTCTTCTCGAGCTCCTTCAGATCGGCTTGGGCGAGTTCTTTCTTGAACGCGACGCGCCGGTCCGAGCCCACACCATACCGGCTCGCGGCAGCCTTGGCATAATCGAGAGCGATGGCGGGCGAGAGGCCGACCGGCGTGCGAATACCATCGCGAGCGACGGCAACCCATTCCGAAGGCACTTCCGCGTCGGGCACGAGCAGGCAACCCTGACGCAAGAAGCCATCGAGCGGTTCGGCCGCGGCGACGAGCGCGATGCCGAGGATGTAGCGCTTCAAATTTTGCGCATTTTCACCATGGAGCCTGCGTAGCGCGACGAGATTGATCGTGACGGTGCGCTCGATGGGACCGCGCGCAACCACGCCGCCATGCGCCCCGGTCGACGGGACATGCACGAACCCTCGTTGCGCGAGCGGGCTCTCGGCCTTGCCCTCCGCCTTTTGCTTATCCTCTTCCGAAAAGACCTCGAGAGAAGCGTAATCGAGTGCAGGATTGTACTGGGCCGAGCGCCGCAACTCCTGCACATCCCAGGCGCGGATGACGGATTGGACAAGCCGCGGAAGCTTGGCCTGAGTGTCACGCGAGTCCCATACACCGAAGACGAGCGATGTCGGCGCAAGTTTCGCCAACATGGACGCGTCTTTCGCATCGAGAAATAGATTGAATGCTTTCTGCGCCTCGTCCTTCAGCTCGGACGAGCGGATCACGGCGTCGCCTAGCCTGTGTCCCGCCTCGAGGATCGAGACCGTCTTCTCGTTGCCGTAGGTGATGTCGATTTGCGGAACGAGCTTTGCAAGTGGATTTTCCGGCTGACCGGGCCTGGCGGCCTGAAAGAGCGGCTCCATGCGATTGGCCTGGCTCCCCACGCTGTCAATGGTTGCGATCTTCGTTCCATCCGCCAACTCATCGATGTTGTAGCCGATGCCGGCATAAGTCGGCGGAAAGATCACGCCGCCCTCGCCTTCCACTGGCACAAGCTTCTGCTTGCAGCAAAGCGCGACGGGGCCCTTCGGATCATCGGCCCATGAATGGATCGCGTCGACGGTGAGAGTAATGGGGTCTGTCATGTCCTTGGCTCCTCTTGAGCATCGAGAATGCAGCGCGCCTGGCCTTCTTGGCCGGGCCAGCCGAGTCGCATGCGGAACGAACGTGTGGGAAATCCGAGGCTTTCTCCGCCGAGCACGGCGCGCACGAAAACAGTGGGCAGCATGGCGCTCGACACGCCGTAGCGATAGTTGAGCTTGTCACGAGGATTGATCCTTGCCGGCCGAGCATTCTGCATTCCGATGGCAGCGAGCAACTCGACGAACGGAAAGCCGACCATGGAGATGTTGCCGTGTTCGTTGGGTGAAAATCCGACTTCGAGCGGGATGTAGTCGCGCCGCCAATCGAACCGAAAGCTGCTTGATTGGGGCGCGGACACGTTGAAGGGATCGGCGGCCGCGATGGCGAGTTCGTTGCCGCCGAGATCACGGATCAGGTCGAGCGCGTCGCGTGCGAGCGCGACACCAGGATACCCCGCTGCGCCCGCCCAGAATTTCACATTGTCACGGTTCGACCCATCGGCCCAATGTTCGATCGGGATCGAATTCACGCCGTCCGTGAGAAGCGCCGGCAAAGCTCCCGGCGAATCCAAGGCCTCGCAAGGAAATACGGGATCGTCGCGATAGCGCGTCTTCACATCCCATTTCGCTGTTGAGAGATGAGAATCGAGTGGCGCAACCGCTTCTGCTTGCGCGCGCGTGAGGAAACTCAAGATTTCCAATACGGGATTCTCTGTCCCCTCCACGCTCATGCAGAAGTGAGCGATGGGCTGCGCGTTTTCGTAACCGAATCTTCCCTCGGTTGGGCCGCAAAGGAGTTCCGCCGCCTCCATGAATCCGAGGCACGCAAAGACCTGGCCCGGGTTGAGAAGATCGACGGGGATCGACGCCTTAGCCATCAGGAGACCCCCGCTTCCGCCACCGCTGACGGGGCATCCTCTCCCCTGTCGCTCGCATCATTGTCACGGGAAGCCTGCTGATCGGCGGCACGCAAAAGGGATTCCCACCAGGCGAGACCCCAAGGCCCCCAGCGCTTTTGAAGCCGCGCGAACCGTAGCCCGACCTCGCGCGCACGGTCTCGAAGAGCCGTGAGCGGCGCATCCTCGCAGCCACGCTCTTCGATCACGGGGCGTGCATGTCCGTGATGCGCGGCGATGAGATGAAGGAGGAGGTCGCGCCAATCCTCGGGCAAGGCATCGATCCGTTTTCGCACTTCCGGCCGAAGCTGTTTGGCGGCTTCGGTCGCCGGTTCGAAAACGGCGAGCGACCCGAACTCATGACGATACCCGTCGAGAACCTTGTGGTCGATCGGCCCGCGCGTCTTGGCGAGTGGCCCCGATAAACCGTGCTTCCTGGCGTCACGCTCCGCCCGGAAGGCTCGTTGCCAGGGCGGCGCTTTCTTGCCCTCATCATGAAGGCATGCCGCAAGCACCAACACCTCGACGGCGATGCCGGAAAGGCCGAGCCTCGCGGCTATTTCGCGGATTTTTCGTTCGGCGAGGCTTTGGTGATCGGCAAGCGTCTGCGGTTTGGAGATCGCGCGCCCTTCCTCGCTTTGCGCGACACTCTTGAAATGCTCGACGACGAGCCATCTGACGGGATCGCCATCGGCATCCCGGCTGAGGACAAAATCATCCTCGACACGCCATTCGGTTTCATTCGTCTCGTTTTCGCGCGTCGTCATTCGTACGCGGAACTTGACCTTTTCCCGCCAACCTTCATCGGGCTCGTCAGCGGTTGAGGGTTGAGTGTCCTCTCCGTCCTCGAGCAAGCCGTCCGTCAAGCCGCCGAAGCGAGCATCGACGATGAGGATTTTTCCTACGAGACCATCGTGAAAATCCTCAACCGCCCTGCCTTTGCGCTCCTGCGCAAGCTGACCAAGCGTCAAGGATTTTTCGTATTCGGCGCTCGCCGAAAGGATCAGGACGACGATATCGTCGCGCCGCAACTCGCTCGCAGGCTCCGGAACCCTTACGCGAACCTCTTCGTCCCCTTCGGGCAATTCTTCGGCGCCGCTCGGCTCGATAATTTTTCTTGGGGCCTTTCGCTGGAGCAGGGTCGCGGCTCGCTTCCGAAGCCAGTCGGCTACACGAAACGCCTCGGTTTCCAGCTTCTCGATTTCAAGCGGCGGGGCGGCACCGAAGAATTCGTTTGTTTCCTTCTTGCTCGCAAGACTTGGCCGGCCACGATCGTCAACATGGAGCGGTAGATATTTGCGCCACACCACAGTCGTCTGTACTTGTGGCTCAAACCAGCCGCGCAACCAGGGTGCGATTTCCGGTCGGCCGGTGTGGTTTTCGAGCGAGGTCATCGACCAAACCTCGGCGAGCGCGCGTGTCATCGCCGGATGCAGAGGTTCGGGCGTCGAGGCCTCCTTGATTGTGCGTTGGCCGACTTGCTCGCGCAATTCGAGAAGCGCCGCGGGTCCGCCCTTTCCGTCAAGATCGGCTTCGATCTTTCCGAGAAGCGCTCGCGTCGCGGTGAGCCGCCCTTTGCGAACCTCGTCCTTCTCGATCCCCGACGTGTCGAATACCACCACCTCGGCCTTGCGGGATTCGCCGCCGCGCCGATTGACGCGCCCCAGGCGTTGCACCATGCGCTCCCATGGCGCCAAATCGCAGACCATGTGATCGGCGTCGACATCGACGCCCACCTCACCGGCCGAAGTCGCGACGAGGAATGCGGGCTTATCGGCTGGCGGTGCGTTGCCCGTGAAGCCGAGCTTTTCGAGGCTCATGGCAACTTCATCGCGTTCGTGCACCCGGCGAGCACCGACGAGGAGTTCCGGCGCATGAATCTCGATCTTCTCGCGCCCGGATTTCTTGTCCCCTTTGGCGAGCGCCTCGATCGCTTCCGCCACCCCCTGCGCGCTCGGGCCTCCGCCATCGTCTCTTTTTTCCCGTCGGTTGCAGAAGACGACGACGCGCGAGGGCGCGCCCTTCGTCGCCAGCGCAAACGCGGTTTCGGCGAGCTGCTTGTCGGGATTCTTCTCGGCCAGCGGCTCGACGCGTAGTTGCTTCTGGGCGTTGAGCCGCAGGGAAGCCACGTCATCGCCCCGGTCCTCCTCTTCAAGCCCGAAGGTGGTGCGGCCGTGAACGGGCCATTCGCGCTGCGTCGCGGAAAGAGGCAGGACGACGAAGCGCGGCAATGGTGTTCGGTCCTTCGGCCAAAGTGAAGGATCTCTCTCGATCGTCCGCAAAAGATCGGCGAAAGGCGGAACGAGATGGGCTTCGTCGAGAACCAAGAGCGTATCGACGCCGAGCAAGCCCGCATGAAAAGGGCGCATCTTGCGCGAGACGCCGTAACCTTCGAAGAGGAGCCGTGACCCGATCATGTCGACCGTGCCGACGATGATGGCCGGCGCTGAGGGATCCGCAAGCCACTCGCGGTTGTCGACATGCGCGCCGCGCAGCGTCGAAATGGGGAGCGCGCCTTCGCGAAGGCCAAGCCGCTCCTTGAGATGTCCGGCGCTGCCCTGAAGGTTTTTGCGGAGCTTCTCGGCCTCCGCGGTCGCCTGGTCGACCACGGCGCGCCGGTCCACCACATACACCAATCGCCTCGGTATTGCGTTTAGCGCATCTTTGCTCGCGAAAGCGCGCGCGAGGAGCCAGATCGGCATGACCGAGGTTTTCCCTAACCCGGTCGGCAAATCGAGTGAGGCGGGAATCTTTCCGAGAACAAATTGCTCAAAGAGCCGCTGCTGCCATCGCATCGGCGAATGGCCCGTCAGCAGGGCAAAGCTTTCGGAAAACAAATTCAGGCTACTCATCTTTGAGCCGATCCCCAGCGGCATTGGAATGTTTGATCGTCCTTTAGCGATCCTACGCGTCCATTATCGTTGTTTGTCTAAATAGCACATCTTATGAGGCCTTGAAGCGTTTTATTTGCGAGGCTTTCGGACACAAAAATAGGCTTATTTCCCGAATAGCCAACTCTAAACGGCGAACCCCGCGAGGACCTTGCGGCTGTCGCGGGGCTCTTTTCGTCCGAAACCGTATGCCGAGTTGGCAGTGACGAATTTCGGCTCAGGGAAGTTCTTATACGTGGGTTTACCGGAGTCCCCGGGAACGCGCAATCTCGCCCCGACATGCCGCATTGAATTGTCCGTCTTTTTGCCGTGCATCATCTAGATTGGTGCAAAGTAGGTGCAACAATATCGGCAAATGCCACGAGCAGGTCGCGCGACGAACGCCTGGAAGTGCGAATCTCCCGCGACCAGAAAACCTTGTTCCAACGGGCTGCCGAGTTGCATGGGCGCACGCTCGCCGACTTCGTAATCACGAGCGTGCAAGATGCAGCTATGCGCGTGATCGAAGAAGCGCAGTCCATCAGGCTCGGCGAGGAAGACAGCCGAGCCTTTGCCGAAGCGTTGCTCAACTCGCGCGAGCCGAATGCGAGGCTCAAGAAGGCGGCGCAGCGATATTTAAAACTGACGGGTGGCTGATTAGCGTCTTCTGTGACACCGGTGCGCGTCGAACCCCTATCGGAACGGCATCATCGAGAGGCCTTCGCTGACCGAGATCGCCAGACCGCCTTCGTCATGAGAGGCGCCACGTTTCTTTGTCCTGAGGCCCGCTACAAAAAGAAATGGATCGCGAGAAGGGCCGCGATGACCCAAAGCGCGATCCACCAGAGCCGCGCGCCACGTGCCTCGGCGCGACCGATTGCCTGGATCGAGGCTTCGTCGATGCGAAGCCCGCTGGCTTCGAATTCGCCCGCAAGCTCAGGCGGGTCGAGCCGGGCGAGGACACGTTCGGAGCGCGTCACGAGCTCAGGGAGCTTTCCGGCCGCCGAGACGAAGGCCTGAAGCGCCGCGGCCGCCTGCTCGAGGCGTCCGGAGGGTCCGAGATGGCGCGTGATCCATTCGCGCACTACCGGATCGGCGGTCGCCCACATATCGAGCTTGGGGTCGAGCATGCGGCCGACGCCTTCGACCACCACCATGGTCTTCTGCAGCATGACGAGCTCGGTTCGCGTCCTCATGTCGAAGAGCGCCGTCACCTCAAAAAGGAGCGACAAGAGCTTCGCCATCGAGATCTGGTCGGCACGGCGCTGTTGGATGGGCTCGCCGATGGCGCGCAGCGCCTGGGCAAAGTCCCCGATCGCGTGGGTGTGCGGCACATATCCGGCCTCGAAATGCACCTCGGCCACGCGCCGATAATCACGCGTGATGAAGCCGTAGAGGATTTCGGCGAGGAAGCGCCGCTCCTTCTCGCCGAGCCGGCCCATGATGCCGAAATCGACGGCGACCAAGCGTCCGCGCGCATCCACGAACAGGTTTCCCTGATGCATGTCCGCATGGAAGAAACCTGAACCGAGCGCCTGACGCAGGAAGGACTGGATGACGACGCGCGCGAGCGCCACCCGGTCATGGCCCGCCGCCTCGATCTCGGCAATCTGGGAAAGCGGCAGGCCGTCGATCCATTCGAGCGTGAGCACTTCCTTCGCGGTGTGCTCCCAATCGACGCTCGGCACGCGGAAATCGGAGTCGTCCTTCGTGTTCTCGGCGAATTCGGAAAGGGCGGCGGCCTCGAGCCGCAGATCCATCTCGATCGCGACCGAGCGGGCGAGCGTCTCGACCACGGCCGCGAGACGAAGGCGCCGCATGGCCGGAGCGACACGCTCGATGAGCGCCGCGCCGAAGCGCATGTCTGCGAGATCGCGCTTGAAGCGAGGCTCGATGCCGGGGCGCAGCACCTTCACGGCAACGAGGCGCGGCTTGCCTCCCGCGATGAGGCAAGCCTTGTGCACTTGCGCGATCGAGGCAGCCGCGACGGGCTCGCCGAACTCGGAAAAGAGCGTATCGACGGGCTTGTCGAGCGCGGCTTCGATCATCGTGATTGCTTGCGCGCGCGGGAAGGGCGCCATTCGATCCTGAAGCGCCTCGAGGCCGCTTGCCACGCGCACGCCCACGATGTCGGGTCTCGTCGCCAAAAACTGGCCGAATTTCACATAGGAGGGGCCAAGCCGGGTCATGGCTTGCGCCAGTCCGGTGCCGGGATCGCCGCCGCGGCGTTCGAGGAGGCGCGCCAGCCCCACCCCCAGCCTCAAGCCGGCCGGAATGGTGGCTTCGTCGACGATGCCGAACGCGCCCTCGCGCGCTAGCACGAAGCCGACACGCGCGAGACGCAGGAGATGGATCGGGGCGGTCAGCACGGCGGGCGCGGTCTCACAGTTTCCAGGCCGAGTGGATGGCCGCGATGTTCCCCGACAATGGGCGGTGCTTCACCCGGCGAAAACCGGCACGCTCGATCATGCGCGCGAAGAGCGCCGGGCGTGGAAAACGGCGGATGCTCTCGACGAGGTAGCGATAGGGGCCCTCGTCACCCGCGACGAGCTTGCCGAGCTTCGGGATGACGCTCGACGAATAGGCATCGTAGAGCCTGTCGAGCCCCGGCATATCGACCGAGGAGAATTCAAGGCAAAGAAAACGTCCCCCGAGCTTGAGCACGCGGAAAGCTTCCGCCAGGGCCTTGTCGATCGAGGGCACATTGCGGATGCCGAAGGCGATCGTATAGGCGTCGAAGGAAGCCGTGGCGAAGGGGAGATCCTCGGCATTGGCTTGCGCGAAGGCGAGCTGCCGCGCCCGTGCCGGGCCGGCGCGCTCGCGACCGACCGCGAGCATCTCGGCGCTGATGTCGCAAAGCGTTACCCGCGCGCGCCGCCCCCCGGCATCGACGATGCGAAAGGCCACGTCGCCTGTCCCTCCCGCGACATCGATCACGGAAAAAGCGTGCGGGGGCAACATGGCGACGAATTCGTTCTTCCAAGCCCGATGAACGCCAAAGGACATGAGGTCGTTCATCAGGTCGTAGCGGCGCGCGACCTGGCGGAAGACATCGTCGACAAGGCCCTGCTTCTCGTCGAGGCGCACCGTCGAGAAGCCGAAATGCGTCCGCGAGCCCCCATCCGTGCTTGCCATTGCGATCCCTTCGACGCTCGGACCGGCCTTTTGCGGGCAGGCCAGCCCTTCCGTGAATGATGCTCTAGCACGATCTTGGAAAGTAAGAACGGGCTCTGCGGCTCATGCGCCAAGCTGCGCTGTTTTCTTCCCTCAGGCGGCGAGATCCGCGACCAGCGCATCGAGCACCAGGAAACCCTCGGCCGTTGCCCGCAGGCGTTGGTTGCGCTCCTCGAGAAGGCCGAGTGCCATAAGGTGAGTCAGGCGTTCCGGCGCAAGCTCGCGCCCCGAAAGCGCGACGAAACGCTCGGGCTCGATACCCTCCGCGAGCCGAAGGCCCATGAGCAGGAACTCATCCCCTTCGTCTTGCCGCGACAGGATCTGGCGTTCCACCACGCCATGTCCCTTTGCCGCCACCTGCCGCAGCCAGGTCTCGGGCCGCTTCTCGGTCGAGAGGGCAAGGCGCCCGCGCGGCGCCACGAGGCGCCCATGCGCGCCGGGGCCGACGCCGGCATATTCGCCATAACGCCAATAGGTGAGGTTGTGGCGGCATTGCGCGCCTGGCCTTGCGTGGTTCGACACCTCATAGGCGGGAAGCCCGTGCCGGGCGCAAAGCTCCTGAGTCACTTCATAGAGGGCGCGAGCCTCTTCGGGTTTTGGCGGATCGAGCTTGCCGGCGCGCCACAAGGCTTCAAAGGGAGTACCGGGCTCGAGCGTGAGCTGATAGAGCGACAAATGGTCTGCGGCACGCGAAAGCGCGGTCTCGAGCTCGGCGCGCCAGGCCGCGGCATCTTGCGCCGGGCGCGCATAGATGAGGTCGAAAGAGACGCGCTCGAACACGGACATGGCGATGGCGACGGCGCGAAGCGCTTCGTCGACCGAGTGCATGCGGCCGAGCATCTTCAGATCCGGATCGTTCAAGGCCTGAACGCCGAGCGAGACGCGATTCACTCCGGCCGCGCGATAACCGCGGAAGCGGCTTGCTTCGACGCTCGTCGGATTGGCTTCGAGGGTCACCTCGGCCCTTGCATCGAGCGGCCAGATACGCGCGATCGCCTCGAGGATGGCGCCGACCGTTCGCGGCTCCATGAGCGAAGGCGTGCCGCCACCAAAAAAAATGCTCGTCACCATTCGACCGGGCGCCAACTCGCCCATATGGGCAAGCTCGGCTTCGAATGCGCGCACGAAAAGCGGCTGATCGGGGGGTGCATGCCGCACATGGCTGTTGAAGTCGCAATAGGGGCATTTCGCGAGGCAGAACGGCCAATGGACATAGACGCCGAAACCCGCATCGCGCGTCGCATGCGCCGACGAATGGGATTTTTTCAAAGCGGCCGTGCTCATGAGGGTTCGAGGCAAGCTCGCGCGAGTTTCATGAAAGCGCGGGCCCGGTGCGACAGCGCTGCCTCGGCGTGCTTGGCCACGTTCCAGTCGATGCCGTGCTTTCCTTGCGCCGTCATCTCGCCGAAGGTGAGATCATGCCCGTCGGGCTGAAACATCGGATCGTAACCGAAGCCTTTTTCGCCGCGCGGCGGCCAGACGAGATGGCCGTGGACGCGCCCTTCGAACAGCTCCTCATGGCCATCCGGCCACGCGATCACGAGAGCGGAAACGAAATGCGCGCGACGCTTGCCTGGGGTGAGCGCGGCTCGCCGATGAAGTTCGCGCTCGACGCGTTCCATCGCGGGCCGGAAGTCCTTGTTCACGGCCCAATCGGCGGAGAACAGGCCGGGCGCTCCGTCGAGTGCGTCGACACAAATCCCCGAATCATCCGCGAGAGCTGGTATTCCGGTTGCCTTTGTGGCCGCATGCGCCTTGATGGCCGCGTTCTCGCAAAACATGTGGCCGGTCTCGGCCGGAACCGGAAGATCGAGCTCGCCGGCCGAGACCGCCCCGACGCCGAAAGGGGCCAGGAGCTCACGCATTTCGACGAGCTTTCCCGGATTGTGCGTGGCGATCACCACGCGGCCCGCAAGGGGCCGATGCCTTGCCGCGGCGTTGCGAGGTTGCGCGCGATTGAGCAAGGGGCTGTCCGACATTGCCATTCGATAAGCTCTCGGAATGGGTGCGACAAGGAGATTCGCCTCATCCGTCGTGCATTGCACCTCGGGAACCGGCGCAAATATCCGGCATAGAGTTTAGATGCGTTCGCATATCTTATATGATAACGTATGCTCCGGAGGATACAGCATGAGCGGCATTGAACGCGTCACCATCACTCTGCCGGCCGAAATGGCGTCCGCCGTGAAAAGAGCCGTGAAGGTCGGCGACTACTCGTCGACAAGCGAGGTCGTGCGGGCGGCGTTGCGGGATTGGAAAACAAAGCGCGCGCTTCAGATCGAGGAGTTGGCGAAGCTAAAAGCTGACATTGACGCGGGGCTTGCTGACCTCGCCGCCGGCCGAGTCAGGAATTTCGACGTGACCCGGATCGTCAAGCGAGGAAAAAAGCTATTAGCCAGCCGCTCGTCCTGCGCCTGACGCGTGCCGCTGAGGCGGACATTGCAGAAATTTGGGCCTACCTCGCCGCCGAGGCTTCGGAGCCTGTCGCGACTCGGGTTGTCGAGAAGATCATGGATGCGTGCCAGCTTTTCTGCCATTTTCCGCTGGCCGGGGCCTCGCGTGAGCAATTCGCGCCAGGACTCCGTTTGGGTTTTGCCGGAAGATACGCTGTCTATTTACCAGCATAGCGACCATAGGCTTGTGGTGATACGCGTGCTTCATGGCGCGCGTGATGCTGCGGCGCTTGCCGCAGGTGGAGCGTTTCAAAGACCCCGATCCCTATAGGCGAGAGATGATACGCCGTGGCCTGGGCGCCGCCACCATGATTTGCGGCGCTTGCGCCTCCGCCTCAAACTGAGCACGAACCGCGAGGGCCAGACCCCAATGATGCCAGCCGTCGACAGGATCAAGACCGACGCCGCTCTTCCGGCGCACGCCGATGTCGTCATCATCGGCGGCGGCATCATCGGGGTGAGCGCCGCCTTCTTCCTGTCGCGGCAAGGTATCGACGTGGTGCTTTGCGAGAAGGGCTATGTGGCTTGCGAGCAATCGGGTCGCAATTGGGGTTGGGTGCGCGCCATGGGGCGCGACCTCGCCGAGATCCCGCTCTGCCTCGAAAGCCAGCGGCTCTGGGGTTCGATGAACGAGGCCTGTGGGGCGGAAACCGGCTTTCGCCGCTGCGGCATCCTCTATCTCTGCGACACTGAAAAAGAGATGGTGAGCCAGAAGGCTTGGCTCGACGCGGCGCGCCCTTTTCAAATCACCTCGCGCCTCGTCGACCCGCGCGAGCTTGCCGACATTCTTCCAGGAACGACGCGCCGTTTGGTTGGCGCGCTGATGACGCCGAGCGATGCGCGCGCCGAGCCGCAAAAGGCGGTGCCGGCGATTGCCGAGGCGGCGCGCCGGCAAGGCGCTAAGGTCATCGAGAATTGCGCCGTGCGTGGCCTCGACATCGCGGCGGGCAAGGTCGCAGGCGTCGTCACCGAAAAGGGGCGGATCGCTTGCGACGCCGTGATTCTCGCGGGCGGCGCTTGGTCGCGCCTCTTTCTCGGCAATGAAGGGATCGACCTGCCGCAGCTGAAAATGCTCGGTTCCGTGTTCGCCACGCCGCCCATGCCGGGCGGTCCGGAGGTCACGGTCGGGGGTTCCACCTTCTCGTTCCGCAAACGGCTCGATGGCGGCTACACGGTGTCTCGCCGCAACGGCAGCATCTCGCATATCACGCCCGATTCGTTTCGCCTCTTCTTCGATTTTCTTCCCTCTCTGATCACGGGGTGGGACGAGCTGAAGCTTCGGGTCGCCGGCCGTTTCCGGGAGGAATGGCGCATGCCGCGAGAATGGAAGCTCGACGCACAGTCCCCGTTCGAGGAGATCAGGGTGCTCGATCCGGCACCTGACGACGCCCAAATCGAGGAGGCCAAGAGCACGATCGGAGCCGGATTTCCCTTCTTTCGCAATATGAAGGTCGAGAACGCTTGGGGCGGCTTGATCGACGTGACGCCCGATGCCGTGCCGGTGATCTCGCCGGTCGAGACCATGCCAGGCCTCATCCTCGCAACGGGCTTCTCGGGCCATGGCTTCGGCATCGGGCCCGGCGCCGGAAAACTCGCTTCGGAGCTCGCCACAGGCGCGCCGCCTTGTGTCGACCCGACACCGTTTCGCCTCTCGCGGTTCAAGCGAAGCACCAGGCTTGCAAGAAAGGCGGCGTGAAAGAGAGGCAGCGTCGAAATCGCCAAGGCCAATCCCCCTCCGCTGAGCTAAAACGTTGCCACTGCGGTTGCCCCGCAACCTCGCCGAAGCGCTCATCGCCCCTATCTACTGGGCATCAGGTCGCTGGGATCGGGCACGAAGTTCGCCGCCCGGGCAGGCAGGAAACGGTTAGGTTATGCGGCAGGACGAAGAGGGGAAGAGCGCAACGCGCCAGGCTGCACAAGCAGAACGCCCCCGCGAGCTTTCGACCGACATTCCGGCGCGGCTCGAGCGCCTGCCTTGGGGGCGTTTTCACACGCTCGTCGTCGTCGCGCTCGGCATCACCTGGATTCTCGACGGCCTCGAAGTGACGCTCGCGGGCTCGGTCGCGGGCGCCCTGAAGGAAAGCCCGGCGCTCGATTTCAGCGACCGCGATGTCGGCGTCGCCGGCAGCGCCTACCTGTTGGGTGCCGTTCTGGGAGCGCTCTTCTTCGGCTGGCTCACCGATCGCCTCGGCCGCAAGAAGCTGTTCTTCACCACCATCGTGGTCTATCTCACGGCGACCGCGCTCACCGGCCTGTCCTGGAACGGATGGACGTTCTGGCTCTTCCGCTTCCTCACGGGCGCCGGTATCGGCGGCGAATATACCGCAATCAACTCGACGATCCAGGAGCTGGTGCCCGCCCGTTATCGCGGCTTCACCGATCTCGTGATCAACGGCAGCTTCTGGATCGGCGCGGCGCTCGGTGCGGGTGCCGCGATCGTCCTCCTCGATCCGCACATCATCAACCCGGAGACGGGATGGCGCGCCTGCTTTTTCATCGGCGCGGGACTCGGCCTCGTCGTCTTCCTCATGCGGATGTGGATTCCCGAAAGCCCGCGCTGGCTAGCCTTACATGGCCGGGAGGCGCAGGCCCGCCTCGTCGCAGAAGGGATCGAAGCCAGATTCGAGGCCGCCGGCCACGTGCTCGCGCCCGTCGATGCCAGCGCGGCGATCCGGCTCAAGGCGCGCAGCCACACGCCGCTCAAGGAAGTCTTCGTCACGCTTTTTCGAAGCCATCGCCAGCGCGCACTGGTCGGCCTTGCGCTGATGGCCGCCCAAGCCTTCTTCTACAACGCGATCTTTTTCACCTACGCCCTGGTTCTCACGAAATTCTATGGCGTCAGCGCGGGCGATGTCGGCTGGTACATCCTGCCCTTCGCGCTCGGCAATTTCATGGGACCTCTCCTTCTCGGTCGTCTTTTCGACACGCTCGGGCGCCGTTTCATGATCGCCGCGACCTATGCCTTGTCGGGCGTGCTGCTTCTCGCCTGCGGAGCGCTCTTTGCGGCCGGGCTCTTGTCGGCCTCAGGGCAGACGCTTGCCTGGATGGTGATCTTCTTCTTCGCCTCGCCCGCCGCTAGCGCCGCCTACCTCACGGTCAGCGAGACTTTCCCGCTCGAGATTCGGGCGCTGGCAATCGCGGTTTTCTACGCCATCGGCACGGGGCTTGGCGGCGTTGTCGCCCCGATCCTCTTCGGCATGCTGATCGAGAGCGGGTCGCGCGCCTCGGTCTTCGCGGGCTATGCGTTCGGCGCGGTGTTGATGGTGGGCGCCGCGATTGTCGCTGCTCTTTTCGCGGTACGCGCCGAGCGCAAGCCCCTCGAGGAGGTCGCAACCCCACTTTCCGCCATCGCCTGAGAGGCTGGACGGCCCCCGTTGGGAACGGAACCTTCTTACATGCAAATCGGATTGCCAACGCCGAGAAACTCCTTCATCCAGCGCTTCGTTGAAGGAGGAACGCCATGGCCAACCGTCAACTGATCTCAACCGGCTCACCCTTCGAGGCAGCCTACGGTTATTCGCGCGCGGTGGCCGACGGGGATTACGTCTTCGTCGCCGGCACGACCGGCTACAACTATGCCAAGATGGAAATGCCGGAGGATGTGAGCGAGCAGACGCGGAACTGCTTCTCGACGATTGCCAAGGTTCTCACGGACGCCGGGTCGTCGATGGAAAGCATCGTGCGGGCCACCTACTACGTCACGGACACGAGCTTTCAAGAGCCGGTCCTGCGCGTTTGCGGCGAGCGCTTGCGCTCCGTGCGCCCCGCCTCGACCATGCTTGTCGTCGTCGGCTTGCTCAAGCCCGAGATGAAGGTCGAGATCGAGGTCACGGCGCGTCTCTTGCCGAAATAGGGTTGCGGCTACGCGGCTGGCCAGCCGCCGCGCCGGCGTGATTTGCCGGGATGCGCCTGAGCTTCCCGGGCACGAGCCTTGCGAGTCGCCTGCCATTTTGGAACTTGTGCCACTATGGTCAAAAAATGCTTTCGATTGGAGCAGGCCCGGTTGCGGCGACATGCACGCTGACCGAAGGGGAGCCGCAACGCGTCGGCCGCGACCGCGTGTTGGTGTCTTCGAGGCACCATCCACAAAAAAGTGAGCCGCGCGTCTCAAAGGCGCCGCAACGCGGTCATCCGCCGTTCATAAAAAACGTTGCATTCATCAGGTTAAGCCGCTTAGGAGCGGAGAGTCCCTCGAGGGTGGGCTTTCGGGCCCGACCCATGGCGTTGTTTTGACGGCGATGAACTTCGACGCTGTCTTCTCGGCTCGTTCCAATCTCCATGCACGCGTAACCGCGGCGGGCCGCGCGATCTCGCGGGCACCGTTCAGCTTGCGTCGGGCGCCGGACCATCTGCGCGCCCTTGTCCGCACCAGCGAAGTTTGGCTCACGGCGCTCGCGGCAGTCGCCGGCGGACTCGCCGGCGCCATGGTCTGCGGCATGTCCTACGTCGTGGTGATCGCGCATCGCCTGATCTTCCACGTCAACTCGCATACGGGGGTGAGCGGTGCCCAGGGCCTCCCTTTCCTCTCGTCGCTCTTGGCTCCCGCGGCCGGCGGGGCCGTGCTCGGTCTGGTGCTCTGGGCTTACTCCCAATGGCGCGAGCGCATCCCGGTCGACCCGATCGAGGCGAATGCGCTGCATGGCGGGCGCTTGTCGCTCACGGACAGCTTCATCGTCGCCTTGCAAAACGTGATCTCGAACGGCTTCGGCGCTTCCGTCGGCCTCGAAGCCGGCTATACGCAGATCGGTTCTGGCGTCGCCTCACGCCTCGGCCAGTTCTTTGGGCTGCGCCGCAACGATCTGCGCACGCTTGTCGGTTGCGGCGCCGCGGGTGCCATCGCGGCCGCCTTCGACGCGCCGCTCGCGGCTTCCGCCTATGCGTTCGAGCTGATCATGGGCCTTTACACCATCGCAACGCTCGCGCCCGTCGCCGTGGCTGCCTTCATGGGCACCTTGGTGGCGCGCACGTTGTGGCAACCCGCCTTCGTCGTGGCGATCGCGGTGCCGAGCGTCGATCTCGGCCACTATCCCTTCATGCTGCTCCTTGGCATCGTTTGCGCCGGTGCCGGCATTCTCATCATGCGGCTCGTGACCATCGTCGAGCAGACGATGCGCCAAGCTTGGATTCCGATGTGGCTGCGCCCGGCGCTCGGGGGCATCGTGCTCGGCCTTTTGGCGCAGATCACGATCCAGGTGCTCTCGGCCGGCCACGGCGCGCTGCAGCTGGCGATCCGCACCGAGCAGACGCTTGCCTTCCTGGCGCTTGTCGTGGTGCTGAAGTCGCTTGCGGCCGCCGTCTCGATCGGTTCGGGGTTTCGCGGCGGCCTGTTCTTCGCTTCGCTCTTTCTCGGAATCGTGCTCGGCAAGCTTTACGGCGGCTTGCTCGTGCTGGGTGGTGTCGTCGCGCCCGAGGCCACCCCGCTCTTCGCTGTCGCGGCAATGAGCGGGCTTGCCGCGGCTATCATCGGCGCGCCCTTGACGATGATCGTGCTCGCGCTCGAGGTCACCGGGGATTTCGGCATGGCGGGCGTGGTGATGCTCTGCGTGCTCGCGGCGTCGCTGACGGCGCGTGAGACTTTCGGCTACTCCTTCGCCACCTGGCGCTTCCATTTGCGCGGTGAATCGATTCGCAGCGCCCAGGATGTCGGCTGGATCCGATCGCTCACGGTCGACAGCCTCATGCGTCGCGACGCGCCCATCGTGCGCAACAATATGAGCTTCGAGGCCTTCCGCGAGAAATTCCCCCTCGGCTCGGCGAAGACGGTGATCGCGACCGATGAGGCGGGCCGTTACGCCGGGCTCGTCGAGGTCGCGACGGTGCATTCCCACGAGCTGGACACGCTGGGCTCGGCGGGGCTCATCGAGGATCTCGCCTATCAGCGCGACGACATGCTCTTGCCCTCGATGAACGCCAAGGAGGCGGCGCGCGATTTCGATCGCCTCGAGAGCGACTCGATCGCCGTCGTCGACACACGCGACACGCGCCGAATCGTGGGCCTCCTAACCGAAGCCCATGTGCTGCGCCGCTACAGCGCCGAGCTCGACCGGCACCGCCGCGAGGCTCTGGGCGAGGTGTAGCGCGGGAAAAACATGAGCGGCCAAGCCGAGCTGATCGATCTTTATTGCGACGTGTGGGGTGAAGCTGACGCTCATCGCCGCGCTGAAAAGCTTGACGCGGTGTGGGGCCATGGTGCCGCCTACACCGATCCGACCGTGCATGCGGTCGGCGCGCAGGAGCTCCTTGCGCACATCGCGGGCGTTCGAGATCGACGCCCGGGGTCGAGGGTCGTGCGCACTACCGAGATCGAAATTCACCATGGCATGGGACTATTTTCTTGGCAGGCGGTTGGTGCCGACGGTGCGATCTTGCGAAAAGGCATCGATATCGCGTTTTTCAGCGCGGATAGAGGAAAGATCGAACGCATGATCGGCTTTTTCACATAATGAACGAAGCCGTCCCATCGGCTCCATTGCCGCCTCGCCTCCCGTTGCGCCTCCCTCGAAGCTTTGCTTAATTCGGGCCGACGCGGGGAGAGCGCGCCCGCGCGCCGCAACCCAGGGAGGGGTCGCAACCGCTCATGTCGACGGCCCTCCTCGCGGTGCAGACGCTGAACGGCTTGCAGCTCGGCGTCATCCTCTTCCTCATCGCGGCCGGGCTCACCCTCGTGTTCGGGGTGATGGACTTCATCAATCTCGCGCACGGCGTGCAATACATGCTCGGCGCCTATTTCGCCGTCACGGCTTATGGGCTGACGCAAAGCTTTCCGCTGGCTCTCGCGCTGGCTATCGGCGCTTCCTTGCTGGTCGGCTTAATCCTCGAGGCGGCGATCTTTCGCCACCTCTACGGGCGCGACCATCTCGATCAGGTGCTCGCGACATTCGGCATCATCCTCTTCCTCAACGAAGCCGCACGCATGACCTTCGGCGCCAACGCGCTCTCGCTGTCGATGCCGGACGCGCTCTCGGGCTCGTTGCGCTTGATGCCCGGGCTCCTCTACCCGGTGTATCGCTTGGTCGTGATCGGCGCCGGCATCGGCGTCGGCGTCCTCCTCTACGTTCTCGTCAATCACACGCGTGTCGGCATGCTGGTGCGCGCCGGTGCTTCGAACGCCCCGATGGTGTCGGCCCTGGGCGTCGATATCGGGCGCCTGTTCATGATCGTTTTCGGCGTCGGGGCCATGCTGGCCGGGTTCGCAGGCGCCCTGGTCGCGCCGATTTTCGCGGTCGAGCCGAACATGGGCGACAACCTGCTGATCCTCGCCTTCGTCGTGATCGTCATCGGCGGCATCGGCTCGGTGCGCGGCGCCTTCGTGGCGTCGCTTCTCGTCGGCCTCGTCGACACGCTCGGCCGTTCGTTCGCGAGCGACGTGTTACGAGGCGTGCTCTCGTCTTCGGCGGCCAATCAGGCAGGTCCTGCGTTGGCCTCGACGCTGATCTACGTGCTCATGGCAGCGGTGCTCTTCTTCAAGCCGGCCGGACTTTTTCCGGCCCGGGCCTGACCATGCGCGGGATCGCGGTGCCGATGGACTCCACGTCGCCGACCGCGACCGAACCCAGTCGCGCCCTCGTGCCGGTGCTTCTTTTCGCGGCGCTGGCGCTCGCGCCGCTGCTCGGTGCGTTCGGTGCCGAGCGTTACGTCCTTGCGCTTCTCACCCGGTGCGCGATCTTCGCCATCGCGGCGCTCGGGCTCGATCTCGCGCTCGGTTGCGGCGGGCTCGTGAGCTTCGGCCACGCGGCTTTCATCGGCATCGGCGGCTACGCGGCCGGAATCCTGACCGCGAACGGAATCGACGACGGCATTCTCCTGCTCTTCGTCGCGCTCGCCGCAAGCGGTCTCTTCGCGCTTGCGACGGGCGCGATATCGCTGAAGACGCGCGGCGTGCATTTCATCATGATCACGCTTGCCTTTGGCCAGATGGCCTATTTCGTGGCGAATTCGCTCAAGGCCTATGGCGGCGACGACGGGCTGACGCTCGCAAACCGCGCATCTTTCTTCGGGCACGACCTCCTCGCCGACAACCGCGCCTTCTATTACCTGTCACTTGCGATGCTGCTCGCGGTTTATCTCTTTGCGCGTGCCGTGCTGCGCTCGCGCTTCGGCCGCGTGCTGCGCGGCGCCAAGGAGAACGAGACGCGCATGGCCGCGATCGGCTTCAACCCGTATCCGTTTCGCCTCACGGCTTATGTGATCTCGGGCATGATGGCCGGGGTCGCGGGCTTTCTCCTCGCGGAGCAATCCGAGTTCGTGAGCCCCGCATTCATGACATGGCAGCGTTCGGGCGATCTCATTATCATGGTCATGCTCGGCGGCATGGCCTCGCTCGACGGCGCCATTCTCGGCGCGGTCTTCGTAGTGTTGACTGAAGAGCTGCTCTCGGGCTTCACCGAGCATTGGCGCGTAATTTTCGGGCCCTTCCTCGTTCTCGTGGTGCTCTTCGCGCGCGGCGGCCTTCTCGGCATCCTCACCGGTCGCCGCCATGGCTGAGCCTCTACTGGCGCTCGATCGCGTGACGAAGAGCTTCGGCGCTCTGCGCGTGACGGACGAGGTCTCGCTCGACATTTCCAAAGGCGAGCTGCACGCGCTCATCGGGCCGAACGGGGCCGGCAAGACGAGCCTCATCAATCAGCTCTCCGGGTCGTTTGCGAGCGACAGCGGGCGCATCGTCTTCGACGGCGAGGATGTGACCGATCTGCCGATGCATGCTCGCGCTCGCCGTGGCCTCGTGCGCAGCTTTCAGGTCACCTCGATCCTGCCACGCTTCACCGCGCTCGAGAATGTCGCGCTCGCCGCGCAATCGCGCTTCGGATCGAGCGCGCGCTTCTTCGGCAATGCGGCACGCGAGTCGCGCCTCAACGAGGGGGCGATGGAGGCACTCGCCGAACTCGGTCTCGCGGAGCGAGCCCACAGGTTCGCTGGCACGCTCTCGCATGGCGAGAAGCGCAGGCTCGAGCTTGCCATCGCGCTCGCGCTCCAACCGAAGCTTCTTCTCCTGGACGAGCCGATGGCGGGTGCCGGGGCGAGCGAAAGCGAGGCATTGGTGGGGACGCTATCTGCCCTCAAGGGGGGTTGTACGATCCTCCTCGTCGAGCACGACATGCAGGCGGTGTTCGCGCTCGCCGATCGCATCAGCGTCCTCGTCAATGGCGGCGTGATCGCGACAGGCACACCGGACGAAGTGCGCTCGGATGCGCAAGTGCGGTCCGCCTACCTCGGTGAGGCCGGCTGATGCCGCCTTTGCTGAATATCCTTCCATGCTGAGCGTCGAGGGGCTCGAGGCCGGTTATGACACGGCGCGCGTGCTTTTCGGCGTCGACCTCGAGGTCGAAGCCGCGCAGGTCGTCACCCTCCTCGGGCGCAACGGCATGGGCAAGACCACACTGGTCAAGGCCATCATGGGGTTGTTGCGGCCAAGCTCCGGGTCCGTGAGCTTCGAAGGAAGAGCGCTCGCCGGCGCGCCGCCTTTTCGGATCGCTCAAGCTGGAATCGGCTTCGTGCCGGAGGGGCGCCAGGTGTTTCCCACCTTGACGGTCCAGGAGAACCTCATCGCGACCGCGGCGTCTCGCTTCGGCCCGCCTCGCTGGACGCTCGCGCGCGTGGAGAGCCTGTTTCCGCGGCTCGCCGAACGGCGCCGACAACTCGGCTGGCAGCTTTCGGGCGGCGAGCAGCAAATGCTCGCCATCGGGCGGGCCCTGATGACGAACCCCAAGCTGCTCATCCTCGACGAAGCAACGGAAGGCTTGGCGCCGCTTGCACGCGCCGAGATCTGGACGGCCCTCACGCACCTCAAGCAGGAGGGCCAAACCATTCTCCTCATCGACAAGAATCTCGACGCCATGATGAGGATCGCCGACCGTCACATCGTGCTTGAGAAAGGCAAGGTGGTGTGGAGCGGCACGAGCGCGTCACTCGCGGCGGAAGGGGCGGTCAGGGAGCGCTATCTCACGGTGTGAACGGTAGGGGGGAGCGATTGAAGGTCTCCAAACACGTCAGTGCCCCCGGTAGTCTTGCCGCCAGCTATGCGCCATCGACCTTCGCCGCCACGCACTCGACCTCGACCTTGAATTGTGGGCGTGAGAATCCCGAGACGATCATCAAGGTCGAGGCTGGCGGCGGATTGCCGACATGACGGTCCCGCACCCGCATGTAATCGGCGAGATACGCCTCCTTAGTCACGAAAGCATTGAGCCGCACGATGTCGGAGAGCTCCATCCGGGCCTCGGCAAGGAGCGCGGCAATCGCCGCAAAGCAAAGCTCCGCCTGGGCTTCCGCGCTTTCCGGTGTCTCCCCCTTTGCGTCGATACCCAGCTGGCCCGACACGAAAACGAGGCGTGCGCCGGCCGCCACCTCGATCGCGGCCGAGTAGCGCGCGAGCGGGGTCGCCAACGTTTTGGGGGACAGAGGGCGCAAAGCGGGCATGGGGAGCCTTTGATCGTCAGTCGGGGATGGGTTCACGCGGGACTCGCCCCGCCTCGAAATCCGGTCGCGAGCAGGTAAAGCTCGGCCGAATCAACGCGACTCGCGGCCGGCTTCACATGTTTGACGCGGGCAAAATCGCGCTTGAGCGAGGCAAGCAAGGTGCTTTCGGTCCCGCCCTGCAGGACCTTCGCCAAAAAAGCGCCGCCGGGGGCCAGCACCTCGGTGGCAAATTCCGCGGCAGCTTCGGCGAGCCCCATGATACGCAGATGATCCGTCTTGCGGTGGCCCGTCGTGTTCGCCGCCATGTCGGAGAGCACGAGATCGGCTTTGCCGCCGAGCGTCGCGATGAGCCAGTCCGGCGCCTCTGGCGCGAGGAAATCGAGTTGCGCGAAAATCACGCCCTCGATGGCCTCGAGCTCGAGAAGGTCGATCGCGACGACCCGCCCCTCGCCGGTCTTCGCCGCGACGCGCTCGGCCGCGTATTGGGACCAGCCGCCAGGCGCAGCGCCGAGATCCACGACGCGCAGGCCGCGCCGCAAGAGGTGGTGGCGCTCATCGATTTCCTTAAGCTTGTAGGCGGCGCGCGAACGATATCCCTCGCGCTTCGCCATGGCCACGTAAGGGTCGTTGAGCTGGCGTGTCAGCCATTGGCGCGAGGACGTCGATTTCTTCGCCCGTTTGCGAACCCTCACCGAAAGGCTGCGCGGTGGAAGCTTATCCCCTGATGCCATGATGGACGGCGCCCATGTCCGATGTCCGAATAGACCCCGGGGTCAGCGCGCCATGAACACCGGTAAGGTCGTGTTGGCGAGAATGTGGCTCGTCGCCCCGCCGAAGATCATCTGGCGCAAACGGCTTTGGGTGTAGGCGCCTTTGATGAGGAGATCGGCCCCGACGGAGGCCGTGTACTCCAAAATCATCTCGCCGCTCGTGCGCTTCCCGGCAGTGACGTTTACGGCTTGCGCGTCGATGCCGTTCAGCTTGAGCCCATTGGCGAGTTGCTCCCCGCTCGGCCCCGGCACGGTGCCGCCTTCGACCGTCAGGATGGTGATACGTTTCGCCTGGTGCAGAAGCGGCATCGCAAGCGCGACCGCGAGCGCCGTCTCGGTGCTGCGGTTCCAGGCGATGACGATGTTGTCGCCGAGCTCGCGCGGCGGGGTCGGCGGAGCGATGAGGCAAGGCTTGCCACTCTCGAAGAGCACGGCCTCGAGCGTGGACGAGCGCGGTCCTGACGGGTCGTAGCCGGGTCTCCCGAGGACCGTGATGTCGAAAACGCGCGCATGGCTCGCGACGAAGATGTCGCCCGGATCGGCTTCGGTGAGCCAGCTGAAGGAGACGGGCGCGCCCTCTGCTTGCGAAGGCGCTTCCTGGCGCATGAAGCGGTCGAAGACCTTGCGGGCCTCGCCGGCGAGCTCTTCGGAGGGACGGCCTTCGGTTACCCAAAGCGGCGTCATGTCGCCGAAGCCATAGACCTCATACATCGGAAAAAAGGCGAAGCCCTGGATATGCCCGCCAAAACGGCTGGCCAACAAATGGGCGCAGGCGAGCACCGACTGGGTGTAGTCGTTTTGCTCGAGCGGAACGAGAATTGCCCTCATGCTCATCGCACCCTCCGAACGTTATCCGCAAAGCTCTCTATGGGAGGGACGTTAATTCCTCTCCATTTCCGATCGCTGCCGTCTTCGTAGCGAGCCGAAAATCCGCCTTGTCAATTTGTAACCCATGGAGGCGCCGGCACAAAGGCCTCTCACGATCGCGGCTCAGCGTGCCGGAACGCTCCAGAACCGAACCTAAGCGGCCACGAGGCAAGGAAGCGGTGGGATCGTCCGCACTCCTGCCCGTGGGTGATTTCACGCCACCCTTACTTTCCTCTCCTGCCGACGAGCGTGAGGTTGGCGACGCCGATCGCGAGGTTGAGGCCGGCCTGCGCGCCCACCGAGAGAGGCTGAAGGCTGAAGGCGCGGTTGAAGCCGCCGACGAGGACGTTGGCGCTCGCGCCGACGCCCGCGGTCGCTTGGCCGGAGGCACCGACATAATCGCCTTCGAGCGCCCACGGACCAAAATCCGTGCTTGGCGCGAACACCTGCCAGACGAGCACGCCCTGCGTGGTCGCGCCGATGTCGATGCCGAATTTGCTGATGGTGCCGTAATATCCCTCAATGCGGCGATTGATGCCCTCATAGGTACAATTGAGCCGTTGCTGCGAGGTGATGATGAGACCGATCCCCCCGGACGTGTCGCAGCTCAGCGTGCCGACCTGCGTTTGCGCGCTGGCCGTAAGTGGCGAAAAGAGTGTCGCCCCGACAATCGCAACGACCGCAAAAAAGCATCTGATCGATGAGGTCATGATTGGTTCTCCGCTCGATGATGGGGGTTCAGCGTGTATTTCGGGCAGTTTTCCGCAATTTGATGCGCTTGGCTCGCGTTTCTGATGATCCGTTAAATGTTTTCAAAGTCGGGGGTGACGCTCGGCAGATATGTGCCCAGCTTGGCGCATTCGGCAAGTTCTTGCGCCCTATCAATGCCGGATAGTTGACGGAAAAAGGGGGAGAATCAGCCCGCCGGCAAGCGCGCAAACAGGGGGGCGAGATCGGCCGGCGGTTCGATGCCGAATTCGGCCCCGAGTGTCTCTTCGAGTTCACGCGCATGGGTGAGCATCCCCTCTTCGACGCGCCCATCCAGGAAGCGGCGAGCAAGACGTCTGTTCAGCAGGCTCACGCGTCCGTTTGGCGTCAATCGTTGAACCATCAAGGCGTTGCGAAAGCGGGAATTCGGATGGGTCGAGGTGAACCAGTTCGCCATCTCGATGTCGATCGAAAATTGCGGCTCCAGCGTGAAGCGGTAGACGTCCCTCCACTCCGAAGCGAGTCTTGCTTGCAGTGTAACGTGTCCGTCCCTCTCGACCAGGCGAAGAATGCCCGTGGGTGTCTCTTGCTCGACGCCGTAAACGAGCCGCAAGGGCGATGAAGCAAGCAACCCGCCGAAACCGACATCGGCCAAATAGGCGCCTTCCTCGAGCTCCATTTTCAGCACCATGTGAGCGCGCGGGTTGGGTGGCGCGCCGGCTGGCGCCATCCACAGAACACGCGCGGCAAGCGGCGTGACCGAGAAACCAAGCTTTTCAAGCACCGCCTTGAAAAGCGTGTTCTGCTCGAAGCAATAGCCGCCGCGCCGGCTGGCGACGAGCTTCGCCTGAAGCGCCGGGATGTCGAGCGGAACGGGGCGGCCGAGCAGCGGGTCGAGGTTTTCGAAGACGATCGCAGCCGGATGTAACAAATGTAGAGTTTGAAGCGTCGCAAGATCGACGCGAGGCGTTCCCTCATAGCCGATCCGTGCGAAATAAGCACTCATATCGAGCATTACGTCTACTTTCCGTCGAGGTTGTCGGATTCGCCCGCGGGTGTGTTCGAAGCTCTCATCTTATTTCTTGCTCCTTTTCAACGCGAGGCGGAAGTTCAGCGACTTTCTAAAAAGCACAAGTCCTGCCGTAAGCGCTTTGTACTAAGCATGACTTTTATCGTCCGGAGAATGACTTCACGAGGTGGCTCGATGAACAGGAGAGCCTTGCTCAAAGGAGCGGCATCGACGCTGTTTTTTCCGTGCGTATCGGCCTTGTCCGGCGCGCCGGTGCGAGCCGCCGCCGGCGATCGCGCCCTCACGCGGATAAGGCCCACGGATCCCGATTGGCCGTCGCCGGCTCAATGGCAGGAGTTACGGGAAAAGGTGAATGGAAATCTGCTGGAAGTCCATTCGCCTTTGCACATTTGCGAAGAGGCGCCGGCCGGCGCGGCCTGCGACCACCTCTTCAAGGAGCTGAAGAACCCGTATTTCGTCGGCGACGACGTCGCGTTGACGCAAACGACCGGCTGGATCGATGCGTGGACATTGCGCCCCAGCGTCTACGCGGTCGCCGCGAGAAGCGTGGAGGATGTGGTCGCCGCCGTCAATTTCGCACGTGAACGCAATTTGCGTCTCGTGGTGAAGGGCGGCGGGCACAGCTATCTCGGAACGTCCAACGCGCCCGATTCGCTCCTCATCTGGACGCGGGCCATGGACCAGATCGTCTTGCGGCCCGACTTCGTCGCCGAGGGCTGCGCGGTGGCCCCGCAACCGGCCGTGACCGTCGGCGCAGGTGCGATCTGGATGCACACCTATAACGAGGTCACGACGAAGGGCGGTCGCTACGTGCAAGGTGGCGGTTGCGGCACGGTCGGTGTCGCGGGCCTCGTGCAAGGCGGTGGGTTCGGCAGCTATTCGAAAGCTTACGGGACCGCCGCTGCGGGATTGCTCGAGGCCGAAATCGTCACCGCGGACGGGAAGGTGAGAGTCGCCAATGCCTGCACGAATCCAGATTTGTTCTGGGCCCTCAAGGGGGGCGGAGGGGGCAGCCTCGGCGTGGTTACCCGTCTGACGCTGAGGACGAGCGAGCTTCCTGGCTATTTCGGCCTGGTGTTGGCGACGATCGAGGCGACCTCCGACGAGGCCTTCCGCAAGCTCATGGGTCGCTTCCTGAGCTTTTGCGGCGAGAGCCTCGTCAACCCGCATTGGGGCGAGATCGTCAAAGTGCGGCCCGGTAATCGGCTCGAGATCGGCCTGGAGTGGCATGGCCTCGATGAGCGATCGGCAATGGCTCTCTGGCGTCCCTTTTTCGAGTGGGTCGAAGCGTCGGGGAAGGATTTCACCTTCAAACGGGCACCGTTCATTGTCAGCGTGCCGGCTCGCCAGCGCTGGGATCCCGGCTTCTTCAGGAGCTATGCGCCGCAGGCCGTGCTCCTGGACGACCGGCCCGGCGCTCCGCTGGAGAACATATTCTGGTCTGCCAATTTCGCCGAAGCCGGGCATTTCCTCCACGGCTTCGAATCGCTCTGGCTCCCTGCGACGCTTTTGCAAGCCGAGCGCCGCGAGGAACTCGTAGGCGCGTTGCTCGCGGCAGGCAGGCTCTGGACGGTCGAGCTCCACTTGCAGAAAGGCCTCGCCGGCGCCTCGGCCGAAACGCGCGCCGAAACTGCCGATACGGCCACGAATCCGGCTGTGCTCGACGCTTTCGCGCTCGCTATCATCGCTGGTGAAGGCCCGCCTGGCTATCCGGGGCTCAAGGGTCGCGAACCCGATCTCGCCTTGGCGCGACGCCACGCGGCGCAAATCGTGAACGCCGTGAGCGAGCTCAAGAAAATCGCGCCTGACGGTGGTTCCTACGTCGCTGAAAGCAGCTACTTCGAAAGCGACTGGCAGAAATCGTATTGGGGTCAAAACTACGCGAGGCTCATCGCGATCAAGCGCAAATATGATCCAGAGTGCCTCTTCTTCTGTCGTCACGGCGTAGGCACGGAAAATTGGAGCGATGATGGCTTCACGCGAGTGGCATTGCCTTGAGCTGATCATCACCGCCAAGTCAGCACTTAGCTTGGACGAACTTAGAGCGGACCATATAGGCCGAATCGCTAAACATTTCCGCTCATTTTTTCTCGACATGATCTTTATACAAAATAGCTCGCGCCGTTGTGCCCAATGCTCTAATAGATGCGCACTCCTTATCCAATCACGTCATAAGAGGCGACCACATCGCGCCTCGTCGCTACCTCACCGGGAACGCAGTCGCACCTGCAAGAGGATCTGGGAATGATCTCGGTTCGACCATTCGAGGACCAGCACGCGCCAGCGCTTGCTGAAATAATGATCGAGATGACGCGTTTCTATGGCGCCTCTATTCCAAAGAATGCGAGGATCACAGAAGACATTATTGGCCATTCAAAAAACATTGACATCCTCCTCGCTTTCAATCGGGAAGCGCCTGTGGGCTTCGCCACTTTCACCACGCTTTTTCCAGTCGGGGGCCTGCGATCATTTACGTATATTCAGCAGGTATATGTCGGGGCGGCCGCCCGACGCCTTGGTGTCGCGCAGCGCCTGATGTCGGCGATCGCCCGCACGTCCAAAGCCCGCGGTTGCCAACGATTGGAATGGGCAACAGCACGGAAAATATTGCCGCTCGCGCCCTCTATGACGGCTTGGGAGCGAGCGGCTCAACTAAAATTCAATATGTTCTGGAAGGCGATGCTCTGGATAAATTAGCAGCCGTCTGATTTCTGCTTGAAACCGATGATCCTTACCAAATCGCGATCGTGCTGGCGCTTTCTGTATGATGACTAAACGGTTTGAAATGGCCGCTTCCACCCCTCAGGGCGTCAGCACCAGGCGGTTGTCGACCACTTGGAAGCCGGAGAGACGCTTGAGGAAGGTCATGCCCAGGAGGCTTATGCGCGCCGCGCCGCGCGGCAGGACGAGGCTGGAGACATCCCGTACATGGATTTGGCCGAGCGAGACCTCGCGAAGGTCGGTCTTCGCCGCCATGACTACCCCGTTGGCCGTGTTGACCTGTTGATTGTAATCGCTCGGGAAGGGATGGATGCCGGCGCGCTCGGCATCCTCCGCGGTAAGCGCGACCGAATAGGCGCCTGTGTCGACGAGCATCCTTAAGGTCGCCCCCTCGACGACCACCTCGGCCTGGAATTGGCCTGCCCGATCTCCGATGAGCGTCATCGGCCCGCTGCCGAAAGCCGGGCCCGGCGCGGCGCGAATGAGGGCGGCTTCGGCCGTGGGAGGTGCCGCGCGCGAAGGCTCAGGCGCCTTGCGAAAGGCCTCGAACCCTTTCGCCGCGACAAGGATCACGGCCAGCGCGACGATGATGAGGCGGCCTGCGAATTTGAAAACATCGACGAGCATGGCCGATCCCGGGAGTGGCAGACGCGCGACATCGTCGCGAGCTCCGGTTGAGGAGATATTGAGGGCGCGCGTCAAACTTCATCCATCGCGCTATTGTGGTGAAGGAAGCGTCGAGGGAATCCCTCAACTGCTCGCGACACCCTTGCACGCAAAACGGTGAATCAGGCGCGAGCTTTGAACGCGCCCTTCTGCGTTCCCGCCACTCCGACGCGCTTGATTTCCCATTCGAGCTCGACGCCCGAGTTGTCGCGCACGCGCCGCCGCACCTCTTCCCCCAAGGCCTCGATCTCATCGGCCGTGGCACCACCATGGTTGATCAGGAAGTTGCAATGAAGCTCGGAAACTTGCGCGTTGCCGAACCGCAACCCTCGGCACCCGGCCGCGTCGATAAGCTCCCAGGATTTGCGCCCCGGTGGGTTCTTGAAGGTCGAGCCGCCCGTATGAGTGTTGACGGGTTGAGTGGATGAGCGTTTGCCGGTGATCTCTTGCATCTCGGCGCGGATCGTCTCTTCATCGCCTTTGCGCCCTTGGAAAACGCCCTCGATGAAGATGAGATGATCGGGCGCCCCCGAGCGGCGATAGGAAAATTGCATCTCGGGATTCTTCAAGATCACCATCTCGCCGGAGTGATCGAGCGCTTTTGCTTCGACGAGCAGGTCCTTTGTCTCGCCGCCATAGGCGCCCGCATTCATGCGCAGCGCGCCGCCCACGCTTCCCGGAATGCCACGATAGAAGGAAAGTCCGGAAAGGCCAAATTTTGCAGCGCCAAGCGCGAGCTTCACATCGGGTGCTCCGGCGCCTGCACGAACCCGTTCGCCCGCGTCCTGCTCGACCCGCATGAAGCCTTTGCCGAGGCGGATCACGATGCCCGCCACTCCGCCATCGCGCACCAGAAGGTTCGAGCCGAGCCCGATCGTGAGGATCTGCATCTCGCGCGCGAGCGGCGTCTTTTGCACAGCGCTGAGGAAATGGCGAAGATCCTCGAGATCGTCCGGCGTGAACAGAAGCTCGGCCGCGCCACCGGCGCGAAACCAGGAGATCGGCGCGAGGGGAGCATCCGCCGCAAGTTCTCCACGCAAGCGCGGCGCGGCGGCACGAAGCGCGTTCAAAAGATCTTGCGTCATTCAGTCATCCTGTGCGAGCGGCGCGGATCAATGTCCGGCTTTCGCTGCAGATTCAAGATCCATGAACCGCCGCGCGATTCCGCTCATGTGCGATTTTCGTCACGTCCGATCTCAACCTGCGGCGGACACGAGAGATGTCACGAATTTCGGCAAAGGGCGGCCTTGTGAGACGAGATAGGCCGCCATGGCCGAGACCACGCTTCGCACGGCGGGCCTCGCGGTGATCTCCTCCCGCCACCGCAGAAGCTTCGGCGTCGCATCCGTCATCGGTGCGCCCATTCGTGCGCCGAAGAACTGTGCCATGTAAAAAGCGATATCGGCGTAGGAATACGTTCCGGCGAGAAAGCTCTTTCCCGCCAGAAGCTCTTCCATCTCGGAATAATAACGTGCCGCCGCCTCGCGCGCCGCGACTGCTATGGGATCGTCGGGCATCTCCTGGAGGGACATGAGGCGGACGATCGGCGGAAAAAACACCTCGTCGGATTTGTGCTCGAGGAGGCGCGCGCGGGCCCTTGCGTCGATCTCGCGCGGCCACAATGGCGGTTCCGGCCGCAAATCCTCGAAATACTCGAATATCTGGGTGGAATCGAAGATTTCGACATCGCCATGCACCAGCACAGGCACTTGTCGCTTCGGGTTGATGCGGACGACTTGCGGGTGCTTTGGCTCGTAAAGCCGATTCATGTCGAAGGGCACCATCACGAGTTCGAATTCGAGACCCTTTTCGCGCGCGGCGATCTCGGCCTTGGCGCCGAACATGCTCAACGGGCCGGAGTAGAGGGTCATCGGGCGAGAGAGCGGCGTCATTCTGGTCATCGGCGAACCTCGCAATTCTTAGGTGAATCGATGTCCATACATGATCTCGCAGGACCGCGTTCGCCAAGGCCGTTTACGTTTTCGTAGCCTGAGCGCCGCAGCATGGGCCGGTGGCGGTTCGCACCGACCAACGAGATTCGAGAAAGCTGAAATCATGGCGCTCTTTGCCAAAGGTCTCGCGATGCCATTCCTCGGGCTTCTGGTCGCGGCGCCGGGCGAGCCGTCCCCGGCGTCGGGCGACGTTCCTGGGGCCGTGATCGCGACGCTTTCGCGGCGTTTCGTGAGCGATCCGGCGCCGCTCGTTCGTGGACTCGTGATCAAGCCGGACCGGCGCATGCCCGGCTTTGTCGCCTGCGGCGAAGTCGGCGTGAAGGACAGCCAATACCAAAGGTTTTTCGTCACCGTACCGGGCGGTCTTGCGGTTCTCGAGAGCGACGAGCGCGATCTTCTCGCCCGCTATTGGGAGCTCAACGCCTGTTGACCTCGACGACCGGGAGGGAGCTCGTCGAAGCCACCGCACCGATCTCCGCATCCTCGCTGTCGACGAGGGACACCCAGGTGTTCTCATCAGCCTGCGCCTGTCGTTTCAGGAAGGCGTAACCCGTCTCGTCCCAGCGCAGCACCTTGTCGGTGAGGTTGTCGAGCACGAAGTCGCCCTGATCGGTGGTTACCGTGAGAATCGCATGGCCTTCGCCGCGATGGTCGAGCACCACGGTCGCGAGCGCCGCCGAAAGCGGCCAACCGGCCTCGATCAACATCTTGCGCTTCAAGAGCATGAAGTCGCTGCAATCGCCGGCGCCGTCGTCCGGATAAGTCCACCAATCGACGAGCGCGTCGCGATCCAGGTGGTAATGCTCGTCGTCCGTCCGCGCCGTGATGGTCCGGTTGGCAAGTGTGTTCACCGCGATGAGGAGGTGGCGTGCCTGCGGCGTGAGCGCGACGTTCACGGGCGCCTGTTTGCCCGCATTGCATTCATCCGCCTGCACCCGGCAGAGATTGTGCCAGCCGATCGGTTTGCGCGTCTCGGCTCCCGCCGGCGTCCAGCTCGCGTGATGCGCGCCGGCAATTTTTCGCGCGGGTGCTGGCGATGCGGTCGCCTTCAACGCCATGGCGGTCACGCCGTAGCCGACGAGTCCCGCTAGCAGAAGCTTGATGATCCCCGTTGTCATTTTGACCCCTTCCCTGAGGTGGGGCCAAGCTCGCATGCAAATTCTTCGGGGTGCCCAAATTTGAGCATCGGATTCGAGCGGATCGATTTACGCCCGATTAGGCAAACCCCTATTCACGGCCGTGTGCTTGTGGTCGAGCGATCCGAGGAGCGCGAGGGGAAGGGATCAGCGGTTCACTCCATTTCGTGAACCCCCTTCTCGAGGCTCGCTGCCGCGAGCTTCGCCGGTGGTGACACCGTGTTGGCGTGAGCCCGTCGGCGCGAACCCCGCTTAGATATACGGCGGCATCATCGCCTCAGCTTCGGCGGGGGGTAGGTCGGGTCGTTGAGGCAGGCGTTCATCCACTCCCGATCCCGACCGGAAATCGGCTGCGTAAAGCTTGAAAGCTTCGGAAGCCCGGCCGATTTGCCGATATCGGCGCAGGATCGGTCTCTCGCGCCGAGCTCGAATATCCGACCGGCACAAATCAATAGCGGCCGGTCGGTCTTCATCCATTCGGAAGGGGCGAAAGGCACGGCCTGCCCTGAGCACGCGATGCTCGTTTCGGCGCCAGGCGTTCCGCAATTATACGTCACGCGGCCGGAAAGGCCCTGGGTCTCCGCAATGAGGCGCCCTTCAAAGTCGCGAGCATCGGCCGAGTAATGCCATAAGCCGCAAATGCGCTCCTCTTTTTGCTCGAGGATGAAATAGTGGCAGGCGGGCTCGCCCTTGCCGCTTTGGCAAGCTTCCCACACCCCGTGGAAAGGCGCTGACGGATCGGCATGTGCGCCGGCGCGCGGGAGAATGAGCGCGAGTGCAAGCGCGGCGGCGCACAGAGAGGGATGATGGCGCTCCTTGCGCACGAAGTGGGTCTCGCGCCTGCCGGGTCTCAGCGTTCCGAGGTTCAGCGTTCCTCGGAGGCCCAGCCCAGCTCTTGCTGCACGAGGCTTGCCCAATAGGCGGCGCCGAGCGCCAGGATGTCGTCGTTGAAGTCATAGCGGGGCGTGTGAACCTGATGCACTTCGCCTTTCGGGTTCGCGCCGTTGCCAATGCGCATGAAGACGCCCGGCTTCTTCTGCAGCATGTAGGCGAAATCCTCGCCGCCTGTGCTGAGCTGCACATCCCCCACGTTCGCTTCCCCGACGACCGCGGCGGCGGCGGCGCGCGCGACCGGCATCTTTTCCTCCCAATTCACGGTGGGTGGACAGAGCGGTTCGTATTCGAGCCGAGCCTCGCACCCATGCGCCGTGGCAAGGGTCGCAGCGAGCTCTTCGAGCCGACGCCTGATGACTGCTTGCGCCTCGGTGCGGAAGTAACGGGCGGTGCCGCGCACCACGATCTTCGATGGCATGACGTTCGGCGAGTTGTAGGCGCCGCCGCTCACATGCCCGACGCTGAGAGCGGCGCTCTCCGTCGGGTGGAGATTGCGCGGCAGGATGGTGTGCACACCGAGAAGGAAATGGCCGAGCACCACCGTCGCGTCCGTCGCCAGATGCGGCGAGGAGCCGCCATGGCCACCGGTGCCGGTGAAGGTGACGCCCCAAAAGTCCGAACCCGCGAGCATCGGGCCTTCGCGCGTCGCGAATTTCCCGACCGGGAGGCCAGGCGAGTTGTGAAGCCCATAGACGCTGTCGCAAGGGAAACGGTCGAACAAACCATCGGCGATCATCGCAGGCGCGCCCGTTCCTGCCTCCTCGGCCGGCTGGAAGATGAAATGCACGGTGCCGGCGAAATCGCGCTCGCTCGCGAGATATCGCGCGGCACCAAGCAGCATCGTCGTGTGCCCGTCATGACCGCAAGCGTGCATCTTGCCCGGCACGACCGAGGCGTGAGAAAAGTCGTTCGCTTCCTCGATGAAGAGGGCATCCATGTCGGCCCTCAACCCGATCGCCCTTTGTCCCGGGCGATTGCCCTTGAGTGTGCCGACCACGCCGGTTCCGCCGATGTGTTCCGTGACGTCGATGCCCCAGCCGCGAAGCTTTTCGGCGACGAGGCCTGCGGTCCGTACCTCTTCAAATCGCGTTTCCGGGTGCTTGTGGATGTCCCGCCTGATCTCGATGAGCTCCGGCGCGAAAGCGTTGATCGCGTCGAGAATAGCCTTTTTCGCCATGGCCGGGACCATCTCCTGATTACGGGCCGCGACATTGTGACAGCGGCATCGGTGGGTCAAGCAAAGCCGGTTCAGAAAGTTGCCACCTGCGAACATGGCGCCTGTCCCGCTGGCAAGCGTTGATAGCCGGGCCTGATCCGCGATCAGGTCCGAGGACGGCCAGGACGAAGCGGCAACGGCCTGCGCCGTCATGACCGTGCGTCGGCCCGATCATCCATGCCTGCCGCCGCCTACACGCGCAGAAGGAAGGCGTGGGTGACCGGAACAAGTCCGGTCGTGACGAAGCGGAATCGCCCCCGATCGACATCACCCGGCTTGGCCCGGAGATCCCTGCCTCACACCCACGCGACCCTTGGCGCCCTCAGCTCTTTGCGCCGATTGCCTCGAGGTAGCGTGCGACGGAGCGGTCGAAGACGGCGCGGCCATCGGCCATCACGTTGCGCCGCGCGAAGGCGCCGTAAATTTTGACGAAGCGATAGGGCGCCATGACCTCACCGATGCGCCGCACCGCGGCTGCGTCGAGTGGAATGTAGTTCGGGAAGCTGTGCATGAAGCTCACTGAGGCGCGGTCCATGTTCACCGCTATCACGTCGCCGGCGAACACGGCACCTTCTCCACTGGCGCCTTGCGCCGAATGCATCACCGTCGCGCCCGGGAAATGGCCGCCGCAGCAGATGAGCGTGAGGCCCGGCGCGATCTCATGCTCGTCGCCCTTCCAATACGAGATCGCGGGATGATCGCGCATTACCCATTCGCGATCATCCTCATGGAGATAGATGGGGACTCGGCCGAAAGCATCGCTCCATTCAGCCATCACCGTGTAGTAATGCGGATGGGAAATGGCGATGGCCTTGAGCCCGCCCTGCGCCGTGATCCGGCGGACCGCCTCGTCATCGATGAGCGCGACGCAATCCCAGAGCACATTTCCTTCGGGTGTCCGCACGAGGAGCGCGCGTTGTCCAATGCCGAAATGCGGGTCGACGCCGATGCCAGTGACGCTTTCATCCTCGTCCTCGAAACGAAGCTTGTGGGTCGTCTGCAGCTTTTCGAGCGTCGTCCAGCTCTGGCCTTCCCAGCGGACGAATTGCCGATCGTCCTCGCAGATCGGGCAGCTCGCGGGTGGCGCCTCGCCCATGGCGAATTGCGTGCCGCAAGTGACGCAGATGAAAGAGGTCATACGTTAGCGCTTCCGCTCATTTTTATGGGGTGAAAAGTGAAGCGTCAAAAGTGAAACGAAAGCGGCTATCCTCATTGCCACATTTCACGTTCACCTTTCACTATTCACCCTTCACCACCGTATCAATTCACCACCCCCAGCAGTCTCGGCAACCAGAGCGAAATCGCCGGGATGTAGGTCACCATGGCGAGGAAGATGAGCATCGTCGCGAGCCAGGGGAGCACCGCGATGGTGAGCTCCGAAATACCCATCCGGGTGATTCCCGCCGCGACGTAAAGATTGAGTCCCACCGGCGGGTGACACAGCCCGACTTCCATGTTGACCGCCATCAATATGCCGAGATGAACCGGATGTACGCCTAGCGCGGCCGCGATCGGGAAGAGGATCGGCGCCATGATCAGCACGATGGCGGAGGGGTCCATGAAGTTCCCGGCGGCGAGCAGGATGATGTTGGTGACGAACAGGAAGGCCAGCATGCCGAAGCCTTGCGCCGTCATCCATTGCGCCATCGACTGGGGTATCTGCTCGGAAGTGAGCAGCCACGAGAACACCGTCGCATTGGTGATGATGTAGAGGATCATGGCGCTCATCGAGGCGGCCTTGAGCAGCACCGCGGGCACCTCGGAAAGGCGAAGCTCCTTGTAGACGAAGACGGCGATGAAGAAGGAGTAGACGGCGGCCATGGCGGCGGCCTCGGTCGGCGTGAAGAGCCCGCCATAAATGCCCCCTAGGACGAGCACGATGAGGAAGAGGCCCCAGAAGCTCTCGCGGAAGGTGCGCAAAGTCTCGGTCCAGCTCGCCCGCGGCAGGCGCGGATATCCCTTGCGCCAGGCGCGATACCAGGTGGTCGCGCCCAGCATGGTGGCAAGCATCAGCCCCGGAACGAGCCCCGCGATGAAGAGCTGGCCGACGGACGCCGATTCCACGATGTTGCCGTCAGGGCCCAAGGGCTGCATGCCGCTCGTTGCCACGGCGAAGATCACGAGATTGATCGAGGGCGGGAACAGGATGCCGAGCGCGCCCGAGGTTGCGATCACGCCGGCGCCGAAGCGCTGCGGATAGCCGTTCTCGACGATGGCGGGAAGAATGATCGAGCCGATGCCGACGACGGTCGCGACCGAGGAGCCCGAGATCGCGGCAAAGAGCGCGCAGGCTACCACGCCCGCAAGACCAAGCCCGCCATACCAATGTCCGATCATGGCGCTCGCGAAGGCGATCATGCGCCGCGCCACCCCGCCGGAGGTGAGAAAGGTTCCCGAAAGGATGAAGAAGGGAATCGCCATGATCTCGAAGCGATCGATGCTGGTGAACAGCTTGAGGCCGACCATCTTCGGATCGACATCGCTCAGGATGAACAGATAGGTGAGCACGGAGAGGCCGAGCGCGATCGAGATCGGCATCCCGGTCGCCATCAGCGCCAGGAGAAGCGCAAACAGCATCAGGGCGCGCATGGTTTGCGAGAGCGTGATGATGTCGAGCTTCATGGCAAAGCAGATCAGCGCGAGCAGGATCGGCGCGCCGATGAGAAGCGCCGCCGCGATCGCGCTGCCCCGCGACCGCGAGCCGAACGTTAACGAGGAAAGGCTCATCCGGCGGGCTCCGCGACCGGCTCGGCGAGCGGAGGCGTCACCGCCGCGATCTCGGCCGCGTGGCCGTGGCGGGGCACGGTGTCGTAACACAGGAGCCGCCAGAGCACCTGGAGGAAGCGAAAGCACATGAGGAAAGAGCCGAGCGGAATGCAAAGGTAGATGTAGCGGCTCGGCCATTCGAGCTCTTGGGAAACCTCATCCGGATCGAGCTCGTAGACGTAGATGCCGCCGAGCGTGCCGATGACGCCGGTGAACAAAGCGCCGCAGAGGAGCGCGAACGCGACGACGGGCTTGCGTGCCGGCGGCGCAAGCCGGTCGACGAGCACGTCGACGCCGACATGGATGCCGGTTCTCACCCCGAGCGCGGCACCGAACTTTGCCATCCACACGAACATGTAGGTGGCGAGCTCCTGGGCCCAGGAAAGATTGAGGGAGGTAAGCCGCGTGTAAACCCAAAGAGCGGCTTGGCTCACCAGGATATGTCCATGCACCTTCGCCCAGCCGCCGAGGGCCGCCGAATTGCTCGCACCATAGCGATGCAGGACGGCGACGAAGGTGAGGGCGGTCGCGCAGGCGATGAGAGTGGCGATGATCCACTCTTCGAGCCGATCGAGGATGCGATCGAGCACCGTTCAGAGCGCAGGCGTGAAGCCGGCTGACTTGTAAACCTGGTCGATGAAGTCCTTGCCGAAGCGGCTTTGCATCTCGGTGTGCACCGGCATGAGCTTGGCGATCCAGGCTTGACGTTCCTCCGGGGTGAGCACATGCACTTCGACCTTTCCGGAAGCCTTGATCTTGTCCAGCGCGTCGGCGTTGTCCTTGGCGGCGGTCTCGTTGAAGAAGTCGGTCGATTCCTTCACGGCCCGGTCGAGACCCTGGCGCACATCCTCAGGCAGGCCGTCCCAGAACTTCTTGTTGGTAATGAGCGCGTAAATGAGCCGCCCATGATAGGAGACGGTGAGGTATTTCTGCACCTCGTAAAAGCGCTGTGTCCAGATGTTCGACGGCACATTGTCCTCGCCGTCGACGACGCCGGTCTGCAAGGCTTGGTAAAGCTCCGAGAAAGCCATGATCTGCGGAATGGCGCCGAGCTCGCGGGCCGCCGCATCCAGAACTTTCGAGCCTTGGATGCGCATTTTCATGCCCTTGAAATCATCCGGCATGATGAGCGGCTTGTTCGCCGTGTAGACATGCGCGCCATTGTCCCAATAGGCGAGGGATTTGACGCCCTTGGTCTCGAGCTTCTTGTTGAATTCGCCGATCATCGGGCTTGCGAACATCTGGCGGGCGCGCGCATCGTCGCTCATCAGGAAGGGGAGGTCGAAGACGTCGAACTCCTTCACGCCGAGCGGGCCGAATTTCGAGATCGACGGCGCAAGGATCTGCACGGAGCCGAGCTGCAGCGCCTCGAGCTCCTCCTTGTCCTTGTAAAGCGACGAATTGGGATAGACCTCGACCTTCACTTTCCCGTTCGTGTATTTCTCGGCGAGCTCCTTGAACAGGATCGCGGCCTTGCCCTTGGGGGCGTCGGGCGAGACGACATGGCTGAACTTGATGATGATCGGCTGCTCCGCCATGCCGGGACGCGAGGGCACGAAGAGCACAAGCGCCGCGAGCGCCAAGCTCGCGATCGCGGCCCTAAGGGTCATGCGCACAAAGGCGTCGAGCGCGAGCCATCTACGCATCGGCATCTCCTCCCGGATTGGCGGGTCGCGGAGCGTTGCGACCTTCTTGAATTGACGTAAAAAATAGCATCTGCCGCGCCGACGTCCAGCTACCATAGTCGAACGGGCAGAGACCCTGGACAAAGAGGGCAATGACAACATGGCGGCGACAATCATCGATTCCCGCATTTTCGGCGACATCTTCAGCACGGCGAAAATGCGCGCGGTGTTCTCGGACGAAAACCGGGTGCGGTGCTATCTCGACATCGAAGCCGCTTTGGCCCTGGTTCAGGCGCGCCTCGGCATCATTCCGCAGGAGGCGGCCGACGAGATCCGCCGCCATTGCCGCCTCGAGGCGATCGACGTGGCGAAGCTGAAGACTCAGACGGAGCGCATCGGCTATCCGGTCCTCGGCGTCGTGCAGCAGCTCGTCGCCGCATCGCGGGACGGGCTTGGCGAATGGTGCCACTGGGGCGCGACGACGCAGGACATCACTGACACGGCGACGGTGATGCAGATCGGTGGAGCGCTCGAGCTCGTGGAGGAAGACCTCGAGGCGATCGCGGCCTCGCTTGCCGCTCTCGCTCGCCGCTATCGCGACACGCCGATGGTGGCGCGCAGCAACCTACAGCACGCGGTGCCGATCACCTTCGGCTACAAGGCGGCCGTGCTCCTCGCCGGCGTGCGGCGGCATCTCGCGCGATTGCACGAGCTTCGCCCGCGCGTGCTCGTTGGCGAGTTCGGCGGGGCCGCCGGCAATCTCTCCTCGCTCGGCCGCGATGGACTTGAAGTCCAGGCGGCGCTCATGGCGGAGCTCGGGCTCGCCCAGCCGGAGATCGCCTGGCACACGATGCGCGACAACATCGCCGAGGTCGGCTGCTTCCTCGGCCTGGTCACCGGCACGCTCGGCAAGCTCGCGACCGACATCAAGCTCATGATGCAGACCGAGGTCGCCGAGGCTTACGAGCCCTTCTCCGAAGGGCGCGGCTCCTCGAGCACCATGCCGCAAAAGCGCAACCCGATCTCATGCGCCTACATCCATGCCTGCGTCGCGGTGGTGCGCCAGCACGTCGCCGCCCTGCTCGATGCCATGATGGAAGATCACGAACGTTCGACGGGGCCCTGGGAGATCGAGTGGATTTCACTGCCGGAGATTTTCTGCCTTTCGGCGGGTGCCTTGGCGCAGGCGCGATTCCTAACCCATGGGCTGATCGTCGACGAGAAGCGGATGCGGCAGAACCTCGAGGCCACCGGCGGGCTCATCATGTCGGAGGCGGTGATGATGGGTCTCGGCCCGGCGCTTGGCCGGCAGCGCGCGCATGATCTCGTCTACGACATCTGCCGGGAAGTCATCGTGAGCGGACGACCCTTCCTCGATCTCCTCGCCGAAAATCGCGAGATCTCAGCCCATCTCGATCGCGCCGCGCTGGAGAAGCTCCTCGAGCCCGAGAACTACCTCGGCCTTTGCGGCGAGATGGTCGATCGGGTGCTTGCTCGGGAGGCAGCCTTTACCTCTCCCGGCGCAAGAGGTGCGGGTGTCTCTACCGTAACCCCGCCGGCTGTGCCGGGGCGCCACCCCAGGCGGAGTTCGCCGGGATGCCTTCCCCCTTCATCACGACGGTGAGGTCGCCAAGGCGCACATGATCTCCGACGCGCGTGTCGTAAAGCACGGTGCTTCCGGCGCCGACGGTCACGCCCTTGCCGAGCTTGATGCGGCCGATCTTCATGAGCCGGTCTTCGTAGAGATGGGTCTGCAGGGCCGAATTCTCGTTGATGGCGCAAAAATCGCCGACATCGATGCAATCGAATTCGGTGATGTCGGTGGTCGCCCAATACGTGCCTTCGCCGATCTTGGCACCGAAGAGGCGCATGCACCAAGCAAGCATCGGCGTGCCGTGCAGATGATCGAGAAGCACGCGGCTCGCCATGGTCGAGTAAGCGACCGCGATCGCCTCGGAGCGCAGAGCGAACCATGACCACATCGGCCGCATCATCGGCTTGTAGACGCCCATCAGCAGCCATTTGAGCGCGCACACGACGAGCATCATCATGACCGAGATGAGCACGCCCGCCGCGAGGAATTGCGGAATGAGAACGTCGAGATCGCCGTCGAGCACGGCGGGTCCGAAATATTCGGCCGCGAACACGCCGAAGGTGATGTAGAGCGCGGTCGGCAATGAAAGGCAAAAGGCCTCGAATACGGCACGCCCGAGCTTGCGCGCGAAGGAGGGTTCGAACGTCCAGTTCGCGCCGACATCGAAGGTCTGTCGCACCGGGAATTTGAGCGGCGGAGAGCCGAACCAGATCTCCCCTTCGCCGACGCCTTTGCTAGGCGGCTTCGACTTCACCCCGATGAGCGCGCCTTGCGCGATATCGGTGCCGGGCGCGACGACGGCCGAATTGCCGACGAAGCTACGTGCGGCGATCTTTACGGGCGCAAGCGTCATGTAGCCGCGCCGCACATCCTCTTCGCCGAGCACCACCTCATCGGCGATGAAGCAATTCTCACCGATCTCGACGAGGTCATAACGCCCGCCGAGGCTGGTCGAGATTTCCGCGCCCCGCCCGATCCTCGCGCCCATGAGTCGGTACCACCAGCGCATGTAGAAGGTGGCATAAAGCGAGTTCAGCGTGCCGAGCGTCACGGCCGTGCACAGGCCCACGAGCCACATGCGCCAATAGAAGACGGAATAAACCGAGTGCACGCCGGGCCTCACCCTCGGCAAGACGATCCAGCGGATCGCCGCGATCAGGAGCACCGTGAACGCGATGAGCGCCATCGCGGTCGGCCAGGCGACGATCGGCGTGAGGTAGAGATAGTCGATCGACGAGAACGAGCCGACGAGATCGGCGAGCTGATCGAAAAGGTAGAAAGCCGGGAGCACGGGCATGAGGCCGAGCGGCGGGATGGCGAGAAGCATCAGCACGTGGAAGGCGGCGGTGAGCGCGCGCCAACCGCGTGACGCCTGGGCATGGGGCGGCAGCGAGGTCGCGTCCACCATGCCGATTTTGCGGCCTGGCGAGCCGTCCCATTTCTCAGCTTTGCCGATGTGGCCGCCCGGCGCCACCGAGGTGAGGTCCGCGAGCTCCGCGCCTTCCTCGATCACGACATCATGGCCGATCACCGTCGAGGAGCCGATATAAGCGTCATCGCCGATTTCGACGCTTCCGAGAATGAACTCGTTGCCGATGACCGCCGCGTTGGCAATGGTGATGCGGCCGATCGAGGCGCGCGGTCCGATCCTCACGAGATCGGGCGCGCCGCAAGTGACCTCGCCGATATAGGCGCCTTCACCGATTTTTGCGCCCATCATGCGCAGGTAGAAATTCATCACCGGCGAACCCTGCAAGAGGGCACCCGGCGTCAAACGACCGAACTGAGATGCAAGCCAGTAGCGGAAATAATAGGCCCCCCAGAGCGGGTATCGGCCGGGCCTGGCGCGGCCGAGCACGAGCCATTTGCCGCCGATCCCGATGAAGAAAGTCGCGACGTTGATCGCCACATAAACGGTGACGACCGTCACCAGATCCTCAAGGAAGCCGCCGGTTTCCGGCGAGAGAAGAATGTAGGCGATATAGACGCCGAGCCACTGGGCGGTGACGAGGCCGAGGAAAAACGGCATCGCCGCCGCTTGCGCCAGCCCGCAAAGAAAGCGGCGCAGCAAGGGCGGTGGCGTGAAGGAGAGGTCGGCGGGCTCGGCATTCGGCACGAGCGTGGAGTCGAGCCTTGCGGCGAGCGCGCGCAAATTGCGGGCCTCATACACGTCCTGGAGGCGGATCGTCGCAAGTGCCGGCGTCTCGCGCACGAAGGAGACGAAGCGCGCCGCGATGAGCGAATGGCCGCCGAGCTCGGCGAAAAAATCCGCTTCGAGCGGCACGAGCTCTGCGCCGAAGGCGCGCTTGGCCGCTTCGAGCAAGGCCTCTTCGGTCGCGTTGCGCGTGGGGTCCTGCTCGCCGCTTGCGGCTTGCGGGGCAAGCTCGAGCCTCTTGAGAGCCGAACGATCGATCTTGCCCGAGGCGAGCCGCGGCAAGGTCGCGATGAGCTCGTAACGCGAAGGCACCATATAGGCCGGCAATTGTCGGGCGAGTGAGGCGCGCAGGGACTTGGCGTCGGGGTTCTGGCCCGTCCGGGCGACGAGGAAGGCCACGAGCTTCTCGACGCCCGCATCCTGGCGAAGCACCACGGCGGCCTGTGCGACGCCATGCTCATCGACGAGCCGGCTCTCGATCTCGCCGAGCTCGACGCGAAAGCCTCTGATCTTCACCTGATCGTCGATGCGGCCATGGAACAGGATGCGGCCTTGCTCATCGAGGCTCACCGCGTCCCCCGAGCGATAGAGGATCGGGTCGGACCCGTCTGACGGGAACGGATTGGCGATGAATTTCTGCGAGGTGAGCTCGGGGCGCTGCAAGTAGCCGCGGGCGATGCCGGGACCGCCGATCAAGAGCTCGCCCTCTTGGCCCGGCGGCACCGGCGAGAGGTCCGGCGCCACGATCCAGCAGGAATAGTTGGGGATCGGCCGCCCGATCGTGACAGGCTCGCCGGGTTTCATCTCATCCGCGGTCGCGACGACGGTAGCCTCTGTCGGCCCGTATGTATTGAAGAGCCTCCTGTGCGGTTTTACCCAGCGCGCGGCCAGCGCCGGCGGCAAGGCCTCGCCGCCGAGCAGGATGAGGCGCAAGCTCGGCACATCCTTGCCGATCATGGCGAGCAAGGTCGGCACGGTATCGATCACGGTGATGCGGTTCTCGTCGAGCACATCGGCGAGCTTGTCACTCTCACCCATGAGCCGCGCATCGGCGACGAACAAGGTCGCGCCGACGAGGTAGGGTATCCAGATTTCCTCCATCGAGAGGTCGAAGGCGAGCGAGGCGCCCTGAAACACCACGTCCTCGGCGCGCATGCCGTAAAGGTCGTTCGCAGCGCGCAGGAAATGGCAGATATTGCCCTGCGTGACGATGATCCCCTTCGGCTTGCCGGTCGAGCCCGAGGTATAGATCACGTAGGCGGCGTCGTTCGCCGTAAGCCCCGTCGGCCTCGCTTTCGCAAGTGCGGGAGCGTTCTCCGCGACGAGCGCCGCATCGACGAGCACGACCGCGCCGGCGGCCTTGGCGCGTTCCGCAAAAAGGCTGCCGGTCAAGAGGGCCTTGGCACCGCAATCGGCAAGGCACTCGCCGATGCGCTCGATCGGCGCGTCGGCGTCGAAGGGCAACCAGGCAGCGCCGCTCTTCGCGATGCCGATCTGCGCGATCAGAAGCTCGGGCCCGCGCGCCATCCAAAGCCCGACGACGTCGCCGGGCCCGATGCCGCGTGCCGCAAGCGCGGCCCCGATCGCGCCTGCGCGTCTCTCCACTTGCGCATAGGTGAAGGTGCCGCAAGGCCCGATGAAGGCCGGCTTCTCGGCATGAGCTTGCGCCGAAGCGGCAAAGATCTCAGGCAAGACTTCGTCACGAATGAGGTCCGGACGCGTGGCGCCGCGCAACACTGTCGGTCGCGGCTCTGCGAGCACGGCATCTTCGGCAAGGACGCGCCGATCCATCGCGTTCATCGTCGCCCCTTCAGGCTCGGCGCCTTCGCCCTCGCGCCAGCCCCGTTTTCGCAACTCGAGTCCGGCACGGCGCCTCATTCCGGCCGCGCTTCGACGCTGGTTGAGAGAGCGTGAGCGGCCTGATCGGGGCTTGCCCGAGCATCGCGCCGCTTAGCGGCGGCCCGTCACGCCTAGCGGCCATTCTTTGCGGGCGCAACGATTAACCTCCCATGAACGAGAGTTGCACAGCCTTCGTTCGCAGGCGGCGCCCACCTTCAATGTTGACGGCAGCACCTGAAATGGCTCCTCGGAAGTATTATAATCCTGCAAGAAGGGTGCTCGCACAAATCCGATCGCGGGCGAAATGCGGCGATGCAGGAACTCTTCCAAGGCGATGCTCTCAACATGAAGCGTAATGTCCAGATTTGATTCATGATGAACAAGGCTACGGTGTTTTTTCGCTTTTTAAAATGAGGCCACAGCCGAAAGAGGCCGAACCCGCATGATTGATTCCGAATTCGCGAAGATCACTTCCTGGATTGCCGAATGCGGGCTCGCCGGCACCTCGGAAAAGCTCATGCTCGCGGGTTTTTGCGAACGGATGCGTGCCGCGGGCGTTCCGCTCGCCCGCGCCTCGCTCTTCGTCGACACACTGCATCCTTCCTACGAGGGGCGCCTGTTCCATTGGCGCAAGGGGGAGGGCGCGCGACCCCCGGTGGAATACCCGCGAACGCGAGAAGCCGATGCGATCGCGAATTGGCAGCGAAGCCCCTTTTATCGCCTGCTCGAATCGGGCGGTTCGCTTCTACGCATGCCGGTTTCGGAAACCCCGATGGGCGTGCACCCGATCTACGCGGAGCTGCGCGATGCGGGCATGACGGAATTCGTGGCGATGATCTGCCGCTTCGCCGCCGAAAGCGTGATCGGCGAAATGGATTGCGTCTATTCATCCTGGTCGACCGGGCACGAGGAGGGGTTCGCGGATGAGGATATCGCCGAGCTCGAGCGCCTCGTGCCGGTGCTTGCGCTCGCGGTGAAATCGACCTCGCTCGCGCGCATCGCGCGCACGCTCGTGGAGACCTATCTCGGCCGCGACGCGGGCCAAAGGGTGATCACCGGAAGCATCGAACGCGGCGTCGCCGATCGCATCGAGGCGGCGCTCTGGTTTTCGGATCTGCACGACTACACGCGCATTTCCGACAGCGCGGCGCCAGGCCAGATCATCCCCTTCCTCAACGACTATGCCGAGGCGGTGATCTCGGCGATCCACGAGGAAGGCGGCGACGTGCTGAAGCTCGTGGGCGACGGGACACTCGCCATCTTCACCGGACAGGATCGCAAGGCCGCGTGCCGTGCCGCGCTTGCAGGGTTCGCCCGCGCGAGAGCGGGTGTGGCCGCGCTCAACGGGCGGCGCTCCGCCGAGGAGTTGCCGACGACGTCCATGTATCTCGGCCTGCATTTCGGCGAGGTATTCTTCGGCAATATCGGAAGCAAGGAGCGGCTCGATTTCACGGTCGTGGGGCCTGCGGTCAACGAAGCAAGCCGGATCTTGTCGCTTTGCCGTTCGGTCGATCAGCCTTTGCTCGTCTCGTCGGCCTTTGCCGATGCCATCGAGGAGCGAGGCGATCTCGTCTCCGTCGGCAGATACGCGCTTCGCGGGGTCGGGCGCGCCCAGGATCTCTTCACGCTCGATCCGGAGATTGAGGCCGCCGCGACGAAGGATTGAAGGATTTCTCGCAGTTCTGCCCCGCACACGGCTGTTTCGCGCGTTGCGATGAAAATTGGCGCTCACTGCGATCATACGATATGCTAACAAACCCCATGAGACTTTGTTTACCCCAAGGGGTGCGACGATATTTGGCATAAAGAGTGCAGGCCTGCGAGCTTCACGATGACCATCACGTTGACGCTGACACCAGAACAAGAGGCATGGCTTGCCGCTCATGTGGCAAGCGGAGATTTTGCCTCGACCGAGGACGCTATTCACCGCATGATCGCCGCGGGCATGGCCGAGCGTGCGGAGCTCGAGCACGACGATCTGACATGGGCCAAGCCCTATGTGGACGAGGCGATCGCCGATGTCGAGCTGGGTGAAGTTTTGACGCTCGAAGACCACGACACACGGATCGATACGCTAATGTCGAAGCTCGAGGGGAAGTGAGCCGATTCTATATCTCGCCACGCGCTCAGTCCGATCTTTCCAGCATTCTTGAATATCTCGCCCGGGAAGCCGGAATCTGGGTTGCCCGCAACTATCGCGAGCAAATCAGGTCGTTCTACCGGCTCTTGCGCGATCACCCTGAGGTAGGGGCACCACGGCCTGCACTTGGCCGGGACATCCGTATTGTTGTCGTGCGGCCTTATCTCGTGATCTATCGACGCTCCGGGAATACAACGACTGTGCTTCGTGTCCTGCATGGGAGGCGAAAGCTCGCGGGGGTCATGCTCAAAGGCGCTTAGCCCGCTTGGGAATTGCACCCAAGATTGGCGACGCGAATAACCGAGTTTTGCGTGGACAGGGTCACGTCGATCACACCGAAGCCGGTCACAGGCGCGAGGTGGCGCCTTCTCGCGCGAGCCAGTTGGGATCGTCATGGGCGAGATGGCACGCGACGTCCTCGATGAATGATGGCACCTCGGTTCGGCAGCGCGCGATGGCCTTTGGGCAGCGCGGGTGAAAAGGACAACCGGGCGGCGGGTCGATCGGGTTCGGTACCTCCCCGCCCACCGGGGTGCGCGCGCGCCCGCTCATCGCGAGATCGGGCACGGCGTCGAGAAGCATGCGCGTATAGGGGTGGCGCGGCCGGACGAAAAGCTCGGTGGTCGGTGCGATCTCGACGAGGCGCCCGAGATACATCACGCCCACGCGCGTCGCCATGTGGCGCACCACGGCGAGGTTGTGGGTGATCAGGAGGTAGGTGAGGCCGAGCTTCTCTTGCAGATCGCGCATGAGGTTGAGGATTTGCGCTTGGATCGAGACGTCGAGCGCGGAGGTCGGCTCATCGCAGACGATGAAGTCCGGATTCGAGGCGAGCGCGCGTGCGATGGCGATGCGCTGGCGCTGCCCGCCCGAGAATTCATGCGGGTATTTGCGAGCATCCGCGGGGTCGAGGCCGACAAGGCGCAAAAGCTCCCCGGCGCGCGCGGTGACCGCGGCTTTCGACGGTTTCCTGGCCTCTCCATTCGGGCGGGCGGCACCGAGGCCGAAAGCATGGATCGGCTCGGCGATGATGTCGCCTACCCGCCAGCGCGGATTGAGCGAGGCGTAGGGGTCCTGGAAGATCATCTGCATGCGCCGGCGCACGTTGCGGCGCGCCGCAGGATCGCCGGTCGCGGCCATGTCGATGCCCTCGATCAACACGCGCCCATCCGTCGGCCTGAGCAGGCCGACGACCATGCGTGCCAATGTCGATTTGCCCGAACCCGATTCGCCCACAATGCCGAGCGTCTCGCCGCGTTCGATCTTGAAGTCGAGACCGTCGACCGCCTTGAGGTGCCGACGCGGCTCATGCTCGAGAAGCCGCGCGATCAACGGCTTCGACACATCGAAGACGCGCTTCAAATGCTCGACCTCGACGAGGTGGGGCGGCCCCACCATCGGCGCGCTCGCGGCGCTCGCCTCGCGCGAAAGCGCGGTCACGACACCGCCTCTTTCGCTGGCGAGGCCACCTCGCCACGATCGTAGAGCCAGCAGGCTGCGCGTCTCGTGCCGATCGCCAAAGGCGGTGGCCGCTCGATGCGGCACCGATCGAAGACGTTCGGACAGCGCGGGTTGAAGGCACACCCGGGCGGAATGGCGGAAAGGCGCGGCATGGCGCCTGGAATCTGGGCGAGGCGCGCAGCGCGCCCTTCGAGCGTCGGTATCGCGGCCATCAGCCCCTTGGCGTAAGGGTGAAGTGGATCGCGCACGACCTCGTCGACCCGGCCGATCTCGGCGATGCGTCCGGCATACATCACGGCGACCCGGTCCGCCGTCTCCGCGATCACGCCCATGTCATGCGTGATCAGGATCACGGCCGCATGGTGCTCGCGCGCGAGCCGCTTCAGCACGGCGATGATCTGCGCCTGCACGGAGACGTCGAGCGCGGTCGTCGGCTCGTCCGCGATCACGAGCGCCGGCTCGGCGCAAAGCGCGAGCGCGATCACCACGCGCTGGCGCATGCCGCCGGAGAATTCATGCGGATAGCCGTCGATGCGTTTCTCGGGCGCCGGAATGCCTACCTCGGTGAGAAGTGCGAGCGCGCGCTCGCGCGCCTGCCTTTGGGTAAGCGAGGTGTGCGTGAGGATGGTCTCGACGAGTTGATCGCCGATCCGCAAGAGCGGATTGAGGCTTGTCAACGGGTCCTGGAAGATCATGCCGATGCGCCGTCCGCGGATTTTGCGCATCGCTTCGGGCGGCAGATTGTCGATGCGCTCGCCCGCGAGCCTGATCTCGCCCCCGGCGATCCGGCCCGGCGGATCGAGGAGGCCGATGATGGCGAGGCCGGTGAGCGATTTGCCGGCACCGGATTCGCCGACGACGCCGAGGATTTCACCCGGAGCGAGATCGAACGACACGCCGTCGAGCGCGGTGAGCGGCCCACGCCGCGTGGCGAACTCGACGCGCAGGTCCTTGACCGAGAGAAGCGGCGCCGTCATTTCAGCCTCGGGTTCAGCGCATCGCGCAACCAGTCGCCGAGCAGATTGACGGCAAGCACGAGCGCCGCGAGCGTGATGCTCGGGAAAGTCACGATCCACCATTCGCCCGAGAACAGGAAGTTCTGGCCGATGCGGATCAAGGTGCCGAGCGATGGCTGCGTCGGCGGCAAACCCACCCCGAGAAACGAGAGCGTCGCCTCGGTGATGATGGCGAGCGCGAGGTTGATCGTCGCGATGACCAGCACCGGCCCCATGACGTTCGGCAGGATATGGCGCGCCAGGATGCGTGCCGGTGACAAGCCGATGAGGCGCGCCGCCTGCACATAGTCGCGGTTCTTCTCGACGAGCGTCGAGCCGCGCACGGTGCGCGCATACTGCACCCAGAAGGAGAGGCCGATCGAGATCACGAGAATGCCGAAAGCGGTTTGTTCGCGATTTTGCCCTTTGAGCAAGGCCTGCACTACGCCATCGACGAGGAGCGCGATGAGGATCGCCGGAAAGGTGAGCTGCACATCCGCGATACGCATGATGATCGAATCGATACGGCCCCCCGCATAGCCGGCGATGAGGCCGAGCGTGATGCCGATCGCGCCGCCAAGCAACACGCCGAAGACGCCGATGAGAAGCGAGACGCGCAAGCCGTAGAGGATCGCCGACCACAGATCACGGCCTTGATCATCGGTGCCGAGGAGGAAGCGTGGATCGCCTCCGGTCACGAAGCGCGGGGGATTGAGTGAATCGATGAGGAAGTTGCTCGCCGGATCGAAAGGGTTCGTCGGTGCGATCAAGGGCGCGAAAACCGCGGCGAGGAAAAAGATGAGCGTCAGCGCGCCGGCGACGACCGTGACCTTCGACGAAAGGAAGCTCGCGAGGAGATCGCTGTCCTTGACGCGCCCGAGAAAAGACCTCGAGGTCGGTTCGGATTTCGGCAGCTCGACTGTGATCTCGCTCATCTCAATCAGGCTCCATGGATCGCGACGCGCAAACGCGGGTCGACGGCCGCGTAGAGCAGATCGACGACGAGGTTGATGATCACGAAGAGAAAGGCGATGAACAGGAGATAGGCGGCCATGATCGGGATGTCGACGTTCTGAACCGATTGCAGGAAGAGCTGTCCCATGCCGGGCCAGGAGAACACCGTTTCGGTGATGATGGAGAAGGCGACGATCGAGCCGAGCTGGAGGCCGACGACAGTGATCACGGGGACGAGGGTGTTCTTGAGCGCGTGGCGGAAATGCACCTTCCGCTCTGAGAGGCCGCGCGCACGCGCGAAGCGGATATAATCGGCGCGCAGCACCTCGAGCATCTCGGCGCGTACGAGGCGCATGATGAGCGTCATCTGGAAGAGCGCGAGCGTGATCGCCGGCATGATGATCGATTTGAGGCCGGATTTCGTGAGAAGCCCCGTGGTCCACCAGGAGCCGATGTGCACCACGTCCCCGCGCCCGAACGAAGGCAGCCAACCAAGCGTGACGGCAAAGAGGTAGATGAGAAGGATGCCGATGAGAAAGGTCGGCAGCGAAATTCCGACGAGCGAGAGCGCCTCGAAGAGTTTGGCGAGCGCGCTTCTTCGGTGCAAGGCGGTATAGACTCCCATAGGGATGCCGGCCACCAGCGACATGATCGAGGCGACGAAGGCGAGCTCGAGCGTCGCCGGCATGCGCGCTCCGATGAGCTCGGAGACCGGCTGCTTGAATTGGTAGGAGATGCCGAAATCGAGGCGCGCCGCGTTGGCGAGAAAGCGCAAGGCTTGCACGGGTGCGGGATCGTTGAGCCCGAGCTGCTGGCGCAGCGCCACACGCTCGCTCTCGGGCGTCTCGATGCCGACCATTTGATTCACCGGATCGCCGATGTAGCGAAACAAGACGAAGGCGATGAGGCCGACCGCGATCAGCACGCCGATCGAGGCGAAGAGGCGGCGGATGATGAAGGCGATCATGGAAGAAGGCCCCTTTGCCCCGCCGCGAATCCCTCCCGCCCTTCGGCCGAACTGTTTCCTCGGCCGAACCGGAAGCGCAAGACCTGCATCCCACCCACCCGCATCGGCCTCAATCCATCTTCACCCAGGCGAAGACATAGAAATTGTCGGGGCGCTGGATGACGTGCACCTTTTTCGACACGCCCCAGGCAAGCGCCTGCTGATGCAACGGAATGAAGCCGACATCATCGAAAAGCGAGATCTGCCAGGCCTGCTTGAAGATGTCGTCGCGCTTCTCCTGATCGGTCTCCTGCAAGGCCGCATTGGCGAGCTCGTCCACCTTCGGGTTGCAATAGCCGCCGATGTTGTTGTGGCCGCCATTTCCTTTCTCGTCGCGACACTGAATATTATACTGAAAGACGTTGTAGCTTTCGTAGGTCGCGGGCGTCCAACCGAGAAGATAAAACGAGGTGTCGTAACCGCCGACCGCCAGGATGCGCGCGAAGAATTTCGATTTCGGCTCGGCCACGAGGTCGACCTTGACGCCGATGCGCGCCAGCATGCCGACCACCGCCTGGCAGATCGCCTCGTCGTTGACGTAGCGGTCATTCGGGCAATCGAGCTGCACCTCGAAACCGTTTGGATAGCCGGCCTCGGCCAGCAGTTTCTTCGCGGCCCCGGGATCGAAGGGCATGCGCTTGAAGTCCTTCGCCTCCGAATAAAGCGAAGGCGCGATCATCAGCGCGGCAGGCGTGGCGAGCCCGCGCATCACCTTGGTCTTGATCGCCTCCTCTTCGATCGCCTGGTAGAAGGCCTTGCGCACGCGAACATCCTTGAACGGGTTCTTTCCCTTCACGTTCGAATGGCCGAGCTCGGGCCGCATCTGGTCAAAGCCGAGGAAGATGGTGCGAAGCTCCGGGCCAGCGAGGACTTGCGTCCCTGGATTGGCGTCGACGCGCGCCTGATCGGGAAGCGGCACCGGGTCCATCCAGTCGATCTCACCCGAAAGAAGCGCCGCGACCCGGGTCGCGTTCGAGGGGATCGGCGTGAACACCACCTCGTCGAGATTGTGCCTCGGTGTGTCCCACCAGTTGGGATTCTTTTTCCAAACGGTCTTCACGCCGGGCTCGTGGCTCACAAGGATGAAGGGGCCGGTGCCGTTGGCGTGCAAGGCCGCGTAGGGGGGCGTCGTCGCATTCATGGCGGTGGCTTCCGTCGCGCCATGCTCCTCGGACCATTTCTTCGAAAAGATGCCCCAGTTCTCCCATTGCGCGATGAGGAGCGGATCGGGATGCGTCAGGATGAAATCGACCGTGTAGTCATCGACCTTCACGACCTTCGTGTCGGGCGCCACGAGGTTCTTGATGTCGGAGCCTTGCGTGTGGAGTCGCTGCGCCGAGAAGACGACGTCGTCGGCCGTGAAATCCTCGCCGCCGTGGAATTTGACACCCTTGCGCAGGTGGAAGCGCCAATGCAGCGGGTCGAGCGTTTCCCAGCTCGTCGCGAGGCACGGCTCGATCTTGAGGTCGGGGCCGCGGCGGATGAGCCCTTCATAAACCGCGCTCCCCATCGCGAGGCTGAACGACTCCATCAGCGCATAAGGGTCGACCGCCTTGAGCTCGCCCTGGAAGGCAAAGCGAAGCGTCTTCGCTTCGGCGACATGGACCTGAGCGGCGCCGGCGAGGAAGGTTGCGCCCACGATCGCGCAGGCAAGCTTCGACGCGAAGCCGGGCCGGCGCGTGAAGCCTGCGCCTCGCGCTATCATCTCGAGCAGCATATCGGCCTCCCTGTATTCCTTCAGCGTTTCTTTTTAGCGTTTCTGCGTCGGTCCCGCTTCTCGTCACGTCGTCCCAGAGGCTCGGGAGGCAAGCTTTCTGTTCGTAAGGCCGTTGTCGGGCGACGTTGCGGATGCGCCACCCCGGTCGCGAGGTGGCGCGTGGTCTCGAGCGTCAGTCCATGTTCACCCAGGCAAAAATGTAATAATTGTCCGGGCGCTGCACGACATGCGTTTTCTTCGAAACGCCCCAGGCCAAGGCCTGCTGGTGCAGCGGGATGTAGGCCACGTCATCGAACAAGGAGAGCTGCCAGGCCTGCTTGAAGATGTCGTCGCGCTTCTCCTGGTCGGGCTCTTGCAGCGCTTCCTTGGCGAGCTGGTCGACCTTCGGGTTGCAATAACCTCCGACATTGTTGCCGCCGCCATTGCCCTTCTCGTCGCGGCAACCGATGATGTATTGGAACACGTTGTAGCTCTCGAGCGTCGAGGGCGTCCAACCGAGCAGGTAGAACGAGGAATCGTAACCGCCGGCAGCGGTGATCCTGGCGAAGAACTTCGACTTCGGCTCGGAGAGAAGGTCGATCTTCACGCCGATGCGCGCCAGCATGCCGACCACCGCTTGGCAGATCGCCTCGTCATTGACGTAGCGGTCGTTCGGGCAGTTCATCTGCACTTCGAAGCCCTCCGGATAGCCGGCCTCGGCAAGCAGCTTCTTCGAGGCCTCAGGATCGAAGGGAATGCGCTTGAAGTCCTTCGATTCCGAATAGAGCGACGGGGCGATCAGCAAGGCGGTGGGCGTCGCGAGCCCGCGCATCACCTTCGTCTTGATCGCCTCCTCGTCGATCGCCTGGTAGAAGGCCTTGCGCACGCGCACGTCCTTGAAAGGGTTCTTGCCCTTCACATTCGAATGGCCGAGCTCGGGCCTGATCTGATCGAAGCCGAGGAAGATGGTGCGGATTTCAGGCCCCGCGAGAACTTCGGTTCCCGGATTGGCATTGACGCGCGCCTGGTCGGGAAGCGGCACCGGGTCCATCCAATCGATCTCGCCCGAAAGAAGGGCGGCGACGCGCGTGGCGTTCGACGGGATCGGGGTGAAGACCACCTCGTCGATATTGTGCTTGGGTTTGTCCCACCAGTTGGGGTTCTTCTTCCAAACGGTCTTCACGCCCGGCTCATGGCTCACGAGCATGAAGGGCCCGGTCCCGTTGGCGTGTAAAGCCGCATAAGGCGGGGTTGTCGCGTTCATGGCCGTGGCTTCGGTCGCGCCATGCTCTTCCGACCACTTTTTCGAGAAAATGCCCCACGTCTCCCACTCGTTCAGCAAGAGCGGGTTCGGCGTCTTGAGAATGAAATCGACTGTGTAATCGTCGACCTTCACGACCTTCGCATCGAGAGGCACGCGGTTCTTGATGTCGGAACCGGCCGAATGCACGCGGTCGGCCGAGAAGACCACGTCGTCGGCGGTGAAATCCTGCCCTTCGTGGAACTTCACGCCCTTGCGCAGATGGAAGCGCCAATGCAGCGGGTCGAGCGTCTCCCAGCTCGTCGCGAGGCAAGGCTCGATCTTCATGTCCTGGCCGCGCCGGATCAGCCCCTCATAGACAGAGCCGTTGACGCTCAGGCTGAAGCTCTCGTTGATCGCGTAAGGATCGGCGGCCTTCAATTCGCCTTGGAAGGCGAAGCGCAAGGTCTTGGCGTTGGCGTCCGTTGCGAGAAAGGGTCCGGTGATCATGGCGGCTGCGCCAAGCGTCGCCAGCGCGAGCATGCGAGCCTTCTTGGTCAGTTCAATTTGCATCGAGCTCAACTCCATTGGGCTTCCCTGGGAGCCCTCGCCGGTTCCGAGCCGGGAGGTATTTTCAAATCCATTCCATCTAAGCCCAGCGGCCGTAATTGGTCCAGCGCCCGATCACAAGAGGCGTTTCGGCCTCCAGGTCGTCCTCGGGACTTCGGCTGACGCCCCCGATCGGGCGCAGGCATGCGGACGCCACTGTCCTCTTCTGCCCGGCTTGCTCTTGCGCTTGGCGAACGGGGAGGCGAAACTCGCGGCCCGCCGTTCGGCTTTGAAGAGGCTCGACGAGCCTTGAACAAAGAGCCCGACGGCGTGGAATTCGCGGTTCCTTGCCGGCGGCTGAAACTCTTTCGGAAGGGACTTCGGGGTGAACTCAAGACAAAGTGTACGAAACCCATGCCCGTCATCAACCGTGTTGCCGATTTCACCGACGAGATTGCCGCGTGGCGGCGCGACATTCATGCCCATCCCGAGCTCGGCTATGAAGAGAAGCGGACCGCTGCCATCGTCGCCGAGAAACTCAAGGCCTTCGGCTGCGACGAGATCGTCACCGGCATGGCCAAGACCGGCGTGGTGGGCGTGATCCGCGGCAAGAAGAATGCGAGCGGCAAGGTGATCGGCATGCGCGCCGACATGGATTGCCTGCCGCTCCAGGAGATCGGCGACATCGCGCATAGATCGACTGTCCCGAACCGGATGCATGCCTGCGGCCATGACGGCCACACCTCGATGCTGCTCGGCGCCGCGAAATATCTCTGCGAGACACGCAATTTCGACGGGACGGCGGTCGTCATCTTCCAGCCCGCCGAGGAAGGCGGCGCCGGCGGCGAGATGATGGTGAAGGAGGGGCTGATCGATCGCTTCGGGATCCGCGAGGTTTACGGGATGCACAATATGCCTGGCTTGCCGACGGGCCATTTCGCGTTGCGTCCGGGACCCATGCTGGCCGCCGCCGATCGCTTCGAGATCGAGATCGAGGGCAAAGGCGCGCATGCGGCCAAGGCTTACGAAGGCATCGACACGATCGTCGTCGCGGCCCATACGATCACGGCATTGCAAAGCATCGTGTCGCGCAATGTCGATCCGCTGAAATCGGGCGTGCTTTCGGTCACCTATGTGCGCGGCGGCGATGCGTTCAACATCATCCCGCAAGCCGTGACGCTTCGCGGCACGGTGCGAACGCTCGAGCCCCAGGTGCAGGACCTCATCGAGTCCCGCCTCAAGGACGTCGCTGAGAAAACCGCCGCGATCTTCGGCGCGCGCGCCAAGGTCGATTACCGGCGCGGCTATCCGGTGACGCGCAATCACGAGACCGAAACAGGTTTTGCGGCACAAGCCGCCAAGGAGATCGCGGGCGCGGACAATGTGCAGACCGACATCGAGCCGAGCATGGGAGGAGAGGATTTCTCCTACATGCTGCTCGAGCGCCCGGGCGCGATGATCCTCCTCGGCAATGGCGACACCGCCGGGCTGCATCACCCCGCCTACGATTTCAACGACGGCGCGATCTCCGCCGGCGTCTCCTACTGGGCGCGGCTCGCCGAAAAGCGCATGCCGGCGTAGCGAGCGTGCGAGGGAGCGGGCCGCTTGTGACGGCGCCTCGTGATGTGCTTCGAGGGATCGTAGCTTGACCGGTCAAGCCCCCGAAACGGGGGCTGAAGGAGCGGCCGCGTTACCTCTTGACTTCGCTCGCCGGCTCCTCAGAAAGGCGCGGGCAAGGATCAAGAGGAAGTCATGCACGCTGAGCTCGCCGCCATCATCGAGGATGCCTGGGAAAGGCGCGCCGACATCACTTCCGCGACAAAGGGCAAGGTTCGCGAGGCGGTCGAGACCGCGATCGGGCTCTTGGACGATGGCAAGGCGCGCGTCTCCGAGCCTGAGGGCGGTCGATGGGTCGTCAAGCAATGGCTCAAGAAAGCCGTGCTCCTGTCCTTTCGCCTCAACGACATGGCCATCATCCCCGGCGGTCCCGGAGGCGCGGTCTGGTGGGACAAGGTTCCGTCCAAATTCGCCGAGTGGGGTGACAATTCGTTCGCGGCGGCTGGCTTTCGCGCCGTGCCCGGCTCGATCGTGCGGCGCGGCGCCTATATCGCGCCCAACGTCGTGCTCATGCCGAGCTTCGTCAATCTTGGAGCTTATGTGGACAGCGGGACCATGGTCGACACCTGGGCAACGGTCGGTTCTTGTGCGCAGATCGGCAAGAACTGCCACTTGTCCGGCGGCGTGGGCATCGGCGGCGTGCTCGAGCCGTTGCAAGCCGGGCCCACGATCATCGAGGACGATTGCTTCATCGGGGCTCGCTCGGAGGTGGTCGAGGGTGTGGTGGTGCGCAAGGGGAGCGTGCTCGGCATGGGCGTGTTCATATCGTCCTCTACCAAGATCGTGGAGCGCGATACCGGCAAGGTTCATGTCGGCGAGGTGCCGCCCTACTCCGTGGTCGTCCCGGGGACCTTGCCCGGCAAGCCGCTCGCGAGCGGTGAAGCCGGGCCTTCGCTCGCTTGTGCCGTGATCGTCAAAAAGGTCGACGAGCGCACGCGCTCCAAGACGAGCATCAACGAGCTATTGCGCGATTGAGGTTGGTCCGAGAACGCGGCTGTCTCGGAAGAACTTTGCCTTCCTGGCGAAATCGTGGGTCGAGGAGGCGCGGCGGATGTGCCGTAACATGCGCTTTGGTGCACAATCCGCCCAAAGAACTAGCGTGTTTACACAAGTAAAAAGGAGTGGTTCATTGGACACTCCATGAAGATGTAAGACGGTGTCCAATGAAATCCGAAACGATTGGACGGCTTATTCTTGAATCTCTGTGCGGCTGCGTTCTTCTCGCGGCAGCTCCGAGTCCGGTTGGTGCCGCGGGCTCCTTCGATGGAAACTGGCAGGTGGTGGTCGAATGCGCGGCCTCCGCGGACGGCGCGAAGGGCTACCGCTGGGTTTTCCCGGCGACGGTCCGGAACGGTGAGCTCGTCGGGGTTTACAACCAACCCAACCGCGTTCCCTCGGGCCATCTCGTCGGACGCATAGGTCAGGATGGGTCCGCTCATCTCACCATGACCGGCCGAACCGGCGACCCCGCTTATACGATCAATCGCGCGCCGGGTGGATCGCCCATTCGCTACAGCGTGACGGCGCATTTCAGCGGCGACAGCGGCAGCGGCACCCGCAACGAGCAACGAAGCTGCAGCTTGGCGTTCTCGAGGTCCTGACGCCCGTCTCCGCGATTTCGTGTTGTGCTTCGTCGCGATAAGCGAGAAAAATCCAGGTATTTCGGTCAGCCGGCTGTTAACCACCGACCACGATCTGAAGGTGAACCGGCTTTTTTACTGTCCAGTTAACGGCTTCTCAAGGCGAGGCGACTAAGGTTGCCATACGCTAAGCTCAATATGCAGCCGGGCGCGGACAAAACAACAGTAACGGAGTCACCTATGAAGCCGATTCTCTCTCGTTTCGTCAGGGACGAGTCCGGCGCGACGGCCATCGAATATGGTTTGATCGCGGCGCTCATCTCGGTCGTCATCATCGCCACGATCACCGCCGTGGGAACCCAGCTCACCAAGACCTTCACGAGCGTCAGCACGGCTCTTTCGGGCGCCAATAACTGATCCGAAATTGCGTTTGCTTGTAACGGGGCCGGCTGAGACCGGCCCCTTTGCGTCTGGTGCCATGCTGTCGCGAGGGCGGGGAGAGCGGATGCGATGACGGCCATATTGTTCCTCGGCGTGTTTCCGGCGCTGATGGCCTTCGCGGCCGCTTATGACCTCACCACGATGACCATCCCCAACAGGCTGACGGCAGCCGTGGCGCTTGCCTTCATCGGCGCGGTCGCGCTGTGTCGGCTGCCGGTGACGGAGGTCGCCTGGCACCTGTCCGCGGGAGTGGTCGTGCTTGCGGTCACCTTCGCGATGTTCGCTGCCGGGTGGATGGGCGGTGGCGACGCCAAGCTCGCCGCCGGCGTGGCGCTCTGGCTCGGCTTCGCCGATCTCCTCGATTATCTTCTGCTCGCTTCGATCCTGGGTGGTGTGCTCACGGTCGGACTTCTCGTGGCCAGACGCTTCCCCTTGCCCACGATGTTGGCGCGCCTGCCTTGGGTCCTGAGGCTGCACGCGCCCGAGACCGGCATCCCTTACGGCATCGCGCTCGCGCTCGCGGCGCTCGTCATCCTGCCGCATGCGCAGATCATGCTCCGTGCCTTCTCGGGCTGAGCCGCTTCGACACCTTACCCGATCCGCAACCGCTGCTCGACGGAAGATGCTTCATTGCGAATCAAGAAAGCATCGAAGGCGCCCAAGGCTGCGGCCCAGCACGTTTTTACAGAAACGAAGATTAATTTGGTTAATTCGCAAAATAATCGCGTGAATTCATCACGCTATATCTTGCGGTGGATCACTTTTCATCCCCGTTAATGACGTTTCGCTACTCGCGGTTAACCATGCCTTGACCATTACCTGCTCAAATCACCTGCGAGGCCGCGTCGCGTCGCCCTTTATCGTGTCATTGTTCCGGGTCCCGTCATGAAACCAAAGCGTATCGCCATTATCGGCGTTGCGGTCGTCGCTGGATTGACCGCTGCGTATCTCGCAAGCGGCGGACGTGAGTCCGCTTCTCCCACCGTCGCGCCCGAGCCCGAGAAGATCGCGGCGAGCGAGGTCTTGGTGGCTTCCGCCGATTTGTCGGTCGGCACCAAGCTCGGTTCCTCCAACCTCAAATGGTTGCCTTGGCCGGCCGATGGGATCGCGCCGGGGATGATCCTCAAGAAGGACGCCCCTGACGCCATCGCTCAGAACGTGGGCTCGCTCGCGCGCCAGACCTTCATCGCCAACGAGCCCGTGACCAAGGACAAGCTGATCAAAGCCGATGCCGGCTATCTCTCCGCCATCCTGCCGGAAGGCAAGCGAGCGCTCGCCATCAGCATCGACCAGCGGGGCTCGAACAGTGCCGGCACGCTCATTCTCCCGAACGATCATGTGGACGTGATCCATATTCGCAAGGACTGGCGGGCCAGCCAGTCGCAAGGCACCGACGTCTACGCCAGCGAAACCTTGGTGCAGAACATCCGTGTGCTCGCCATCGGGCCTAATATCGAGGAGAAGAACGGCGAGCGTGTCGCGGTCGGCGAAACGGCGACGCTCGAGCTCGACCCGAACGAGGTGAACACGATCGCGCTCGCCCAGCGCTCGGGCACGCTCACCCTCGCCTTGCGCAGCGTCGCGGACGCCAACGCCCCCGAGGTCGTTGCCGACAAGGACGCGCAGCTCTCGGTCATTCGCTACGGCGTGCAGACATTTATCGGCGGCAGGAACTGAACGAAGGCTGGGACCCAGGAACATGCTCGCATCGCTGACGCGCATCTCGGCTCTCACGGCTAGGCTCGGCTTGCCGGCCTTGGCACTCGCCGGGGCCATCCTGGCCGTGAGCGCCGCCTGCGCGGCACCGGCGAGTTTCAGCGACGATACGCCCTCGACCATCCGCGTGACCGGCGCCAACCCCGCGGTGCCCGAAAGGATCAATCTCGGCATCGGCAAATCGATCGTCGTCGAGCTGCCGCGCGATGCCAAGGAAGTGTTTGTCGCCAATCCGAAGGTAGCCAATGCCGTGGTACGGTCGACCCGCAAGGTCTTCCTGATCGCCATGGGTGACGGGGCCACGAGCGTCTTCATCATGGACGCGCAAGGTGCCGAGATCGCCAATCTCGAAATCCTTGTCGGGCGCGACATGAACAAGCTGCGCCGAACCTTGAAGGTCGCGATGCCGAATTCGGCCATCAAGGTCACGGCCGTCGACAACACGGTGATCTTGACGGGCGAGGTCGGCTCAGCGCTCGAAGCGCAGCAGGCCATGGACATCGCGAGGGGCTTCATCGGACATCTCGACGGCGGCGCCAAGGACGCGACCGGCGACGTGATCAACTCGCTAACCGTGCGTGCGAAGGATCAGGTGATGGTCAAGGTGACGATCGCCGAGATCACACGTGACATCATCAAGCAGCTCGGCATGGACATAACGGGCACCAACTGGCGCGTCTTCAAGTCGCCCACCGATTTCCTGCTCAATTTTCCCGTCACCGATTCGACGAGCCAGCCGGTTTCGAACACCAACATCAACATCCTGGGCTCCGCCGGCAAGGCGAAGACGGATGCCAACATCAAGGCGCTCGAGAAGGATGGTGTGGCGCGGGTGCTCGCCGAGCCGACGCTCACGGCCATCTCAGGCGAGGCATCCAAGTTCACGGCGGGCGGGACCTTTCCGGTCCCGACCAATGAAACTTGCACGGGGGCCGGCGGCACACCCCCTTGCACCGTGGGCGTCGACTTTAAGCCTTATGGAGTGACGCTCGGCTTCACGCCGGTCGTTCTCTCACCCGGCCGCATCAGCATGCGGCTCACCACCGAGGTCACGGACATCGATTTCGAGAACACCTTCACCTTCGTGAACATCACGGTTCCGGGCACGCGCACGCGCCAAGCCGAATCGACCGTGGAGCTTCCCTCGGGAGGTTCGGTCGCGCTCGCGGGCCTCATCCAGCAAGAGGTGAGGGCGCACCTCAACGGCTTGCCGGGTTTGATGAAGCTGCCCATTCTCGGCGCGCTGTTTCGTTCCCAGGATTATCAGCGCAACGAAACGGAGCTCGTGATCATCGTCACGCCCTATGTGGTCAAGCCGGTGTCGCCGAGCGACATCGCGCGCCCGGACGACAATTTCGTCGATCCGACCGATCCGCAAACACTGCTTCTCGGCAAGCTCAATAAAATCTACGGCGTGGCGGGGGCCAATGCTCCCCCTCCCAATTATCGCGGCTCTGTCGGCTTCATCCACGATTGAGGCTCGCGCACATGCACAACCAGGCTCACGCACGAGATCAAAGCAGAATGAGGCGGGCGGCGTATGGTCCGTTCGCCGGCATCGCCTTTTCGGTGCTGCTCTGTGCCTGCGGCGCCGACCGGATCGTCACGAATGCCGGTCGCGATCCTTCCGACTATCGCGATCGCCACCCGATCGTGATCACGGACAAGAACCGCTCGCTCGATGTCTTCGTCGGCGCGAATTCAGGCCCTCTCGACCCGCGTCAGCGCGAGGATTTGCGCGCTTTCGCGCAAGAATTTCGCCAACACGGCAAAGGCGCCATGGTGGCCTATGTGCCTGTCGGCAGCACCGATCCGGTGGGTGATGCGCGCGGCATCCAGACGATCAGGGCCGCGCTGGGCGGTCCGCCAGACCACATCCGGCTGGTGGTCCAGCCCTACATGGTCGCCGATCCCTCGCTCGCGGCGCCGATCCGCTTGAGCTTCGCCGAGCTCGCCGCGAGGGTGCCGCACCCGTGCGGATTGTGGCCACGGGATCTTTCCGGCTCGACCACGAGGGAAGGCATCGAGAACGAGCAGTACTGGAATTTCGGCTGTGCCTACCAGCAGAACATCGCCGTGCAAACCGCCGATCCCATCGATCTCGTGCGTCCCCATGTCGAGGAGCGCATCGATGTCATCAAGCGCTCGAACGAGATCACGAAGCTGCGCCAGGGCCAGGATCCCGCGACGACTTACGACAGCAGCAAGAATAAATCGTCGATCAGCACGATCGGCGGCGGTGGAGCGCCTTGATGAGCGAATTGTCTCGAGTGCAGCGGAGCCCGCAAGCGCATGCCGCGGGGCCTCCACCTCCGCACATCATGCCGCTGCCGCGCATATCGCTTCAGGCCTTTTGCGAAACGCCTGAGTTTTTGAGCTCGGTTCAGGCCGCCGCGGCCGATCGGCGCATGAGCAAGGTGCATGTCAAGGCCCAGATGGGCGGCGCGCCCGCGGCGGTCGAGGCCTATGCGGAGGCTTCGACGCCTAACGTCATCGTGATCGAATCGCTCGGCGGCCGCGAGGCCTTGCTGGACAATCTCGATCGCCTCGCGGGCGTCTGCGACCCGGACACGAAGGTCGTCGTGGTCGGCCACGTCAACGACGTGCTCCTTTACCGCGAGCTCACGCGGCGCGGGGTGAGCGAATATCTCATTGCGCCCGTCGAGCATCTCCCTTTCATTCAGTCGATCTCCGAGCTTTACCACGGCGAGAAAGCCGAACCGCTCGGGCGCGTGGTCGCGGTCTATGGCGCCAAGGGCGGCTGTGGCGCCTCGACCCTCGCGCACAACCTCGGTTGGACCCTCTCACGCCATCTCGAGCTTGCGACCGTGATCGTCGATCTCGATCTCCACTACGGGACCGCGGGGCTCAATTTCGATCATGATCCCTTGCAGGGTGTCGTCGACGCGGTCGCCGCGCCCGAACGGCTCGATGCGACCTTGATGGAACGCATCATGTCGACGCTCGCCGACAATCTCAGCCTCCTCGCCGCGCCTGCCATGCTCGACATTCCCATCGAATTGGAGAGCGCGAATTTCGACCACTTGATCGACATGCTGCGCTCGAGCGTGCCTTACGTCATACTCGATCTGCCGCACAACTGGAGCGCACCGGTCAGGCGCTGTCTCACCGCGGCCGACGAGATCCTGCTCGTTGCCGAGCCCGACCTCGCCAACCTGCGCAACGCCAAGAGCCTCTACGAATGGCTCAAGACGGCCCGCCCGAACGATGCTCCTCCACGCCTCGTCATCAACAAGACGGGCTTGCCGAAGCGCCCTGAGATCGCGCCCACGGATTTTGCCGCGAAGGTTGGCGCCGAGGCGACCGTCATCCCCTTCGACGCGCAGCTCTTTGGCTCGGCGGCCAACAACGGACGCATGATCTCGGAAATTCAGGGAAGCGGGAAACACGCCGAAATTTGCCTGGCGCTTGCGAGAGCCCTAACCGGCCGGACCGAGCTGCGTAAATCAAAATTTAACCTGCCTTTCCAATTGCCCTTTCTGAGGAGAGCAGCCTCGCGGAAGATGTGAGTGAGATCGGTCAGGTCAGAGTTTCATGTTTGGAAAACGTCCCACGGGTCTGAGCGCGACACCAAGGCTGCGGCCAGTCGCTCCAGCGCTCGCGCCTGCCTCGGGGGCACCCGAGCCGGCGATCCCGGCGCGCACGAGCCCGACACCCGCGCCTTCTCTCGCCGTGGTTCAGCGAGATGAGCCCGCGCCCGCACCCGCCGCGCAGCCGATGAGCAGCGAGCAGCCGCGCTCGGACGAATATTATCAGACGAAAAGCATGGTGTTCGGCGCGTTGATCGAAGCCATCGACGTGAGCCAGCTCGCCAAGCTCGACACCGAGAGTGCGCGCGAGGAAATCCGCGACATTGTCAGTGAAATCATCCGCCTGAAGAATGTGATGATGTCGATCGCCGAGCAGGAGGACATGCTCGACGATATATGCAACGACGTGCTCGGCTATGGCCCCCTCGAACCTTTGCTTGCGCGCGACGACATCGCGGATGTGATGGTGAATGGCGCGCAGAAAACCTACATCGAGGTCAGCGGCAAGATTCAGCTCACCCCGGTCCGCTTTCGCGACAATTCCCAGCTCATGAATGTCTGCCAGCGCATCGTGAGCCAGGTCGGGCGGCGGGTCGACGAATCCTCGCCCATTTGCGACGCCCGGTTGCCGGACGGCTCTCGTGTCAACGTCATCGTGCCGCCGCTTGCGATCGACGGGCCGGCTCTTACCATCCGAAAATTCAAGAAGGACAAGCTCACTCTCGACCAGCTCACGAAATTCGGCTCCATCTCGCAGCCGGGCGCCGATATCCTCAAGATCATCGGGCGCGTGCGCTGCAATGTGCTCATTTCCGGCGGCACCGGCTCGGGAAAGACGACGCTTCTCAACTGTCTCACACGCTACATCGATGACGACGAGCGCATCATCACATGCGAGGACGCGGCCGAGCTCCAGCTTCAGCAGCCCCATGTCGTGCGCCTCGAGACGCGCCCTCCCAATCTCGAGGGTCAAGGCCAGGTGACGATGCGCGACCTGGTGAGAAACTGCCTGCGCATGCGTCCGGAGCGTATCATCGTCGGCGAGGTGCGCGGGCCGGAAGCATTCGACTTGCTGCAGGCGATGAACACAGGCCACGACGGCTCGATGGGTACGCTGCATGCGAATTCTCCGCGCGAGGCGCTTTCGCGCGTCGAATCGATGATCACCATGGGCGGCTTTGCCCTGCCGCCGAGGAACATCCGCGAGATGATGGTTTCCTCCGTCGACGTGATCGTGCAGGCGGCGCGCTTGCGGGACGGTTCGCGCCGCATCACCCACATCACCGAAGTGATGGGGATGGAAGGCGATGTCATCATCACTCAGGACATCGTGGTTTTCGACATGGGCTCCGAGGACGCGAACGGCAGGGTGACGGGACGGCACGTGTCGACCGGAATCGGCAGGCCGCGCTTCTGGGAGCGCGCCCGCTACTTTGGGGAATCGGCGCGTCTTGCGGCGGCGCTCGACGCACTCGAGCAAAAGGCCCACACGGCTTGATGCGACACTCTCCCCCGTGCAGGCGGGGGAACGGCGAAGGATCGCGACATGGAGATTTCTTCCTTGCTCATCGGCCTCCTCGCCGCCGTCTGCCTCGGTGGCATTGCGTTTGTCGTGATGCCGTATCTCTCGGGCGAGGTGCGCGCCGAGCAGCGCCAGGACCAATTCGTCAATCGCATGACGCGGGAGATTTCAGCCCCGCAACGCAACGCCGCCAACCGCCGCGAACAGGTCGCGCAAAGCCTGAAAGAGCTCGAAGACCGCGAAAAGGCCAGAAACAAGGTCGATTTGCCGACCCGGATCATGCAAGCGGGCCTGACCTGGTCGAAGCGCCAGTATTACATGTTGGGTGCTGCCTTGGCCCTGAGCTTCGGGCTCGTGGCCTTGTTGGTGACCGGCAATTTCATCGTCGTGCTCGGTGCGATGCTGGTGGGAGCGCTCGGCATGCCGCGCTGGATTTTGATCTACCTCGGCAAGAGGCGCTCGAAGCAGTTCATCAACGAATTCGCGAATGCCGTCGATGTCGTGGTGCGCGGCGTCAGATCCGGCCTTCCGCTCGGCGATTGCTTTCGCATCGTCGCCGGAGAGGCGGCGGAGCCCGTCCGCTCGGAGTTCCGTCACATCATCGAATCGCAATCGCTCGGCTTGAGCATCGCCGAGGCTTGCGAGCGCCTCTATCAGCGCGTTCCGGTCACGGAAGCGAATTTTTTCGGCATCGTGATCGCCATCCAGCAGAAGTCGGGTGGCAATCTCGGCGAGACGCTTTCGAATTTCTCGCGTGTCATTCGCGAACGACGCAAGATGGAAGGCAAAATTCAAGCGATGAGCATGGAGGCGAAGGCTTCCGCCGGCATCATTGCCTGCCTGCCCTTCTCGGTCGCCATCCTCGTGTATCTGAGCAGTCCCGATTACATCTCGCTTCTCTGGAAGACGTTTCACGGCAAGGTTTCGATGATCCTCGCGGGCGTCTGGATGGGGATCGGCGTCCTCGTCATGCGAAGAATGATCCGTTTCGACTTTTAATGGGCGCGCATCGCATGGAGCCGTTGAGCACCGCCTTTGCTTTCTGTCGCGCCATTGCGGTGCGGCGGCGCGCTTTGTCCACCCCGATGAGCGGCACGCGAAGGTTCGTCGTATGATCGACGCGGTTCTTCATAGGCTCGTCGACCCGCAGTTCCTTTTCATCTTGATGGTTGCGGTGGCGACAGCCGCGACCATCATCACGCTCGGTCTTACTTTCGTCGAGGGCGACAATCTCACGCGGCGCATGCGCGCCGTCTCGGTCGAGCGCGAGGCGATCCGTGCGCGCGAGCGCAACCGCCTCAGCAAGAATGCGGGACCGAAGGTTTCGCTGCGCCAGCAACCGACCGCCTACATGAAGAAGGTCGTCGATCGGTTGAACTTGTCGACCTGGCTCGGCACGGAGACCGCGAAGATTCGGCTCGCCATGGCCGGGTATCGAGGCAAGCAGGCCGAAACCGCCTTCCTGTTTTTCAGGCTTGTCTCTCCGATAAGCCTGTTCCTGTTCACGCTCTTCTATGCCTTCGTCATCATTGGCGACAAATATTCGGTGACGGTGCGCCTGATCGCCGTCGTGGGCGCGCTTTACCTCGGCATCAAGCTGCCGGAGATTTTCCTCAAAAATCAGACGACGAAGCGACAATTGTCCATGCGTCGCGCCATTCCGGACGCCATGGACTTGTTGCTCATCTGCGTCGAATCCGGCGTGTCGATCGAGCACGCCTTCCGCAAGGTGGCGGCCGAAGTCGGCTCGCAATCGGTGGCGCTCGCCGAAGAGCTGACCTTGACGACCGCCGAGCTTTCCTACCTCCAGGAGAGGCGGCAGGCCTTCGAGAATCTGGCGAACCGCACGGGCGTGGACGCCATCAAGGCGATCACGACGGCGCTCGTGCAAGCCGAACGCTACGGCACCCCGGTCGGCGTCGCCTTGCGCGTCCTTGCCCAGGAAAGCCGCGATCAGCGAATGAACGAGGCCGAAAAGAAGGCGGCGGCATTACCTCCGAAGCTCACCGTGCCGATGATCCTGTTTTTCCTGCCGGTGCTTTTTGCTGTCATTCTCACGCCGGCCCTGATCCAGATCTTCAACTGGAACTGAGGCCCGTCCGCCGCGCGCGCGGCGGCAGGCCTTACTCTTCAGCCCGATCATTGTGCGGCCGCCTGCGTATCGCTCGTCTGCGCCGCGGGCGTGGAGGGATTCGCACGCGCGATCGCGGTCACCGAATTGGGGTTGGCGCTGTCCTTCACGGCGCCCTTGCCGCGGATCGCCTCCCAAGTGTTGGGTTGGGCAATCATGGAGCGGATATCGGCGACGTTTCTTGCGGCGTCTGCCGGGGAGAGATCGTGCCGCAAGGCCTGCGTGGCGTTGTCGAAACGCCCCTGCAGGGCGAGCACGAGCGCAAGGTTTTGCCGCACCCGAGGATCGGCTTTCGGATTCTGCGCCGCTTCGGTCAAGACGCGCTCGGCTTCGGGCAGCTTCTTCGAAAGCGCATAGGACAGGCCGAGATTGGAGAGAACGCCGGGATCGCCGGGCGAAATCTTCAGTGCCGAAAGATAGAACGACTGCGCGCGTTCGTGCAGCCCCATGCCATCGGACGCGATGCCCTGCGCGGAGAGAATGCGCCAGTCGGGCTGATCGGGAGAATGAGCCCGTGCCAGCACCTCGAGTGCCTGGTTGTAATCGCCCGTATCGACCAATGCCTTGCCATAAGCGGCGAGAACCTCCTGATCTTTCGGAGACTTCACCGCCGCCGTCTGTAGCACGGAGGCCGCCTGCCCCTTTTGGTCGAGCGCCGTGAGGGCCTTCGCATAGCCGAGCGAGACGGTCTTCTCGCCGGGATTAGCGCTGTAGCGCTTGCTCCAGCTTTCGAGCTGCGCGTGCAGAGCGTCTTGCGGAGCACCGGGCTCGGTAACGGCCGCCGTGATGTCCTTGTCGCGCAGGCAGCCCGTAAGCGAAGAGGCGAGCGCCACGGCCGCGACGGCGCAGGCAAAGCGGCTCCGTCCGCTTTGCCTGAAAAGGCCTCCAAAAGATGAGATCATGCACAACCCCGTCTGGAATGCGTTCGACGAACTTGCACGCCGCCCGGAGATTTCCTACGAACGAACGAAGGCCGGGCGCTTTCGTCCGGCCCCATTCGTAAAATGTTAACTTTAACGACGCGTTAACCGCGTCTCGCCGGCGTCCCGGCGGCCTTCGTTGGGGATTGCGATGTCCACCCTCATCGTCGACGACGCAAGGGCGTCAACGCCGATCCACGCGCTCTCGGCATCCGATTGGCCGAGCCTCCTTCAGCGCCTGGCGCCTTCGGCCCGCCGCTTCGCCGAGAGCGTGCAGTTCGAGCCCAAGCCCGGCCGGCATTTGCTGCTTCCGGGCGAGACGGGCGCGCTCGAGTGCGTAGTGTTCGTGGAGGATTCGGGAAAAAGCGCGCCCGAGCGCGCCTTCGCGCGCGGCGCACTCGCCAGCCTTCTGCCGCCCGGCGATTATCGGTTCGAGCGCGCTGAGGACGATCTCGCGCTCACGGCTTTCGCCTGGCTCACCGATGCATACCGTTTCGAGCCTTACCGCGCGAAGGAGAACAAGCCCGCTGCTGTGCTCGTGTTGCCTGAAGGCGTTGATGCCGGCCGAGCCGAGCGGCTAGCGCGCGCCATTGCGTTCGGCCGGGACCTGATCAACACCCCGGCCAATGATCTTTCGCCAGACGGGCTCGAGACAGCGGCGCGCGAGCTTGCCTCGGACTTCGATGCAAGCTTCGCGACGACCGTCGGTGACGCGCTTCTCGCCGCGAATTTGCCGATGATCCATGCGGTCGGCCGTGCTTCGGCAACGGCGCCTCGCCTCATCGATTTCTCCTGGGGCGATCGCGCGGCGCCGAAGGTGACGCTCGTCGGCAAGGGTGTGACGTTCGACACGGGCGGCCTAAACATCAAGCCCGATGCCGCGATGCTTCTCATGAAGAAGGACATGGGCGGGGCCGCAACCGCTCTCGCTGCCGCCCGCATGGTGATGTCCGAGAATCTGCCCGTGCGATTGCGGGTGCTCGTGCCGGCTGTCGAGAACGCGATCTCCGGCTGCGCCTTTCGGCCCGGGGATGTGCTGCGAAGCCGCAAGGGATTAAGCGTCGAGATCGGCAACACGGATGCGGAAGGGCGCCTCATCCTTGCAGACGCGCTGGCGCTCGCGGATGAAGACGCGCCGGAGCTCATGGTCGACTTCGCGACGCTGACCGGCGCGGCCCGCGTGGCGCTCGGACCCGATCTTCCAGCCTTCTATGCGACCGACGACGCCTTCGCGGCAGAGGTCATGGAGCTTGGCGTGCGCATCAATGATCCGGTTTGGCGGCTGCCGTTTTGGGCTCCTTATGAAGAGATGCTCGCTTCCCGCGTTGCCGATGTAAGTCACATCTCGAACACGCCTTTTGCGGGGTCTGTCACGGCGGCCTTGTTCCTCAAGCGGTTCGTCGAGAAGGCGCGCATCTACGCTCACTTCGACCTTTTCGCCTGGACGCCATCGGCGCGGCCAGGGCGTCCTCAAGGCGGGGAGGCGCAAGTCGCGCGACTGATCTTCGAGACCATCGAGCGCCGTTTCCGCGAAGCCGGGTGAAGGATCCGAATTGTCGAGCCGGATTCCAGCTCTCTTTCACCTCGCTTCGACAATTCCACGCCTCTCGACCCGGTCATAAAATGTGCCGGTGCCGCAGGGCACTTATCCGCCCGCTTTTTTCGCAGCCGCCGCCATTCCATGAGGGCTCCCATCACCTCCTCGCCGCCTTCAGCCCCGCTCGATCCCCGCGAGATCCGCTCGATCTTCACGGGGATCATGCTCGCCATGTTCCTGGCGGCGCTCGACCAGACGATCATCGCGGCCGCGCTACCCTTGATCGCACGCGATCTCGGCGACGTGCAGAATTTGCCGTGGGTTGCGACGGCCTATCTCCTCACCGCGACTGCCGCGACGCCGCTTTACGGAAAGGCGAGCGACATTTACGGGCGAAGGGTGATGCTGCTCCTCGGCATCGCGACTTTCGTGGCCGGATCGGTTGCCTGCGCGCTCGCGCCCTCGATGCTCGTTCTCGTCCTCGCGCGCGGCTTGCAGGGCCTTGGTGGAGGCGGCCTGATCTCGCTCGCGCAAACGATCATCGCCGATATCGTCTCGCCGAAGGAGCGCGGCCGTTACCAGGTGCGCATCGCCAGCGTGTTCCTGGCCTCTGGACTCGCGGGACCCTATCTCGGCGGTGTCCTGGCGCAGCATTTCCATTGGTCGGCGATCTTCTGGATCAATGTGCCGCTCGGCCTTTTGGCCTTCGCGCTCACGAACAGATTGCTGCGCAAGCTGCCACGCCATGACCGGCCGCACCGGCTCGATATCCTCGGCGCCGCTTTGATGGCGCTCGCCACCACCCTCCTCATGCTGGCCTTGAACGGAGAGGGAGCCGCGATCGGCAAAGGCTCATTCTGGTTCTCGGCGCTCATCGGTGGTTCGGTTTTGATGTGGGCACTTTTCGCGCTGCGCATCCGCCTCGCGGCCGAACCGCTCGTGCCGCTCAGGGTGCTTGCCAACCCGGTCGTGCGCACCGCGGCCATCGCGTCGAGCCTGGGTGTCGGCACCAATGTGGCGATGACGATCTATGTGCCCATTTATCTACAGGCAGAAATGAAGCTCACTGCGAGCCAATCCGGCCTCGCGCTCATTCCGCTCATGGCGGGAGGGGTGATCGGAGCGATGGTCTCTGGGCGTACCATGGCCCGCGTGCGCCACTACAAGCGCCTTCCGCTCGTTGGCCTCCTGCTCGCAACCTTCGCCATGGTCGTCGTCGCGGTCCTCGGAACGCGGTTGTCCCTCACGGCCTTTGTCGTGATTCTCGGGATTTCGGCGGTCGCGCTCGGCACATTGTTCCCGGTGGCGACGGTGGCGATCCAGAATGCGGTTGCGCACCAGGATCTCGGGATCGCGACCGCGGCGATGAACTTCTTTCGCCAACTCGGCGGCGCCATCCTCGTCGCAGTCTATGGCGCGATCGTCGTCGGTGGCACGAGCGGCGCCAGCGCGACCTCGGTCGAGGAGTTGGCGCGCAATGCGGCCGCGAGCGGCAACGACCTCGCCTTCCTGTTCCAGCTCGTCTTCGCAGCGGCAGCCGCCGGCTTCGCGCTGGCGTTTATCGCGTTCGTGGTGATGGAGGAGCGTCCCCTTCGGGTCACGCGCCCGGGCGTCTCGCCGACGCCCGAATAGCCCGCGAAGCCATTCATTCAGATGGCGTAGTCGGACGAGATGCGTGCGTCGGCCGCGTGCGGGCTCAAGGGGGAGGTCGCGCCACGCCGGGTCATGTTGGCATACATCGCCTTGATCGCGCTCGAGGCCGTGGTGACGAATAGAAAGGGCAGGAGAGCGTGCACGAAGGCGGCGCAGGAAGCCGCGAAGAGGCGGCCCGAATACGACATCGCGACCCCGAAATGCTCGCCATAGCTTTCACCGACCGCATTCGGGTGGGAAATGAATATGTCCTTGAGAGATTGGCGCATGACCCGCTCCTGTGGATGGTGACGAAAGGCTAGAGTGCGCCTCAGAAAAAAGCATCGCAAAATCTGGCGTTTTTGGACAGGATCGCATAATATTGTCCCTTCTTTTCCCTGTTTCATGAGATGAAATCCTCACAACTCGACGCAACCGATAAACGACTGCTCGCCGAGCTCCAACGCGACGTGAGCCTTTCGCTCGACGAACTAGGCGAGCGAGCGGGTCTTTCACGCAACGGCTGTTGGCGTCGGGTGAGCCGGCTCGAGGCGATGGGCGTCTTCAAGGGCCGCGTTGCCTTGCTCGACCCGACTTGCGTGAACGCGAAGCTCATGGTGTTCATCGCGGTGCGCACGAGCCGGCACAGCGCCGATTGGGCCGAGCGCTTCCGCGCCGCCGTCAAGGACATTCCTGAGATCGTGGGCGCCTTCCGCACGGCCGGCGAGATCGACTACATTCTCCAAGCGCGCGTACCTGACGTCGCGGCGTATGACGCGCTTTATCAGCGGCTCATCGCGCGCATCGACATGCTCGATGTCTCGGCGACATTCGTCATGGAGACGATGAAGGAAACGACGGAAGTTCCGCTCGGCTACGCATGATGTCCTGTTGCGCGGCTGCAACTTGACGCTTTCTTTACCTTAACCAGCCATCAACCGGCGTCATCTTCGGCGAATGGCCGGATCAGCGCCCTTGTTTCGTCGCATTGTCAGTCGAGTGACTGGCAAGGACGGGTTGGTGAGGTCGGCGCGGTCGGCACGCGCAGCTCAGGGGTCAGTGGACAGGTCAATTCGATGAATCCAGCCGATGTCGCGCAAAGCGCGCTTCCAGCCTTCGCACCGAACCTTTCGATCTGGACCTTGTTCTGGCAGGCCCATATCGTCGTCAAGCTCGTGATGATCGGGCTCCTCTTCGCTTCGGTGTGGTGCTGGGCAATCATCCTGAACAAGGCGCTTCTCTACAAGCGCATCGCGAGCGCCATGGACCGGTTCGAGGATGTGTTCTGGTCGGGACAATCGCTCGACGAGCTCTACCGCGATCTCGCCGAGACGCAGCCGACCGGCATGGGAGCCGTGTTCCTCGCCGCCATGACCGAATGGAAGCGCTCGCTCGAAGGGGCGAGCAAGGCTTTCGGCAGCTTCGCGGCGCGCGTCGAGAAGGTGATGGACGTCGCCATCCAGCGCGAGACCGAGCGCTTGAATCGCGGTCTCATGGTGCTCTCGAACATCGCCTCGGCCGGCCCCTTCATCGGGCTTTTCGGCACGGTGTGGGGCATTATGAACTCTTTCATGGCGATCGCAGCCTCGAAGAACACGAGCCTCGCCGTGGTCGCGCCGGGAATTTCGGAATCGCTTTTCGCGACCGCGATCGGCCTCGTCGCGGCGATCCCAGCCGTGATCGCCTACAACAGCTTCCACGCGCGGGTCCTCAATCTCCAGACACGGCTGGAGGGCTTCGCTGACGAATTCTCCGCGATCTTGTCGAGGCAGGTCGACCAGCGGCTCGCGGCTTGAGACGAGAGGGGTCTTGAACGCAATGGCTGCGAAAGTTGCGGCGGCACTTGGCGGAAAAGGGGCGAGGCGGCGCAGGCGTCATCATTCGGCCATCGCCGAAATCAATATGACGCCGTTCATCGACGTGATGTTGGTGCTTTTGATCGTCTTCATGGTGACGGCACCATTGCTCAGCGCGGGCGTGCCCCTCGATCTGCCCCAGACGGGCGCCAAGGCGCTCAATGTGGACAAGCAGCCGGTGACCATCTCGATCGATGAGAATGGCAAGGTGTTCCTGATGGACAAGCCGGTCGACGACGCGTCCTTGTTGGACACGCTGAAGGGGATCGCGGCGAACGGCGCCGACGAGCGCATCTATGTGCGGGGCGCCAAGCAGGTCGGCTATGGCCGCGTCGCGCAAGTCATGTCCATGATCACCGCGGCCGGCTACAAGCGCGTCGCCCTGGTGACGGAGCCGGAGCCGGCAAGGAATTGAAGGCGAGGGTGAGGTGAAGATCGACTGGTCCGAGCCTGGCTTGCCGCTATCGGTCACCGCGCATGCGGTGCTGCTCGTCGCGAGCCTTGTCGGCCTCTCCTCGGCGCGGCCTTTCGCCGATGCCGAAGAGACGCTTCCGGTCGAGATCATCACGGCCGATCAGTTCAGCTCCATGACCAAAGGTGAGCGGACAGCAAAAGCGGTCCAGCCGACGCCGAAGCCTCGCATCGACAAGGTGGCCGAAGTCGAGCAGTTGAAGCCGAGCCAAGGCACGGATCAGAAAGACGTGCCGACGCCGCCTGCGCGCGCCCCCCAGATCTCGGATGAGGTGAGCGCGCCGCCCATGCCGCCACCGCGCCCGCCAGATCCGGTAAAGCCGGAGCCCAAACCGGAGCCGCAGAAGACAGTCGAGCCGCAAAAGCCCGAGCCGCCGAAGCTCGATGCGGAAATACCAAAGCCTCCCGAAAAACCGCAGCCGCAGAAGGTCGCAAAGACGCAAGAACCGCAAAAGGAGACCGAGAAGCCGAAGCCGCAACCGCCCCAATTCGACAAGATCGCCCAACTTCTCGAGCAGAAGAAGCTCGAGGAGGAGACGAAGCCCGCAAAGCCGCCCGCCAAAGAGAAGGGTGAGCAGAGCTTCTCGGCGAGTGCGATCGAGAAGTTGCTCGTCTCGAAGGAGAAGCCGCAAGCCTCAGGCTCGGTCGGCGCGCAATTGCAAAAAACGGCGTCACTTGGCCTCCAAACTGGCAATGCGGCCAAGCTTTCGCCTTCGATGCGCGACGCGCTCGCCGGACTGCTGAAGGATCAGGTCGGAAAATGCTTCACGCTTCCGCCCGGAATGGACGAGACCAACATCCACCAAGCCATGGTTCGGGTCGTCTTCAACGAGGATGGAAGCCTCGCGGAACGTCCGCAGGTCGCGAGCGCATCGTCCGACGCCGGAGTGCGAGCGATCGCGAGCGAACTGCGGGGTGCCATCATCCGCTGCGCGCCCTACCGCATCCCGGCGCAGTTCCTTCCCTTCTTCGACCAATGGAAGGACACGCTCTTCACCCCTCCGGAGTCTTTGGGATGAACGTTGCCCGTCACAGTCGGGCCGCATCTTGAGTCTAACCGAAACCGGAATTCCCACGACCCGCAAGAGATCATGACCCTGTCCATTTCCCGTCGCTCTGTCGCCCTTGGCCTTGCCGCGACCCCGCTCGTGGGCGCCACGGCGCGGGCCGAGCTTGTCGTTTCCCTCGATCGTGCCAATTTCCAACCGCTGCCCATCGCGATTCCCGATCTCCAAGGTGAGGGCGATCTCGGAGCCCGCGTTGCCGCCGTCATCGCCAATGACCTGCAGCGCTCGGGCGTTTTCGCGCCGATCGACAAGCGGGCATTTATCGACAAGGCGGTCTCGCCTGACGTGATGCCGCAATTCGATTCCTGGCGGGCCATCAACGCGCAGGCCCTGGTCACCGGCCGCGTGCAGCGCGATTCGGCGCGGATGCACGCCGAGTTTCGGCTTTGGGACGTATCGTCCGGCGAGCAGGCGACCGGCCAGCAATATACGACGGACGCCAACAACTGGCGTCGGGTCGCTCATCTCATCGCCGACGCCATTTATTCGCGCATCACAGGGGCCGGCGGTTTCTTCGACTCGCGCGTCGTTTACGTCGATGAGACCGGCCCGAAACAGGCGCGCCGCAAGCGCCTCGCCTTGATGGACCAGGATGGCGCCAATGTGCGCTACCTTACCGAGGGCAATGAGCTCGTGGTCACGCCGCGCTTCTCGCCAACGAGCCAGGAAGTGACTTACATGGCCTTCGCGCCGAACGGGGACGCGAGCGTGCGCCTTCTCAACATCGAGACAGGCCAGCGCGAGATCGTGGGAAACTTCCCCGGCATGACCTTCTCGCCGCGCTTCTCGCCGGACGGCGAACGCGTGGTGATGAGCCTCGAGCAGAGCGGCAACGCCAATATCTACACCATGGATCTGCGCTCGCGGGCCACGACCCGGCTCACCGACACGAGCGCAATCGATACCTCACCCTCCTACTCGCCTGATGGAACGCAAATCGTCTTCGAGAGCGATCGCGGTGGCGCGCAACAGCTTTACGTGATGGGGGCGAATGGCGGCCCCGCCAAGCGCATCTCCTTTGGGCAAGGTCATTATTCGACGCCGGTCTGGTCGCCGAAGGGCGACTACATCGCTTTCACCCGGCAAACGGCTAACTCTTTCGGCATCGGCGTCATGAAGCCGGACGGCTCGGGCGAGCGCATCCTGACCGAAGGCTTCCACAACGAGGGGCCGACCTGGGCGCCGAATGGACGCTATCTCATGTTCTTCCGCGACCAGGGCGGAGCCAAGATCTTCATGGCGGATGTGACAGGGCGCGTCGACGTGGCCGTGCCCACCCCGAGCTTCGGCTCGGATCCGGCCTGGAGCCCGCTGTTGGCATGACACACAGGTGCCATGTGCAGCCCCAAGCTATGGCTTCGAACCCGCAAAATTTGTCCGACCCGCGCACGCGATGACGACAGACGCACGCGTTTTTCGTGAAGCGGTTAACAAGAAGGGCAGGGGCGCGCACATGGTCGCCCAAAATTTGCCATTCACCGCCCGTTTACCCTGACGCCAAGTTTAGCGTCTACGTCGTATTTTCGGCTTCGGCCTAAGCTCTCATCAAGGTTGACGGAACCTTGGCTTAACCGCCGACGGGTATGTCAGGCCCGAATGTCGCGTTCAAAATGGATCTGGAGGTCCGGCATGTTTCATCTTCCCGTTTCGGCTCGCGCCATGAAATTTGCGCTTGCCATCGCGGCGGCGCTCGCCGCGTCCGCATGCGCAAAGAATGCTGACGATGCGAGCCAATTCGGGGCTGGCGCCGGCGGGCCCGGTAGCGCGCAGGAATTCGCCACCAGTGTCGGCGATCGCGTTTTCTTCGAGACCGATTCCTCGGAACTCACCTCGACGGCGCAAGCCACGCTTTCCAAGCAAGCCGCTTGGCTAAGCCGCTACGCCAATTATTCCTTCACGGTCGAGGGTCACGCGGATGAGCGGGGCACGCGCGAGTACAACTTTGCTCTCGGAGCGCGGCGCGCCCAAGCTGCGCATGATTTTCTGGTGTCGAAGGGTATCTCGGCCTCGCGTATGCGCACCGTTTCCTACGGAAAGGAACGCCCGGTTGCGACTTGCGACGACATCTCCTGCTGGTCACAGAACCGCCGCGCCGTGACGGTGCTCTCCGGCGCTCCCTCGTCCTAACGTTAGGCGGCGCGGCCTCCTCACCCGTGAGGCCGGGTTTTCGTCGTCGGCCCGCCTGATTCCTGCCGCGCTCCCTGCTATTGTGGCGTCGGGCAAGGTTCGGCGCCAATTCGAGGGCAGGGCGCTGGACGGTGATCGAAAGAGGGCTTCTTCACCATGATGCGTGCCGTGAGGTTGATTGCAATTCTCGCCGGGATGGTGGGCGCCCTTCAGCTTCTACCGGCGCGCGCCCAGGACGAATCCGATGTCGTGGTGCGCTTGTCGCAGCTCGAGGCCCAGATGCGGCAAATGTCCGGGAAGATCGAGGAGTTGCAATTTCAGAATCAGCAGCTTCGCGATCAGCTTCGGCGTTTTCAGGAAGATACGGATTTCCGTCTTCAGGATAGCGGCAAGGCGGCGGGTTCGGCGACGACCGCTCCACATCCGCCGGTGCCCCGCGAAAATGCGCCTCCCCGCCAGATCGTGATCGCGCCACCGTCCGCGCCTCAGTCGCCCCCTTCCGCCCCCGCGTCACCCGCTCAAAGGAGTGCGACGCGCGGGGATGTCTTCAACCCCGAGGCCGATCCGGGCGCGCCTGGCGCCCCTCGGCAGCTTGGCTCGCCCGAGAGCGCCGCGCCGCCGCCGGTGCGCCGCTCCACCGTTCCGGGCGCCATCATGGGTGAGCCGGACGGGGTTGCGGGCGATCCGGCCACTCCCCTCGACATCGCGGGGATCGGCAACCCCCCGGGCGGACCGCAAGCGCAGCCGCGCCAGCCCGAGACTTCGATCGCGGCGACCGGGACCGATTCGGCGCGCGCAGATTTCGACAATGCCTATACCTATATCCAGCAGCACCAGTTCGAGCAGGCCGAAATGGGGTTCCGCAGCTTCCTGCAATCCCATCCGCGCTCGAAACTCGCACCCGACGCCACTTACTGGCTCGGAGAAAGTTATCTCCAGCGCGCGCGCTACCGGGAAGCCGCCGAGCAATTCTTGAAGATCACCACGAGTTACGGCGGCTCACCGAAGGGACCAGACAGCATGCTCAAGCTCGGGGTTTCCTTGCGCGGGCTTGGTGCGAACGATCAGGCCTGTGCCACTTTCGCCGAGGTCGGTCGAAAATACCCCTCCGCGCGTCCGGCCTTGCTGGCTGATGTGCATCGCGAGCAGCAGCGCGCCAAATGCCCGAGCTGAACGAGGCAAAAAAGCGCAAGAAACGCTCCGTTCGCGAAAGTTCGGAAAGAAGAGCGCTGCGCCCGCGGAGCGCTGGTGCGCATCCTATCGACATCGACGAAGCGAGGCTCCTGCTTCTACCGCTTCTTGGATCGTCAAGACGCGCCCTACTCGCCGTCTCTGGTGGGCCCGATTCGGTAGCGCTCATGCAGCTTTGCGCGCTTATCGTCACAACCGGACGGCTGGCTCACATCGAGGTGGCGACCGTGGATCACGGATTGCGGGAAAATTCACGCGCGGAAGCCGAAGTCGTCGGTGCTTGGGCGCGCGATTGCGGCTTCTCGCATGCGCTACTGAGGTGGGAGGGGCAAAAGCCCTCCGCGCGCATCCAGGAGCGGGCGCGGTCTGCGCGCTATGCCTTGCTGAACGCGCGCATGCGCGAGATTGGTGCGGCCCTCCTCGTCACCGCTCACACGCTCGATGATCAGGCCGAGACGGTCCTCATGCGAATGGCGCGTGGAACGGGTATCACCGGGCTCGCCGGCATGCGCCCCCTCTCCAAGCGGGACGGGTGGTTCCATGCTCGCCCCTTTTTGTCGATCCCCAAGGCGCGTCTCCTCGCCACCTGCCGCGCCAATGGCTGGCCTTTTCTCGAGGATCCATCGAACGAGAATTCCCGATTTGCGCGCGCGCGCTGGCGCAAACTGGCGCCGGTCCTGGCACAGGAGGGCCTCACCGCCGAGCGTCTCGCGAAGCTCGCCGAGCGCGCGGCTTCTGTCGAGGAGGCGCTCGAGGTGAGGGCCGAGACGGCCTTTGCGACCGCTTGCATCGAAGAGGGCCAGGACGAACTCGTGCTCGACCTCGAGCAAATGTTAGTGGGCGAGCAGCGCGAAACGGCGCTGCGGCTTCTCATCCGGGGCGTGAAGGCCGCGGGCGGGCTCGCCGCGTCCACCCCGCTCAGATTGGAGCGGGCCGAGACCCTTCTCGAGGCGCTGTCCGATGCCTTTTCTGCTCGCAAGGCGCTGAAACGCACCCTTGGCGGTGCCGTTCTCGAGTATGACGGTGCCGAGCGCCTCCTTTTGCGCCGAGAAGGCAAGCGCCGGCGCGGCCGCGAGCGCGCCGAGAGCCTCAAATCCGCCATGCCGGCTCGCAACCGCCGGCCTTCCCCGGCGAATAAGGGTAACTCTATTGCGCCATCGGTGCTGGTTTGAGCGGCGATTTCGCTCTATGGTCGACGCCGTGGCAAACTCGGCTTGGAAAGAAAGCGTCGCGCCCCTACATTAAAATTGCTTCGGTTGTGATCGGCCCTCGTGAACGCGGCTGGAGCATCGCCCAAGAACATATGTGAAGCGATGAATCCGAACCTCCGCAATTTCGCGCTCTGGGCCATCATCATCCTTTTGGTGCTCGCGCTCGTGACTCTGTTCCAGAATCCGGGGCAACGTGCCGGCTCGTCGGAAATCCCATACAGCCAGCTCCTCGTCGAGGCAGATCAGGGGCGCATCTCCAACGTCGTGATCTCCGGCCAGGAAGTCACCGGCACGTTCACAGACGGCAAGCCCTTCCAGACCTATATGCCCAACGACCCGGATTTCATCCGCAAGCTCACTGCGAAGGGCGTGCAGATCACCGCCAAGCCGCAGTCTTCCGAAACGCCCTGGTTCATGGCGATTCTTCTGAACTCCTTGCCCTTCCTGCTCATCGTCGGCGCTTGGTTCTTCCTCTCTCGCCAGATGCAGAACGGGGCCGGGCGCGCCATGGGCTTCGGCAAGTCGAAAGCCAA
>JAFBAS010000143.1 GCA_019247605.1 Hyphomicrobiales bacterium
GGAACTGAACGCGCCGATCGTCGCGCTCTCGCAGCTCTCGCGACAGGTGGAGAATCGCGAGGACAAGCGCCCCCAGCTTTCCGATCTTCGCGAATCGGGATCGATCGAGCAGGACGCCGATGTCGTGATGTTCGTCTATCGCGAGGAGTATTATCTCAAGAACACGAAGCCGCGCGAAGGCACCGACGAGCATCTCAAATGGATGGGAGAGATGGAACAGGCCCATGGCAAGGCGGAGATCATCGTGGGCAAGCAGCGCCACGGCCCGACAGGCACGGTCGACGTGCAATTCGAAGCGGACGTGACGCGCTTCTCCAACCTGGCGCATGAAGAAGGCCTGCCGGAGCGGATGTAGGGCAACCGGCTTGGCGTTCGTGGTGATGACTTGTATGTCTTCGCGGGCCGGCCCATTCCAATTCGTTGGAATGGGCCGGCCCGCGGCTCTGAAACGTTCTGGATCGGTTTTCCGCCGGGTGGGACGCTCTCGCGGAACGGACCGAACGACGGGATTAGAAGGTCCCATGCTCGACCATGTCGGTTTCCCGGTCAGCGACTACGAACGTTCGCGGGCCTTCTACAAGAGAGCCCTCGAGCCGCTCGGCATCGAGCTGATCGTGGAATTGCCGCCGCAAAAAGCGGGTGGCAACGCGCATGCCGGCTTCGGGCGCAAGGGCCGCGCGCAATTCTGGATAGGCACGGGAAAGCCGCTCCAGGGGCAGCTTCACGTCGCGTTCGAGGCGGCTTCGCGCGGCGAGGTCGATGCCTTCCACGCGGCCGCCCTTCGCGATGGCGCAAGCGATAACGGCACGCCGGGACTTCGCCCGCAGTACCACCCGGATTACTACGGTGCCTTCGTGCTCGATCCGGACGGCCACAATATCGAGGCTGTGTGTCGCGCGCCCTGAAGCGGCCTTCGGCCCAGAGAAACGCATGAGCCTCGACCCGCAACAAACATGCGAAACGGCGGCATGCGCGAGCGGTGTGCTCGACATCCACCTTGGGGCGATCGTCGCCAATTGGCGAAAGTTGCGAAGCCTCGTCGCGTCTGCCGCGTGCGCCGCGGTGATCAAGGCCGACGCCTATGGCACCGGCCTCGTCGAAACGGGCGGGGCTTTGGCGGCCGCAGGGTGCGAGACTTTCTTCGTGGCGGTGCCGAGCGAAGGCGTCGCGCTTCGGGCCAAGTGCCCGAGCGCCACGATCTACATTTTGAACGGGCTCGCGGCGGGACAGGGCGCTCTACACCTCGCGCATCGCCTGCGGCCGGTGCTCGGCTCCTCGGCGGAGGTCGCCGAGTGGCGAAGCGAGCTTCGCGGCGATGTCGATCGCGGCTTTGCTGCGCTGCATGTCGACACCGGCATGAACAGGCTCGGCCTTTCCCTCGAGGATTTCGCATCGTTGATGGGAGCATCCTCGAGAAAAGGGCTAGGCTTTCCACTTGCGCTGGTGATGAGCCATTTCGTCGCCTCGGAAGAGGCACGTCACCCGCTCAATGAGAGCCAGATGCGCAATTTCAAGGAGGCGCGCGCTCTATGCCCGGACATTCCGGCAAGCCTCGCTAATTCTTCCGGGATATTTCTCGGGCGCGAGGCGCATCACGATATCGCTCGCCCTGGCTATGCGCTCTTCGGCGGCAACCCGACGCCCTCGAGCGAGAATCCGATGCGCAATGTCGTGACGCTCACCGTGCCGATCGTGCAAACGCGTATCATCGAGCAAGGCGAGAGCGTCGGCTACAACGCGCAGTGGAGGGCGCGCCAGCGGTGCCGCATCGCGACGCTTTCGGCGGGTTACGCGGACGGCTATCCGCGAGGTGCGAGCGTGAGCGAAGCGAGATTGAAAGCCGCAAGCCCGATTGCGCACGCCATCATCGCCGAGCGACGCTGCCCCTTTGTTGGACGGATCTCGATGGATCTGATCACCGTAGATGTGAGCGACGTTCCCGAAAGTGCGCTGAAGCGCGGCGATCCCGCCGTCCTGATCGGTGCGGAGCTCACCGTCGATGAGGTGGCAAGGCGCGCCGACACGATCGGTTATGAGGTGCTCACGCGCCTCGGCCGACGCTATGAGCGACGGTATCGGCGATGAGCAAAATCTTGCCGACGATCCAGCACGATCGCGAACTCAAGGGCGAAGCCGCCAAAGCCTTGCGGCGGCTCAATCTGGCAAGTCTTTTCGCGACAGCCTCGAATTGCCTCTCGCTCGCACGCATATTCTGATCCCATGGCCCGTCACGAACGCATCTTTGTTTGCCAAGCTTGCGGCGCGGTTTACGGCCGCTGGCAAGGAAAATGCGATGCTTGCGAAGGCTGGAACACCGTGGCCGAGGAGAATGCTCCGCGCATGGCGCCCGTGTCAGGTGCCTCGAGCGCCAGCCCATCGCACAAAAGCAAAGGGCGCCCGTTTCAGCTTGAGGGGTTGCAGGGCGAGACCGCGCAAGCCGCGCGCACCGTCTCCGGCATTGCCGAACTCGATCGGGTCACGGGCGGGGGCTTCGTCAGAGGCTCGGTGCTTCTCGTCGGCGGCGACCCCGGCATCGGCAAGTCGACGCTCCTGATCCAGGCCTGCGCTTCGCTCGCACGAGCCGGCGGGCGCGTCGTCTACATCTCAGGCGAGGAAGCAACCGCGCAAGTTCGCCTTCGAGCCGAGCGGCTCGGCCTTGTGGCCTCCTCCGTGGCACTCGCGGCGGAAACGAATATCGAGGATATCGTCGCGACGCTCTCGAAAGGCGCCGCCCCGCAGCTCGTGATCATCGATTCGATCCAGACGATGTGGTCCTCGCTCGTCGAATCGGCGCCCGGAACGGTGACGCAGGTGCGCGCCTGCGCCCAATCCTTGATTCGCTACGCCAAGTCTTCAGGCGCGACCGTGATCCTCGTCGGCCACGTCACCAAGGATGGCGCGATCGCGGGTCCGCGCGTGGTCGAGCATATGGTGGATGCGGTCATCTCCTTTGAAGGCGATGGGGCGCACCATTTTCGCATCCTGCGGGCCTCGAAAAATCGCTTCGGCCCGACCGATGAGATCGGCGTCTTCGAGATGACGGGGGCGGGGCTCGCCGAGGTCGCGAACCCCTCCGCGCTCTTCATCGCCGGGCGCGACCAGCATGCCGCGGGAGCGGCCATTTTTGCCGGCATGGAAGGCACGAGGCCCTTGCTCATGGAGATGCAGGCGCTGGTGGCGCCGAGCGCGCTCACGACACCGCGTCGCGCCGTGGTTGGGTGGGACAGCAACCGGCTTGCCATGGTGCTCGCTGTGCTCGACGCGCGTGGCGGCCTCAAATTCGGAGGCTACGACATCTATTTGAATGTCGCCGGCGGCTTGCGCATCCTCGAACCTGCCGCCGATCTCGCTGCCGCCGCGATCCTGATTTCCTCGCTCACGGGCACGCTGATCGCCAACGACACGGTGATTTGTGGCGAGGTCGCCCTTTCGGGGGCGATACGGCCCGTGGGCCAAATGGCGGCACGCCTCAAGGAGGCGGCAAAGCTCGGCTTTCGCCGCGCCATCGTGCCGGTGGCCGGCCTCGAAGGGGTGCCCGCCGGGCTTTCGCTCGAAAGCGTCGCGACGATCGGCGAGCTCGTGGCCCGTTTGGCGCGAGGAGACGACCGGAGCCGAGAAAGATAGGACCGGACAGCCAAAATGAGGGCTTCTCGAGCTCGCCAGCCCCCCTTGCCGAGGATGACGGCTTTTGCCAAAGCCGCTATAGACTTCCGGCGCCCGCGGCTTGCGGTCGCGGCGCCCTCATGATCATTCTTGGAAAGCGGGAAATGCGCAGATGCCTGTAAGCCCCCTCGATCTGGCCGTCTTGGCGATCGTTCTCATCTCCGCGTTTTTGGCATCCGTGCGGGGCTTCACGCGCGAAATCCTGGCGATCGTCTCCTGGGTGGCCGCGGCGTTCTCGGCCTATGTGTTCTACCCGCAGGTCCTGCCTTACGCGAAGCAGTACATCAGCAATTCGACCATCGCGCTGATCGCGGCGATCGCGGCCGTTTTCCTGGTCACGCTCATCGTGGTCGCGCTGCTCACCGTCAAAATTTCGGATTTCATCCTCGATTCACGGATCGGACCCTTGGATCGAAGCCTTGGTTTCCTTTTCGGCGCGGCCCGAGGCGCTCTGATTGCACTTGTCGCATTCGCATTCTTCGTTTGGCTCGTGCCGGAGAAGAACCAGCCCGTGTGGATGAAGGACTCGCGCGTGCGCCCGCTTCTCGAGCCCGCAGGTGAGAGCCTTGTCGGCTTCTTGCAATGCGAGGATCCGGCAAGCGCGATGGGAAGGGTGTGCGCCGCCATGATGAAGGGTCTCGGCAAAGGCGAGAAGGTCGATTCCGCCGACGCCTCGGGCGCGGCTTCTCCTGGGCCCGCCGAGCCGGATGCCGGCGCACCGAAGCCCGCCCCGAAGCCTTGAGACCTTGCGTGGCCGTGGATGGCGATCTCCACGGGCTCAATTGGGCTAGGAAATTTCGTGCGTCCTGCTCATATGAGCTGGATGATTCTCCCGTGTCGGCCGCTTCCGAGGCCTCTTGCAACCGCGTGCTTTGAATTTTTCGGAGATCCTGATGCAGGATGATGCCGACAGGCTTCGCGAGGAGTGCGGCGTCTTCGGAGTTTTCGGCCACCCTGACGCGGCGGCGATCACGGCGCTCGGCCTGCATGCGCTTCAACATCGAGGCCAGGAATCGACCGGCATCGTCACCTTCGACGGGGTTCGCTTCCATTCCGAGCGAAGGCTCGGCCTCGTTGGCGATGCGTTTTCGGACGAGCGCATCATCGCCAACTTGCCGGGCGCGAGCGCCATAGGCCACAACCGGTATTCCACGACCGGCGAGACCGTGCTTCGCAATGTGCAGCCGCTCTTTTCCGAGATCACGGGCGGCGGTTTCGCTGTGTGCCACAACGGCAATCTCACCAACGGCCTCAGCTTGCGCGAAGGCCTCATTCGCGACGGCGCGATCTGCCAGTCCACCTCCGACACGGAGGTGATCTTGCACCTCGTGGCGAGAAGCCGGAAGAACCGATTTATCGATCGGTTCATCGATGCGCTGCGGCAGATCGAAGGCGCTTATGCGCTCGTCGGCATCACCAACAAGAAGGTGGTGGGCGCGCGCGATCCTCTCGGCATCCGCCCCCTCGTCATCGGCGAGCTCGACGGCTGCTACATCTTGGCGTCGGAGACCTGTGCGCTCGACATCATCGGCGCGCGCCATGTGCGCGACGTGAAGAACGGCGAGGTCGTGGTGATCACGGAGGAGGGGATCGAATCACATTTCCCCTTTCCGCCGCAGCCGATGCGTCCTTGCATCTTCGAATACATCTATTTCTCGCGCCCCGACTCGATCCTCAACGGGCGACCGATCTACAGCCTGCGCAAGGCGATGGGCATGGAGCTCGCGCGCGAAACCCAAACCCTCGCGGATGTCGTGGTCCCGGTGCCCGATTCGGGCGTTCCGGCGGCATTGGGCTTCGCGCAGGAGAGCGGCATCCCTTACGAGCTCGGCATCATCCGCAACCATTATGTCGGGCGCACCTTCATCGAGCCGACGCAAAGCATTCGTGCGCTCGGCGTGCGCATGAAGCACAGCGCCAACCGCGCCGTGGTCGAAGGCAAGCGCATCGTGCTCATAGACGATTCGATCGTTCGCGGCACGACATCGGTGAAGATCGTGCGCATGATGCGGGAAGCCGGTGCGCGCGAGGTCCATTTCCGCATCTCGAGCCCGCCGATCCGATTCCCGGATTTCTACGGCATCGATACCCCGGTTCGCGACAATCTTCTAGCCGCGACCCATGATCTCGAGGAGATGCGCCAATATATTGGTTGCGACAGCTTGGCCTTCCTCTCGATCGATGGGCTTTACCGCGCCATGGGCGAGAAGGAGCGCGACCCGCGCCGCCCGCAATTCACCGATCATTGCTTCACTGGCGATTACCCGACGCCGCTCACGGATGTCGACGGCACTTCCGGCCGCTTCGGCCAGGGTCCCAAACAGCTCTCCTTGCTGGCGGAGGTGGGATGATGGGCGCCTCTTTCCCGACGTGAGGAAGCCTCGCTGAATGACCGAAGCTTCCTCGGATCAGCGCCGCATCGCGCTCGTCACCGGCGCTTCGCGCGGTATTGGACGGGCGGCCGCCATGGCCCTGGCGCGCGCCGGCTGCCACGTGATCGCGCTCGCGCGCACGGTCGGCGGTCTCGAGGAGCTCGACGACGCCATCAAGCGCGACGGGGGCAGCGCGACGCTCGTGCCGGCCGATCTTACCGATTTCGCCGCGCTCGACCGGCTCGGCGCGGCAATCGCCAAGCGCTGGGGGCGGCTCGACATTGTCATCGGCAATGCGGGGCTGCTGGGGCCCATCACGCCGCTCGGCCATGTCGAGCCCGCCGCCTGGGAGCGCGTCATGGCGGTGAACGTCACCGCGAATTGGCGCTTGCTGCGCGCCGTCGACACGACCCTTCGCGCTTCGGCCAACGGCCGTGTCGTGCTCGTCTCCTCGGGAGCCGCGACCGCGTGCCGCGCCTATTGGGGGCCTTACTCCATCTCGAAGGCGGCGCTCGAAGCCTTGGCGCGCACCTATGCGGCCGAGACCGTGACCACGCCCATTCGCGTCATGCTTTTGAATCCCGGCCCGTTGCGCACGGCGATGCGCGCCGAGGCCATGCCGGGCGAAGATCCGATGACGCTGAAGACCCCGCAAGACCTCGCCCCCTGGTTCGTGAAGCTAACCGATCCCGAATGGGCAGAGACCGGAAAGGTCTTCGACTTCCCGCGCGAAGAGATCATCAGCCGATAAGGTGCGGGGATGGCGCGCACGCTTCCTCATTCACCTCGACCGTAGTTTGGCAGACCTTCATGCGGGTCCATATGCAAGGGTGACGCCCTTGGGCGATGCC
>JAFBAS010000158.1 GCA_019247605.1 Hyphomicrobiales bacterium
ATCATCTTCCGCTCCGACATCGGTGACCCCGAAAAGATCGCCAAGCGCACCAAGGAGTACGAGGAGCGCTTCCTTTCACCGTTTGTCGCTGCCGAACGCGGCTATATCGACGAAGTCATCATGCCCCACTCGACGCGCCGGCGCATCGTGCGCGCGCTCGCGATGCTCCGATCGAAGCAAGTGGAGCGGCCGCGCAAAAAGCACGACAATATTCCGTTGTGAAGGCGAAAAACGAGAGGCGAGTGAAAACGGAAAAGTGAAAAGGAATAAATGAAAAAGGGAAGAGGGCAGGTTGATTCCCAGCCCTACTTTTTCGCTTCCCCCTCTCGCTTTCACTCTTTCGCGAGCGGCACTTTCGGCACCGTGCGCACGACGGGCTTCACAAGCTCGTCGATGTCGCCGCCTTCCGGCCCCCCGAAGAAGCCTTTGAGCTTGCCGCGTCGTTTCGAAGGTGAACTGCGCGACCCCCCCGAGCCGCCCCCCGAACGCGGCTTGCGTTTCGCGCGTTTCGCTGCCTGCTCGATCTCTTTCTCCGGCTTCGGGGCCACGGGTCCCTCTGGAAATTCGAAGCCGAGACTCTCGTTCGTGCGCCCTTCCTTTGCGGCCTCTTCATCCTTGATGACGACGACACGAACCGCCCCGCCGCCCTTCAGCTTGCCGAACAATACCTCGTCGGCAAGCGGTGTCTTGATCGTCGACTGAATGAGGCGGGCCATCGGCCTTGCCCCCATGGTCTCGTCATAACCGTGCTCGACGAGCCAGGCACGAGCCTCGTCCGAAAGCTCGATCGTCACATTCCGGTCGGCGAGCTGCGCTTCGAGCTGCAGCACGAATTTGTCCACCACCTTCGCCACAATCTCCTTCGGCAAATGGCCGAACGAGATGACCGCGTCGAGCCGGTTGCGGAATTCGGGTGCGAAAAGCCGATTGATGGCCTCATGGTCGTCGCCCTCGCGCTTGGTGCGCGTGAAGCCGAAGGCTTGCTTTGCGAGATCGGCTGCGCCCGCATTCGTCGTCATGATCAAGATCACGTTGCGGAAGTCGATCTGCTTGCCGTTGTGATCGGTGAGCTTGCCGTGATCCATGATCTGCAAAAGAATGTTGAACAGGTCGGGATGCGCCTTCTCGATTTCGTCGAGGAGCAGCACGCAATGAGGATGCTGATCGACACCGTCGGTGAGAAGCCCGCCCTGATCGAAGCCGACATATCCGGGCGGCGCTCCGATGAGGCGCGACACCGTGTGCCGCTCCATGTATTCCGACATGTCAAAACGGATGAGCTCGACGCCGAGGCTGGCGGCGAGCTGGCGCGCCACCTCGGTTTTCCCGACGCCCGTCGGGCCCGCGAAGAGATAGGCGCCGATCGGCTTTTCGGGGTCGCGCAAGCCGGCGCGCGCGAGCTTGATCGACGAGGAGAGCGCACTGATCGCTCTGTCCTGGCCATAAACCACGCGCTCGAGCGTCTCCTTGAGGTTGCGCAGCACCTCGGCATCGTCCTTCGAGACGGTTTTCGGCGGGATCCGCGCCATGGTCGCGATGGTGTGCTCGATCTCTTTGACGCCGATGGTCTTCTTGCGCCGGTTCTCGGCCACCAGCATCTGGGAGGCGCCAGTTTCGTCAATCACGTCGATCGCTTTGTCGGGGAGCTTTCGGTCGTGAATATATTTGGCCGAAAGTTCGACGGCCGCCTTCACCGCGTCATTGGTGTAGCGCAGCCTGTGGAACTCCTCGAAATAAGGCTTGAGGCCACGCAGAATCTCGATCGTGTCGGGGACGGAAGGCTCGTTCACGTCGATCTTCTGGAAGCGACGCACCAGAGCGCGGTCCTTCTCGAAATACTGGCGATATTCTTTGTAGGTCGTCGAGCCGATGCATCGCAGTGTTCCCGCGGCGAGCGCGGGTTTCAGCAAATTGGATGCGTCCATCGCGCCACCTGAAGTCGCACCCGCGCCGATTACGGTATGGATCTCATCGATGAACATTATGGCCTTGGGATGGGCTTCGATCTCCTTGATGACTTGCTTGAGGCGCTCCTCGAAATCGCCGCGGTAGCGGGTGCCGGCCAGCAAGGTCCCCATGTCGAGCGAAAAGACGGTAGCGTCGCGCAAAACTTCGGGAACTTCGCCGCGCACGATCTTGCGTGCGAGGCCCTCGGCGATCGCGGTCTTGCCGACACCGGGATCGCCGACCAGGAGGGGATTGTTTTTCTGCCTGCGGCAGAGGACCTGAATGGTTCGCTGCACCTCGAGCTCTCGCCCGATCAACGGATCGATCTTGCCTTCCGCCGCCTTCTTGTTGAGGTTGACGCAATAGGCCTGGAGCGCCTCATTCTTTTTCGAGCGGCCTTCCTTCGCCTCGCCGCCTCCCGCGTCGCCGCGGTCGTCACGATCCTGATCGGCCCCCTTCGGCGGGCGAGAATCGCTCGCGCCGGCACGTTTGGCGATCCCATGACTGATGTAGTTCACCGCGTCATATCGGGTCATATCCTGCTCTTGCAGGAAGTAGGCCGCATGGCTTTCCCGCTCCGCGAAGATGGCCACAAGCACGTTGGCGCCGGTAACCTCCTCGCGACCCGAAGATTGGACATGGATCATGGCGCGCTGGATCACGCGCTGGAAGCCGGCGGTCGGCTTCGATTCCTCGCGGCCGGAACCGGCCAAGTTCTTCAGCTCCGTGTCGATATAGTCCGTGAGGTTGGCCTTGAGCTGCTCGAGATCCACATTGCAGGCGCGCATGACGGCCGCCGCGTCCTGATCGTCGACGAGAGCCAGCAAGAGGTGCTCGAGCGTCGCGTATTCGTGGCGCCGCTCGTTGGCTAGCGCCAGAGCGCGATGCAGGGCTTGTTCGAGGTTGCGCGAGAAAGAGGGCAATGGCGGCTCCCGGCTATTTCTTTTCCATGACGCATTGCAGCGGATGCTGGTGCTTGCGCGCGAAGTCCATCACCTGCGTCACCTTGGTCTCGGCGATCTCGTAGGTGTAGACGCCGCACTCACCGACTCCATTCTGATGTACATGAAGCATAATGCGCGTCGCGTCTTCCTGGTTCTTGTTGAAAAAACGAATGAGCACATGCACCACGAATTCCATCGGCGTGTAGTCGTCATTGAGCAGAAGAACGCGGTACATGTTCGGCCGCTTGACCCGCGGCTTCGTCTTGGTGACGACGGCCGTGCCGGCCCCGCCACTTCCTTCCCCGCTGCCGCTTCTCGACGCGCCGTTCGCGGACCGTAAGGCCTCCATCACGTCGAGCGCCAGGTGGAAGGTCGAATGCATCGTGGCCGTGCCCCGCTCCCTGCGGATAGTTAGTAAACGCGTGTGATGACGGCGATGCCGACAGAACCGCTCATTGAGAACTTAAGACAGCGTAAATCGTTTCGCCAGTCCCAAGGGCTCTCATTGAAATCTCCTTGCCACGAGCGAGCCATGAGCTGCAAAGAGTGAGCCATGCGAAAGAGACGGGATTACGGCTGATCGATATTCATGTTAAAAATGGGTAGCTTGGGAGTAGCGCTTTTGGCGTTCCGACGCGGCGCCGAAGCGTTGGGTACCTTGCGAGGCGGGTCCTCGCCGAGAGGCTTTAGCGAAGTGCGCACGAAAAAGCCCGGCGCGAAGCCGGGCTCTTCGTAGCGTTGAAGGCGAAGAAGACAGACTTATCGGCCGGCCTTCGAAGTCGCCTGAGCGATCGTGCTCTCGACCGGCTTCACGGCTTCCTTGGCGAAGTTGCTGACGAGCTGGCCGACCTTGGTGGAGTGCGCCACGAGGCCCTCGAAGGACTGCTTCGCGAAAT
>JAFBAS010000120.1 GCA_019247605.1 Hyphomicrobiales bacterium
CCCTACCGGGCTTCGTAGCGACGTTGCCAAGTGGCAACGATGCGCGTCATCCAGGACGGATGAGGCTCCGGCAAGACCGGCCCAAGCTCCTCGGTCGAGAGCGTCGCGATACCGCGCGGCAGCGCCTCGAAGCGCGCGCGATCGACCTCGTCGAGCTTGCGCATGGCAAGCACCGTGAAACCGCCGTAACCGGCGGGATCCTGCTTCTTCAACTGCGCTTCGGGCGACAAGAGGAAGTCGCAGAGAAGGAGCGCGCCTTCCTTGTGCGCGCCGTTGTAGGGGATGGCAAGGAAGCTCGCATTTCCGATCGTCCCCTTGTCGAAAACGAAGCTTCGCACGCTCGACGGCAATTCGCCGCGGGCGATGGCGCTCGAGGCCTCGGCGGGATTGAAGGAGAGGGCAAGATCGATCTCGCCATCTGCCATCAGCGTGCGCGACGCGGCGGAATTCGCGGGATAGGCGCGGCCCTGCCGCCATAGATACGGCCTGAGCGCATCGAGATAGGCAAAGAGCGGCGCCGCGACGGCGTCGAAATCGGCGTCAGTGACCGGCTTCTGCAAGCGCTCAGGATCGGGAGCGAGCTCGATCAACACTTGCTTCAGGAACGTCGCGCCGAGGAAATTCGATGGATCAGGATAAGCGAAACGCCCCGGATGCGCCTTTGCCCAATCGAGCAGGGCCGCGGCTGACCGGGGCGGCGGGAAAAGCGCGGCTCCGTCGCCGTAGAAGACGATCTGCGCCAAATTCCAGGGTGCCTCGAAACCTTCGGTGGGGATCGTGAAGTCGCTGCGCAAAATCGGCTTTGACTCCACGTCCACAAAGCGAAAGTTCGGCAGCGCCTCGGCAAAAGGTCCGAACAGCAAGTGCTTCTCTTTCATCGAGGCGAAATTCGGCCCGTTGATCCAGACGAGATCGACCGCGCCGCCTTCATCGCGCCCGGCGGTCTTTTCCGCCAGGACCCGCGTCACCGCCTCGGCCGTATCGGCGAGCTTCACCTCGACGACGCTCACGCCGTAGCGCGTCTTCATCGTTGCACCGACCCAGGCGATGTAATCGTTGAGTGGCTGCGACCCGCCCCACGCGTACCAATAGACCGTCTGCCCCTTCGCCTTGTCGAGGATCGAGGACCAGTTCTTCGGATCCGGTGAGGGGCTTTGTGCGCGAGCCCCTGTCGTCGCGGCGACGGCAAGAAGGCCGAGAACAAACGCCAAGTGCTTGATGCGAGCTTTCACCAACCTCTACTCTCAGCGCTCATTGAGCCACCCCGCTTCGACGCCGGAGGCGAGCCGCGCGCTTTTCCTTGATGATGGGACCGAGTACCTCGTGATGGAAGGCGTCGCAGCCGACGCACAAATTGGCATAGGGCTTTCCTTGCGGCGTCACGGTCTCGCAGCGCTCGAGGAAGCGATCGGCGCTCCAGCCTTGCGTGAGCCCCATGCGCTCGGGAGTGCCCCGGTTGATCGCCTGGAAGGCAGGGTGATCAGCTAGGCTGTCGAGGATTTCGATCAACGGCTCTTCGGTGAGATTGCCGAGTGGATGGCTCGTCTTCAAGCAGCAGGGATAAACGTCGCCTGTCGGCTCGATCGCGACCTCGGAACCCGAATGGCCGTGATTGAGGAAGTTGAGGCCTCCCGACCAGCGGTTGCAGAAATTGTCCGTGAGCGTCGCGGTGGAGAGGCCGTTCGTCCAAGCCCGGCCTCTCGGCCATAGTTTGCCGATCCAACTATCCGGGGTTGCGCCGAAGAACGAGTAGAGCGGCCCCTCCTGGTCACACCATTTGCGTTCGCCGGCCCTGTGTCCGGAAGCCGCCATGCCCGCGCCTTCGAACCAGGATATCAGCCGTTCCTTGAGCGGCACGCGCTTTGAGCCTTGCATGCCCACATGAAAATCATCCATTCCCGCAACCGAGATCATCCAGACGCCGCGCGCCAAGAGTTGGCCGATGATCTTTTCGGTGAGGAGATCACCCGTCGTCTGCACCACGAGCTTCACGCCGCCACGTGACGCATATTTGGCGCGAAGCGCTTCGAGCGCGGGGTAGAGCACCTCCTCGCGCACGGGATCGATGAGCACCTCGCCGCCCGAAAGGATCACGCGGCCAGGTCGTTCTTCGAAGCCCCCGCCCGACAACGGCTGGTCTAGGTCAAGATAGCGCATCCGTTCGGGCAGATTTGCGATGACGCGCGGGAAATTGTGCTTCGCCATCGAGACCACGTCGGCGAGTTCGCCGCGCAGGTAGGGACGGAACCGGTCCTCGTAGCAATGCCTGCATTGGCGATGGCAGGCGAAGGAAAGCACGTAATAGATCGATTCCATCGGCACTCTCTTCAGAGGCCCCCGACCTCGCATTCACGCCGCGCGCGGGAAAGCCGCACATTCAAGCTCACATCGCCCGACAATGACAAGAACATTGATATTAGCGCGAAGGTCCATGTTCGCGCCAAGGCCGATTTTCGCCCAAGCCAGCACGGCCGGATTGTGGTGATTATCCGAACGCTTTGCCTTCACGCCCGCTCACCGTCGAAGGCGCTCACGAGCCCGCGCCCTCAACCAAATCGGGGCAGGATCTCCGTCCACGTTTGCGGCTCATGCGCGACAAGCCGCGCCACATCTTCCGGCCGGTCGACATCCCAAAGCTCGGCTGGCTCGGACCATTCGTGGCCGCTGGCACGAAGACGCGCGCGCGTTTCCTCCATGACCCGTTCGGTGCCCCACTCGACGCCCGCAAATAGGCTCGCGAGCGGCCCCTGCAACCCGACAAGCGCGTAACCGCCGTCCTCGGTCGGGAGGAAGACCGCGTCGACCCCTCCTCGCAATTCAGCCGCGCAGCGACGAAAATGGGAAGCCGAGAGCGGCGGGCAGTCCGAGCCGGCAAGGAGGAGGGGGCCTCCCGCCACGCGGAATGCGCCAAGCATGCGCTCGCCGATATCGCCTGTGACTTGCACCGCAAGCTTCACCCCGAATTCGGTACGACAGCTCTCGAAAAAAGGGTGGCGCGCGTCGGGCGAACACCAGAGCGTGACCTCGCCGAGCTTCGCTGCGAGCGCGCTCGCAAGCGTCTTGCGCACAAGCGTGGCGTGGAGCGCCGCCGCCCGTTCCGGGCCAAGAAGCGGGATGAGCCGGGTCTTCGCCTCGCCTGCGACCGGTGCGCGGGCGAAGATGGCGATGTCCATGCCCTCCCGGCAATCTTCACCGCGCGCGTGAGGCATAGCCGTACCGGCGCGCGAGCCCGTCAGGATCGGCGCCTGCCCAATAGGCGAGACGCAAGAACCACATGAGGAGAATGAGGCGAAAGACGCCCTTCGATTCGAAGCGTCGTCCAGACGAGATCGCCTGCGTCTTGATCGCGACCGGCTTGCTTATTTGCTTCAGAGCCTTTGAGATCGCGATATCCTCCATCAAGGCGATGTCGGGGAAGAACCCCGCTTTGGCGAAGGCTTCGCGGCGCGCAAAGATTGCCTGGTCGCCAGTGGCGATGCCCGTCAGTCGCGAACGCCAGTTCATCATGAAAGCGACGACACGCAACATCAAGGGCCGTCCAAAAAGCTCCACATCGAAACGGCCCCAATCGCAACCGCTTTGCTCGAGCGCCTCGAGGATGAGCCGGTCGGCGTCTTGCGGCAATTGCGTATCGCAATGGAGAAAGAGGAGAGTATTCCCGTTCGCGCGCGCGGCTCCCGCATTCATTTGGGATCCGCGTCCGCGCGGTGCGACGATGACGAGGTCTGCGTGCCGGCGGGCCTTCTCGACCGTCGCATCGGTGCTACCGCCGTCGACCACTATGATCTCGGCGCCACGATCGCGTATCGGCGACAGCGCGCCAAGCGCGGCCTCGATGCGCTCGCCTTCGCCGAGAACGGGTATGATGATCGAAAGGCGCGGCGCCTCTGCGGTGTGCGAGTCCCCGATCCGGCCAGCGTTTCTCGCAGTAGCCTCGAGACGCGCTCGCAGCATCCTTAACGTCTTGCGAGCTTGAGATGAATGACCCGCGGCGTCGCGACGGTGCCTACGAGCTCCAGCCCATGCAGGTCGTCGCCGACGCCGTCGAATAGCCGCTCGCCCGTGCCGAGAAGCGTCGGCACGAGATTGATCACCATTTGGTCGACAAGGCCGGCGGCCAGAAATTGCTGGGCGGTTTTGGCGCCCCCGCCGAGCGACACATCCTTGTTGCCGGCAGCGTGCTTGGCAAGATCGAGCGCTCGCTCGATGCCCTGCGTGACGAAGGTGAACGTGGTACCGCCCTCCATCTCGAGCGGTTCGCGTGGGTGATGAGTGATGACGAATACCGGATGATGGAAGGGCGGATTGGCGCCCCACCAGCCCTTCCAGGGTTTCTCCGCATTCCAAGGGCCGGGATGCCCGCCGAACATGTTCCGCCCCATTACCGTTGCGCCCACATGAGCGAAGCTCTCCTCGACGACCTGAGTGCTCTCATTCACCTCACCGCCTTCGAGTCCAAGCAGCGCTCGAAAGGCCGCAAGCTGAAATGCCCAGGCATGCAGGCGGTCGCCGCCCTTGCCCATCGGCTGGGCGACGCTCTGCTCCACGCCCGCGACAAAGCCGTCGAGCGACATGGAAATTCTCAAGCGAAGCTTCGACATCGGCGCGCTCCGGAAAGTCGGGCCTTCAAACGTGCCGACAAAGGCAGCAAAACGCAAATGGCTGAACGGCCTCGCTTGCACAGGAGCGCAGAGTTGACGGGCGGCAGCGCCGAGGAGGCACTCAAATCGCGTTCCGAGCCTGAACGAATCTCGCGTCTTAACCGTTATTTTCTTGCAGCAGGGCGTCCACTCCGCCCTGGTTTTGGCGCGACCGAAAGGAGCAAGATCGCGATGTTCGCGGCGGGTTTCCAGGCGCAGGGGCGGGGGAGGTGTCTGTGTTCCTGAAATTCGCGACGATTGCGGTCATCATGGTGATGTCTTTCGATAACATCGCGTGCGCCGCGCAGGGGGTGCCGCAGCCACCCTCGCGTCCACCAACGCTCCAGGCGAAGCCCGCGCCTGCCCAGCCTGTCGTGCCTGCCCAGCCTGCCGCGCCTGCCCCTGCACCGTCACCGCAACCTCAGGAGGACGCCGCGGCATGCCTTGCCAAGCTCTCCGAAATCGGCGCCGTGGCAGAACCCGTGCCGCCTCCGCCAGCCCCCCTCCCCGACTGCTCGAGCAAGACACCCGTCAGAATGAGCCTCATCCATCTCGCCTCCGGCGCGTCGCTCGAGCTGCCCGGCAAACCCATCCTGAACTGCGAGTTCGCACTTGTGTTCACCGATTTCGCCCGAAACCTCCTGGCGCCGCTCAGTACATCAATGCTCGGTTCGCCCATCGCCGCGCTCGACACGGGCACCTCTTATGAGTGCCGCCCGCGCAACCACGTGGCCGGCGCGAAGACGAGCGCTCATGGAAAAGGGATCGCGATCGATATCGGCGCCATCCTCCTCGCTGATCGCCGGCGCGTCGGCATCGCGCATCAAACGGATGCCGCCGAGACGCTCTTCTTGCAGACTATGCGGCACGCCGCTTGCGGCTGGTTCACCACCGTGCTCGGCCCCGGCTCCGACCCTTCCCATGCCGAGCACTTCCACTTCGACATCGAGCACCACGGCAACAACGAACGCTATCGCATTTGCGAGTGACCGCGCAGCGATGCGCGGCGCCCGCCCAAATTCTTAACGGGAGACGAAGGCGGGCGCAAAAAGTGCTCGACCATTAACTTTTGGAAACCGCGAAGCCGGGAAAAAGGCGCCCGATAACTCGTGGCGATCCTAGTTCCGCAGGAAGGTGCGAAACGTGGACTGGCGCTGTCGTCAACCTCTGCCAGCGACCGGAAAATGAATTCAACCCCTTGTGAAAGCCTCACAAACCGTGCGGAGGCGTTCAAATTGCGGTGGAGGAACGGCCGAGAAAGCTGGGTCTCCAAGCTTCCTGCACCCGGGCTGAGGACGCGAAGACGTCTCCCAGTGCCCGAGAGCCGTAAAGACAAGCGAATGCCGCCCTGTTTGTGAGCGGGGCATTAAGGTTTTCGCGCGACAATCGACCGATCAAAAAAACCATTCCTAGCGTTGAGTTTCGATGTTCGCCCTCCATGAGTGACCTGACCGCCGAACAGATTCAGCACGGCCGAGGATTGGACCGCACGGCGCTCGCAGCGCGCCGTCGCCTTGCCCATGAGATGCGTTCGGTGCGCGAGCGGATCGCCTCGACTTCCGGTCTCGGTCACGCTTTCGACGTCGAGCTGCTTCGCCAATTCGCACAAGCGCAGATCAGCGCCGTGCCGCTCGAAATGGTCTTGCTCGGCTCGATCACGGCGATCGCCATCTACTGGGTCGAGCCGACGACAGTGCTTCGCTGGGTGATCACGGTTCTGGTCGGGCTCGCCGTGATGGTGGCCACAGGGCGAAGGCTTCTCGGGACGTCTCTCGAAACGGCCCAGAAGGTGAAGAACTGGCGCTGGTGCCTCGTTCTCGCCCAAACGCTTCTCGGCGCCTGCTGGTCCCTTATCGTCGGAGACCTTCTCAGCATCGATTTTGGCTTGGCGCGGCTCTTTTTGCTTTTCGTGGTCATCATGGTCTCGGCGGTGACCGCCATGCTGGCGGAAACCGTGCCACTCGCCGTGGTCTTCGGTCTCGTCCCGATCTCGATTCGGCTGACAACATTGGCCGTCACGCAGGAAAGCTTGAGCGATATCATGCTTGCGGCCATGGCCGTCGGTGCCCAGCTCTTCTTTCTTCTCTTCTCGAACCGGCTGCATCAGACGACGTTGACGAGCCTCAAGCTGCGCGCCGAGAAGGAAGCTTTGTTGCTGGAAGTGCAGGAGGCGAAGGCAAACTCGGACGAGGCGCGCCGGCGCGCCGAGGAGGCCAACCTCGCCAAATCGCACTTCCTCGCGACCATGAGCCATGAGCTGCGCACGCCCTTGAACGCCATCCTTGGCTTTTCCGAAGTGATGAAGGGAGAGGTGTTCGGCCCGCACGCCAATCCGGCCTATCGCGAATATGCAAATGACATTCATGCAAGCGGCCATCACCTTCTGACCCTGATCAACGAGATTCTCGATCTCTCGCGTATCGAGGCCGGCCGCTACGATTTGCGTGAGGAGGCAATCAGCATCGCCCACATCATCGATGACGCACGCCACATGTTGTCGCTGCGGGCCAAAGCCAAAAATCAAACCGTGCACGCCAAGATCGAGATGAACTTGCCGCGCCTTTGGGCCGACGAGAGAGCAACGCGCCAGATCGTGCTCAACGTACTGTCGAACGCGATCAAATTCACCCCGCCTGGCGGCGAGATCTGGATCAAGGCGGGGTGGACCGCGGGCTCAGGCCAATACATCTCAATCAAGGACTCGGGGCCCGGCATCCCTGAGGAGGAAATTCCATTGGTGCTCTCCTCTTTCGGCCGCGGCTCCCTCGCCATCAAAACCGCGGAGCAAGGTTCCGGGCTTGGGCTGCCGATCGTCAAGGGACTGGTCGACCTGCATGGGGGGACCTTCATCTTGAAGGCCAAACCGCGTGAGGGAACCGAAGTCGTCGTGACCTTCCCCCCTGAACGTGTGATGGAAGCCCTTCCCCCGATCGAAAGCGCGACGGCTTCCTCGGCCCCGCCCAAGCAAGGCAAAGCGGCATGAGAGCGGGTCGATAGATTTTTTTGAGCCTGTCACATTCGCGCGCGCTTCATCCGCCTCGCGCGTCATGCACGCGAGATTAGGGCGCGCGGCCTGAACACGGTCAAAACATAGCTGAACTCAAGCGAGCCGACATCGCGGCAAAAGCATTGCCTTTGTACTCGTAAGTTAAGGAAACGTAAAGCATTACGTTCACTCTCTGATGATCAGTTACAGGAAAAATGCATTCAATGACGGATTACCATTCGGTTGTTCTAGAAGTTCTATGTTTTTTTGACACGATCCAAGGTAAATCGGGACTTAAATCGGAGTGAGGTTTTATGACGAATGTCGACGCCGACGTGCGCGAGCGGGAGCGGGTTGCCGCATTGCAGCGATACGACGTGCTCGACACGCCTCCCGAGGAAGCCTTTGATCGTATCACCCGGCTCGCCAAAAGCCTGTTTCACCCGGCAATGGTCACGGTGACCTTCCTGGACAGTCACCGCCAATGGTACAAATCTCGCCAAGGGCTCGCTTTGCCCGACGCATTACGCGACACGGCGTTTTGCAACGAGGTCATCAGGCAGGGTGACACCGTCGTCATCGAAGACGCGCTCGAGGATCCCCGATTCGCCACCCACGCCTGCGTCGCGGGCGAGCCGCATCTGCGTTTCTTTTGCGGCACCCCGCTGCGGACGCGCGACGGCCATGCGATCGGGACGCTGTGTGCGATCGATGTGAAGCCGCGCCACCTCGAACCGGAAGAGCTCGCGCTCTTCGTGGACCTCGCGCATCTCGTCATGGATGAGCTCGAGCTCCGCGTGGTGTCGAGCGTGGACAGCCTGACCGGGACATTGTCGCGGCGGACCTTGCGGCGCGAGGCGGCGCGAGATTTCCTCAACGCACGCCGACAGAGGCATGAGCTGAGCTGCATCGTTTTCGACATCGACCATTTCAAGCATATCAACGATACGCATGGTCATGCCGTTGGCGACAACGTGCTGCAAGAGCTTGTCTCGATCTGCCAGAGCAATTTGCGCGCGACGGACTATATCGGCCGCATCGGTGGCGAGGAGTTCATGATCATTCTTCCCCGCACAAACGATCAGGCGGCCTTCGATGTCGCCGAAAGGCTGCGCGGCACGATCGAGAGGGCTGTTTTCAACACGCGATCGGGACCGCTGAAGATCACGGTGAGTTTCGGCGTCGCCCATTCCGACAAAAGCGTCGCGGACATCGACGCTCTGCTGCGGCGCGCCGACGTTGCGCTTTATGGCGCAAAGTCGGCCGGTCGCAATCGCGCGGTCAATTTCGCGACCCAGCATCTCGATCCTGGTTTGCGTGTGGCGTAAAGGCACGGACGTCGGAATTGCCCCTGTAACTTCCGAGCAGCCGATTCACTTTTTGCGTTCGAACACCGACAGGAAAAAGCCGTCGGTCCCGCAACGAGCCGGCGTGAGAAGCAATCCCATCGCGTCCGTCGTCTGACACGCCGCGAGTCCCGCGAGCGAAAACCCGGCGACGAGGCGTTCGGGTGGCAAGCACCGCCAATCCGGCTGGCGCTCCAGGAATGAGGCGACCCGTTCCCCGTTTTCCTCCGGCAAAAGGGAGCAGGTCACATAGGCGATCCGCCCGGCAGGCTTCACGAAGCGCGCAGCCCGGTCGAGCACGGCGTCTTGTTCCACGAGCCGCCGCTCCAGGCTGCCTTGGCGCACGCGCCATTTCGCATCCGGGTTTCGCCGCCAAGTACCGACACCGGTGCAAGGCGCGTCGACGAGCACGAGGTCGGCCTTTTCCTCGAACCCCGCGAGCGGCTCATCGCCCCGACGCCGGGGCGTTCGCACTTCGACGTTGTTGGCCCCGGCGCGCTGCAGCCGGGCGTGGATCGGCGCCAGGCGGCGCTGATCATCGTCGGTCGCGATGATGCGGCCTTCATTCTGAGCGATGGCCGCCAGTGCCAGCGTCTTTCCACCTCCTCCGGCGCACAAATCGATCGCGGTCTCTCCCGGCTTCATGCCGGCAAGGAGCGAAACGATTTGCGAGCCTTCATCCTGGATCTCGATCAGGCCGTGGAGAAAGGCGGGCTCGGATTGCACGGACGGCCCGCGCCCGTCCTCCCCATGGGGAAGGCGGATGCCGAAGGGCGACAGAGGCGTCGCCGCGGGGTCGAGGTGAGAAAGGGTCGTCATCCCATCCTCACGCTTGCCTTTCAGCGTGTTGACGCGCAGATCGAGAGGGGCGCGCCGGGCGAGTGCTTGCATCTCGGCGAGCAATGAAGCGCCGAGCGCCTTTTTGAGCGAAGGCGCGAGCCATTCGGGAAAATCTCCCGCGACCGGGTCGGGTGCCGCTGTGAGGCTCGTCTCGCCGGCCTCGAGATGTTCGCGTTCCCGCGGGGTAAGCGGAGCAGGGGCGAAGCGTGATCCATCGCAAAGCTCGCCGATGCGCCCCGCGCTCAAGCCGCGCGCGAGGCGGAGCGTGCCGAGCACCACCGCGCGCGCCGACGCTTCTTCGACGCGCGAAATCCCCAGGATCCAGGCGGCTGAGGCGCGCCGCCTCAAGGCATCGTAAACGAGGCTCGCGATCGACGCGCGGTCCTTCGACCCCGCGAAGCGGTGCGCCAATCCCCAATCCTTGAGCGCGTCGGCTGCGGGCCGGCGACGCGCCACGATGTCACCGAGCACCTCGATCGCGGCGGAAAGTCGCGCGGCCGGCGTCATGGCGATCAAGTATCCGCTAGCTTCGCCGCTCAGCCAAGAAGCACACGGGCGGCGAAGATGATCCACATCAGGAGGAGAATGACGAGGCCGATCCCGTAGATCGGCCCACGCACCCGAACGTCGTTCGATCCCGTATGAACGAAGGCATGCGCGAAGCGGCTGATCACGAACAGCCAGGACATGATCACGAACAGAAGGTCGTCCTTGCGCGCGATGATCGCCAGGATCACGAGCACGTAAAAAAGTACCGGTAGCTGGAATTGATTGTCGACGCTGTTCGCGATTTGCTGAAGACGAGGCGGCCATGCCTTCTCGCCGAGCGCAATCTGTCTCGCCGCCACCTCGTTGCGCTTGAGCGCACCCACCCGCAAAGGCGCGAGCCAAAACAAAAGGCCGAAGGTCAGCGCCACCTGCACGAACAAGGGGGTCAAAACGGCTTGAATGGTCATGATGGTTTTGTCTCGCTCGGGCTCGAGTCGTTCCCTGGCGAAAGGTGAGCCGCTCGTGAGACCGGACGAGGTGTGAAGTTCCGAAAGGAAACTCGCATCGTCTGCGTGCTCATGCTCTCGTCGGATAGTTCGGCGCCTCGCGCGTGATCATCACGTCATGCACATGGCTCTCGCGCAAGCCCGCCCCGGTGATGCGCACGAAACGAGCATTCCCGCGAAAACTGTGAAGGTCGCGCGAGCCCGTATACCCCATCGCCGCACGCAATCCGCCGATGAGCTGGTGCACGACATTCGCGGCGGGGCCTTTGTAGGGCACCTGGCCTTCGACACCTTCGGGCACGAGCTTCATCGCATCGCGCACTTCCTGCTGAAAATAGCGATCGGCCGAACCTTGAGCCATGGCGCCAACCGACCCCATTCCGCGATAGGATTTGTAGGAGCGGCCTTGGTAGAGGAAGACCTCACCCGGCGTCTCATCGGTTCCGGCGAGCAGCGAACCCACCATGGCGCAGGAGGCGCCGGCCGCGAGTGCCTTGGCGAGATCGCCCGAGAACTTGATGCCGCCATCGGCGATCACCGGGACACCGGAAGAAGCGGCCGCCTCGGCGCAATCGAGAATCGCGGAAAGTTGCGGCACACCCACGCCTGCCACCATGCGCGTCGTGCAGATCGAACCGGGCCCAATGCCGATCTTCACCGCATCGGCGCCCGCACCGATGAGCGCCTTCGTGCCTTCGGCCGTGGCGACGTTTCCACCCACGACCTGCACCGAATTCGACAATTTCTTCACCCGTTCCACGGCGGCGAGCACGCGGGCCGAATGGCCGTGGGCCGTGTCGACGACGATGACATCGACGCCTGCGTCGACCAGCATCGCCGAGCGCTCGAAGCCGTCCTCTCCGGTAGTGGTCGCGGCGGCCACGAGCAGGCGTCCGGCGGCATCCTTCGCGGCATTCGGGTAGGCGACCTGCTTTTCGATGTCCTTCACCGTGATGAGGCCGATGCAGCGGTAGTGCTCGTCGACCACAAGGAGCTTCTCGATCCGAAATTGATGGAGGAGGCGCTTGGCCTCGCTCTCCTCGACGCCTTCGCGGACCGTGATCAAACGATCCTTGGTCATCAGCTCCGCAACCGGCTGGCGCGGATTCGTCGCGAAGCGCACGTCGCGATTGGTGAGAATGCCGACGAGCTTGCCTTTCTGTTCCGCGGGGCCGCGCTCGACAACCGGCACGCCCGAGATCCCATGCTGCTTCATGAGCGCGAAGGCGTCGGCGAGCGTCTCGTCCGGAAAGATGGTGATCGGGTTCGCCACCATCCCGGACTCAAACTTCTTCACCTGCCGGACCTGATCGGCCTGGTCTTTCGACGAGAGGTTGCGATGAATGACGCCGAGACCGCCGATTTGCGCCATGGCGATCGCCATGCGCGCTTCGGTGACCGTGTCCATCGCGGAAGCAAGAAGCGGGATGTTGAGCTTGAGCTGAGGCGTAAGGCGCGAGCGCACATCCACTTCGGTCGGCAGCACATCCGAGGCTGCCGGCTCAAGCAGCACATCGTCGAAAGCGAGCCCCTCGCGAAACGCTCCGTTGAAGACGGGGCTCTTCCTCGCCAACGGGTCCTTGGCGAGCGGATTTTTCGGCTGGGAAGTCATGGTCAACTCCGGCTGCCGTGCAGCTTGAAAAAATAAAGGCCCTCGCGAATCGCTCGAGCCCATGGAATTGACGAAGTTGCGTATCACGCCAAGCAGCGGACGGGAAGAGTACCTCCCCTGCGATCCGCGATCACCCACGATCGATAACGATGGGTGCCCTTGTAGGGTCCGGAGGAAATCCGGCTCAGGCTTCCCTCACGGCTTCACGGGAGCACCAAATTTTTGACCGTTCACGCTCACAGCTCCACCCGCGTACCCGATGACCCAGACTGAGCGGCCATTCGCACCCGGTTTCGCTAGCCCCTTCGCTACGTTCAATCCCAGGACCGCCTGCTGAAGCTCGGCGTTGCTCTTCGCCGCGTCCTGCAAGCGGGCGAGAGCCTTGTCGAGCCCTTCGGCCTCGAGCGTAAGCGTGCCAGCAGGTTGTGGCAGGAACGCCATGTCCCCATGATAGTAAAGCTGGAGGCCCGGCGCGGACAGGTGGCCGGGCGCGAGAGTGAGCTTGGTCTCGCTCCCCATCGCCATCGCCATGAGAGGCGCGATCTGCGCCGGATCGAAGGCCTGATCTTGGCGAAGATCCAAATCGGCAACGGCCGCCTTTGCGATCTTGTCGAGGTCCTTCATCTCAAATTTCACGTCCACGTCGACGTGAGTCGGCACGAAAGGTTGCGCCCAGGCGGGCACAAGCCCTTGAGGCAGTCTCAACCCGTGGACGGTGAAGGCGAGCTCCGTCGCCTCTTGCGACACAAAGCCTGTCTGATGAATAGACTCGACGAGCGACTCTATGCCGAAGTGCCCAAAGGGCGCATCGATCGCCAGATTCTCGATCTTGGCAATGAAATTGGCGCTTTTGAACAACGGAATGGCCGCGAGAATCTTGTCCTTCAACTCATCCTGATGCGCGATGAGCTCTTGCTTACCTTGATGCGCCACGAAAAAAGGAATGATGTCGAGAATTTCCTTCGATCGCATGGCCTCGAACGAAGCCTGATAGGTGATGGGACCGAGATCAACTCTCATATTGATGGGGGCGGAAGGCGAAGAGTTGGGCTTGGCAACCTCTTTCAGGTTGAGCGTTTCCTTCAAGTGTCCCGCCATCCCTTCGAACTTGCCGCTCACGGAGCCATCGGGGAGCCCCTTTCCTTCCAACCTCATACCGATGTCCATAAATGACACGTCCCCATCCGAATGCGGCCCCCGAATCTTCTCCTCGATCCTCGCGATCTTGTCCGTGCCGCTCAGAAAGGCGGCAAGCTTGGGATCGTAAATTCCTTCGAATGCGCGACCGCCTGCGGACACCGAGACCATATCGTCCCCATCTCCTAGAGGGCTCGGTCCGCGAATGGTGAAATTCGGATAGCTGTCGAAGCTCACCTTCCACCTGCCCTCCGGCAAGGGCGCCACGAGGCAAGAGAAGGCGTCCATTTCCACGACGCCCTTTGGCAAGCCGAAGCCATCCAAAATGCGCTGCAAATCGAACCGAAGCTCATATGCTTCACCCTTCGGCGTCACCGCGATCAGGCCACGGTCGAAAGCGGATTGGCCGAGATAGGGCTTGAGGCTTTGCGCGAGCGCCTTGGCACCCTCGCTCGTCGCGTTTTCCGCGTATGCCGGCGGCGACGAAAGGGTCGCAGCCGCGCTCATGAGGAGGGCCGCCAAGAAGGCGGCGCGTGAAGATTGCAAGGACATGAAGCCAACCCCAGCCGAGATTCGTCATCGGCTTATAGGATATGCGCCCCCGTTTTGACGCCTGGCTGTTTTTGCCTACTCATCACGTTCGCGTGACCTTCGACCGCGACAGCGCTTTCGGGCCGATGTAAATGAAAAGCCTTGCCGGAGGCCGTGCGATGCCCCTTTCGCTGCCGACCCTCACCGATATCGAAGCCGCAGAAGCGCGCATCCGGCCGATCATTCCCGCGACGCCCTTCCTGCATTCGCGCACGCTTTCGGAGATGTTCGGCTGCGAGCTCTGGCTGAAGTTCGAGAACCTCCACTTCACCGCCTCCTTCAAGGAGCGCGGCGCCTTGAACAAGCTCCTCTTGTTGACGCCGGAAGAACGCCGGAAAGGGGTGGTCGCGGTCTCCGCCGGAAACCACGCTCTGGCGCTCGCCTTCCATGCGCGGCGTGTCGGCGTGAAAGCGACGATCGTCATGCCCGTCACGGCGCCGGCCGTGAAGGTCATGGGGGCGCGCGAATTCGGAGCCGAGGTCATCTTGCACGGAAAGACCTTCGCGGATGCCGCGGAGCTTCTGCCTGCGCTCACTTCGGAGCGGGGCCTCATCCTTTGCCACCCCTTCGACGATCCGGCGATCGTCGCGGGACAAGGGACGGCCGGCATCGAAATGCTCAACGAGGTGCCGGAGCTCGACGTCATCGTCGTGCCCGTTGGAGGCGGCGGTCTGATCGGCGGGATCGCCATCGCGGCGAAGGCGATGAAGCCCAAGATCCGCGTCGTCGGCGTGCAAACCGAGCTTTATTCGGGAATGGCGCGCGTGTTTGACGCCGCGCGCTCGTCGGTCGCGGGCGGACCTTCGGTCGCCGAAGGCATCGCGGTGAAGGAACCGGGGCGCCTCACGCGCGAGATCGTGCGCGCCAAGGTCGATGAAATGCTCGTCGTCCCGGAATCGGCGATCGAGGACGCCGTGGCGCTCCTTCTCGAGATCGAGAAGACCTTGACCGAAGGCGCGGGCGCTGCAGGCGTTGCCGCGATCGCGACGAAGCGCGAGCTGTTCACGGGCAGGAAAGTGGGAGCCGTGCTTTGCGGCGGCAATATCGACCTGCAACTCCTGGTTTCGGTTCTTCATCGATCCTTGGCGCGGCGCGGGCGCCTCGTTCGCCTCACCGTGACGACGCTCGATGCGGCAGGCGAGCTCGCCGAAATCACCTCGATCATCGCCAAGCATGGCGGCAATATCGTCGAGGTCTGGCATGATCGCGTCTTCGCGTCCCCATTCGCGAAGACGACCGCCATAGACATCGAGTTCGAATTGCAAAACCCCGCGGCGCGCCGCCTTATCGAGGCGGACCTTGCGGCAAAGGGCATGGGCGTGGTCCAAAGGTAGGAAAAAAATTAACGATGAATGGCCTGCCAGTTGACGCGGGCTCGCAATAGCGCAACCATAAGGTTGCAACTCGACGGTTGTGCCGAGCCCCCAGGCCCTCCCGCTCCGCTGGAGGGCCTGATCGATTCGAAGGCGGGTACAACCTTGCTTGCCAAGGTCCTTCGCAATGACCACGCCGAACCGATCGCAACATATCCGCCTTACCTCGCACCCCGAGCCCGGTGCCGTCGCGCCGCGCAGCCCTATTCGATGGGGCGCGGCCACGGCAGCGGAAAGGGGGCCCCTCATCGGCACCACGACGCGTCCATCCGACCGCAACGTGATCGGTGCGCATGGCGGCGCCTACGGGCTCTACCGGGCGTTGGCCGTGTCGTCCGGCGCGCTCAACCCGCTCGCCAAGCCCGATCTCACCAATACCAGCCCGGCCGTCGGCATCGGCCCGCATCCGCAATGGCGCGATCCTCGCAAGATCGTATCGCTCGACCCCTTCGGGCACGTGGTGCAGGATGTCTTCGCCTCGGAAATCGCCCAGGGGTTGGACATCCGTCCAACGATCGCGGTGACGAAGGCGAGGCTCAATCTTCCTGAAATCCTGACGGCGCTTGCGGAAAAACGCGTGAGGCCCGACCGAAAAATTCTCAAGAAATCCGGCGAAATCGCCGTCACAAAAATGGCAATCGACCCGGTCTGGTATTTGCCGGGCGTAGCCGATCGCTTCGGCGTGCCCGAATCGCGTCTGCGCCGCACGCTTTTCGAACAGACTGGCGGGATGTTCCCCGAGCTCGTGACGCGCCCGGACCTGTGCGTTTTCCTGCCTCCGATCGGTGGGACGACTCTCTATGTGTTCGGCGAGATCGATGCCTTGACCGACAAGAGGCGCAGCCTCACCTGCCGCGTGCACGACGAATGCAACGGCTCGGATGTGTTCGGCTCCGACATCTGCACCTGCCGGCCTTATCTCGTGCATGGCGTCGAGGAGTGCGTGCGCGAGGCGCAGCGCGGCGGCGCCGGTCTCATCGTCTACAATCGCAAGGAGGGCCGCGCGCTCGGCGAAGTGACGAAGTTCCTCGTCTATAACGCGAGGAAGCGTCAGGCGGGCGGCGACACCGCCGCCACCTATTTCGAGCGCACCGAATGCGTCGCCGGCGTGCAGGATGCACGTTTCCAGGAGCTGATGCCCGATGTGATCCATTGGCTCGGCATCACGCGCATCGACCGCTTCGTCTCGATGTCGAACATGAAATATGACGCGCTTGTGAAATCAGGCATCGAGATCGTGGAACGGATTCCAATCCCGGAAGGCCTCGTTCCGCAAGACGCCTCCGTCGAACTCGAGGCGAAAAAAGCGGCGGGCTATTACGCTCCGTCCGGCGCGAGACCGAAGAGAAAGCTCGCCGAAACAACAGGCCGGCCTTTGGAGCGCTATTGAAAGGCTTCGCGCGAGCTTCGTGAGTGTCGCCCTTTCCGTGCCGGCCCCCGGCGGGTGGCTTGAGCGGCCACAGCTCGCATTGACAGGCTTTGAAGGCCAATCATATCCTTTTCTCGAAATTAGCATGTTTTCTCTGAGGGCGGATCAGGAGGCCTTCGATGGCATTGCGGTCAGCAGCGTTTCTGGCCATCGGAGCCGTTCTGCTCGCGGCGACGCCGCTCAGAGCCCAAAACACGCCCGGTCAAGACAAGCTCGTCGTCGACATCTGGGGTGGGAATTTCCGCGATGGCGCCAATGAAGCGATCGCCAAGGAATTCACGAAGCGCACCGGAATGCAGGTCGAGTTCATCACCGGTGGAACGATCGATCGGCTGACCAAGGCCAAGATCAATCGCGACCATCCGGAGAGCGACGTCACGGTCACGACGAGCCATGTGGGCGCGCTCTATGTGACCGAGGGCCTGTTCGAGAAGCTCGACATGGCAAAGCTTCCGAACGCCAAAGACTTATTCCCCGTGGCCATCCGCAGCCCTTACCATATCGGGCTCTATTCGTATGTTTACACGCCGGCCTTTCGCACCGATCTGATGCCGGCGGGATACGACATCAAATCCTGGAAGGACCTTTGGGCGTCCGAGGTAAAAGGCAAGCTCGGCCTGCCGGATTTCGACCCGAGCCACATCATCATCGCCGCGGCGCTGCTCGCCGGCGCAAACGCCGAGAATTGGAAGGTGGGCATACCGCTCCTCGAGCAGTTGAAACCCTCGATCAAGGCGTTCTACCAATCCGACGCCACGAGCCAGGATCTCATGAAATCGGGCGAAACGCCGGTGCAGGTCTTGCTTTCGATCAACGCCTTCCACCAGATGCAGCAAGGCATCCCGATCAAGATCGCCATCCCGAAGGAGGGAGCCGTGGTCGGCATCGACGCGATCGGCATCGTGCACGGCACGAAACATCTCGACGCCGCCTATCAATATTTGAACGTCGCGCTCGATCCCGAAGTGCAGGCGAAGCTCTGCGGCATTTATCGCTGTGGAGCGATGAACGAGAAGGCGAAGCTCGACCCCGAGCTCGCGAAGCTCCCTGGCGTCTTCACGACTCCTGAGCAATGGAAGACGCAGGCGATCGTCGTCGATGACGCGACCCGCGCGAAACTCCTGCCGGTTTGGAAGGACTGGTTCACCGAGAACATGATGCAGTGATCGCGTCGGCTCGATGGAGGGCGGCCCCGGCACGCCCTCGTCCGTTCTTCCTGTGGCTTTTCCTGCCCTCTCTCGCCGCGGCCCTTTTGTTCGTCGCGGCGCTTTGCGAGGTCGCTCAATATGCCTTCCGCGTCTTCACGCCAGGCTCGCTCGAGGCCGGCGGCTTCACGCTCGAGAATTTTGCCCGGCTCGCGCGACCGATCTATCTTTCGGTGCTCGCCGATACGCTCTTGATCAGTTTGGCAACAGCACTCTTCACACTGTTGCTGAGCTATCCGGTGGCCTACGCGATGGTGCGCGCCAAAAGCGATTTTGTGCGCAGCCTGATCATGCTGCTTGCCGTGACTCCTCTTTTCACAGGCGAGATCGTGCGCACCTATGCCTGGATTCTGGTCCTTGGCTCGAACGGCTTCGTCAACAGCGTCCTGAAGGCGGCAGGCCTCGTCAACGCCCCGCTCACCATGCTCTATACGCGCTTCGGCGTGATTGTCGCGCTCGTGCAATTCTCGATGCCGGTGATGATCATCATCCTTGCGGCGGCGCTCGCCCATGTCGATCGCAATTGCGAGCGTGCCGCCGCCAATCTCGGAGCAGGACCCGCGAAGGTGTTTCGGCATGTGACCTTGCCGCTGACGCTTCCGGGCATCGTCTCGGGAACCGTCGTGATCTTCGCCTGGACGATGAGCGCTTTCTCGACGCCGCAGCTCGTCGGCGGCGGCAAGGTGTTGATGATATCGAATCTCGTCTATCTGCAAGGGCTTTCCTCGTTCAACTTCCCCTTCGCGGCGGTGCTGAGCCTCTTGGCGCTCGCTGTCGCGATCGGCGCGCTCGGCTCGATGCGTCCCTTCGTCTCCAGGCTCGAGCGAAAGGCAGCCGTCAATTGAACGCGTGGCTCGCAACGAGGCTCAGCGCCGGTCTGTTCTGGAGCGCCGTCGCCCTGATCCTCGGCTATATGACAATCCCGGCTCTCGTCGTCCTGATGACCTCGGTCAGTCCGAGTGAGCTCCTCGAATTCCCGCCCTCGGGTTTCTCGCTCAGATGGTACGAGCGCGCCCTGACCTATCCGGATTTTCAGGGCGCTTTCGTCAACGGCCTCATCGTGACCGCGTTCGCCTCGAGCCTCTCGCTGCTCATCGGCTCGGCTTTCGCCTATCTCGTGGAACGCTACACCTTCGGTGGACGCGTCGCCCTCGAGGCCATCCTCGCGTCGCCGCTGATCGTCCCGCATTTTACGACAGGCTTCGGCTTCCTGCTGCTTGGAGCGAACCTGCGCATCGGCCAGAGCTATGCGGTGGTCGTCGCGACCCATGTCCTCCTCACTCTCCCGTTCGTGACTCGCAGCGTCTATGTGAGCCTGCGCAATCTCGATCCGGCGCTCGAGCGTGCCGCCACCAATCTCGGCGCCTCGCCCCTCCAGGTGCTGAGGCGCGTGACGCTGCCGCTGCTTCTTCCCGGCATGGCGGGAGGCTGGCTCGTCGCGGCGATGCTGTCGCTCACCGAATTCACCGCGTCGCTCTACGTCACCGCGCAGCGGACGCAGACCCTTCCGGTGGCGATGTACACTTACGTGCGCGAGTACACGGACCCGACGATCGCCGCGATCTCGGCGCTGCTCATCACCTTCACGACGATCTTGATGCTGATTGCGAACCGCTATCTCGGATTGCGGCGAATCCTCGCGATCGATGCGCATTGAGGGTAGTCGAGTGAAAGGAGAAGCGTCGCCCGCGGTCGAGCTCATCAAGGTGAGCAAGAGCTTCGATGCGGTGCAGGCGGTGCGCGAGCTCTCGTTGACCATCCGGCAGGGTGAGCTCCTCACCTTGCTTGGCCCCTCCGGCTGCGGCAAGACGACTTTGCTCAACATGCTCGCTGGCTTCGAGGTGCCGAGCGCCGGCAGCATTGTCATCGGCGGGCGCGATGTCACCGCCGTGCCGCCGTATCGGCGCAACACCGGGATGGTGTTCCAGAACTATGCGCTCTTCCCGCACATGAACGTTTTCGACAACGTCGCCTTTGGCCTGCGCATGCGCAAGATGGCGAAGTTCGAGATGGCACGCGCCGTTGGCCACGCGCTCGAGATGGTGAAGCTCGAGGGGCTCGCTTCAAGGCGCATCCGTCAGCTCTCAGGCGGTCAGCAGCAGCGCGTCGCGCTCGCGCGCGCCATCGTGATCGAGCCGAAGGTCCTGCTGCTCGACGAGCCGCTCTCCGCGCTCGACAGGAACCTGCGCGGCGCGATGCAGGTTGAACTTCGCGAGTTGCACGAACGAACCGGCCTCACCACCCTCTTCGTGACGCATGATCAGGAGGAGGCGCTCGGGCTTTCCGACCGCATCGTCGTGATGTCGCGGGGCGAGATCCAGCAGGTGGCAACGCCGCTCGAGCTTTACCGCCTTCCGGCGAACGGGTTCGTCGCCTCCTTCATCGGCGAGATCAATCGCCTGCCGCCGGCGCGTTGCCGCACGGAAGGCAACGATGTCGTTTTCGAGATCGCAGGAGGCATCGTGCTCCGAGCGCGCAAGCGCAACCAGCCGACGATCGGCGCCGGACAGGAGACGCATCTCTTCGTCAGGCCCGAGCATCTGACGCTCGTCGAGGGCGATAGGCCCGCGCCAAACCGGGTAAGCTGCCGCGTGACGGCGCATCTTTACCAAGGCGCCTATACGCTGACGCGCGTCGATGCCGGCCCGCTCGGCAATTTGCAATTGCGGGTGCTCGGTGGCGAGGTGATTGCAGCAGCGCCCATAGGCTCGCAAATCAAAATCAGCATTGATCTCGACAAGGCCGTCATCCTGGCGGGTTGAGCAAGCGGAAGACGAAGAACATGAGTCGCAAATCCATGCGCGCCGACAGCGTCGCCGAGGCGTATTTGGCCCTCCTCGCAGAGCGCGGCGTCGAATACCTCTTCGGCAATGCAGGCACGGATTTCCCGCCCATCATCGAGGCGCTCGCCAAGGCGGAAGCGAGCGGCGGCAAGGCGCCGCGGCCGATCCTCGCCGCGCATGAGAATCTCGCAATCTCCATGGCGCATGGCTACGCAATGGTGTCGGGAAAAGTCCCCGCGGTCATGGTGCATGTGAATGTCGGAACCGCGAACACGATTTGCGGCATCGCGAATGCGGCGCGCGAGAATGTGCCGATCCTCGTCACTGCCGGCCGGACGCCGCTGACGGAGGAGGGGCTTCCCGGCGCGCGCGACGCCTACATCCATTGGGGCCAGGAGATGTACGACCAGGCGGGCATGCTGCGCGAGCTCGTCAAATGGGACTACGAGCTGCGCAATGGCGCGCAGGTCGAGGCAGTGGTCGATCGTGCGCTCTCCATCGCGGCCTCGGAGCCGGCGGGACCCGTTTACCTCACCTTGCCGCGCGAGGTGCTGGCCCAAGGAATCAATGCCGCGGGCGAATTCACCTATGAGCAGCCGGGACGGCGGGTGGCGGCGGCGCCGCCCCGCGCCGACACGAGCGCGCTTGCCGAAGCGGCACGTATCCTCGCCAAGGCCGAGAACCCGCTGATCGTGACGACGAACGCGGGCCGCCATCCCGACGTCATGGCCACCCTCGGCGCTTTCGCGTCGCGCTTCGCGTTCCCGGTCGTACAATTCACGCCGCGCTACATTTCCCTTGCCTCGAGCCATGAAATGCAGCTCGGCTTCGATCCGGCCGCGCGTATCGCGGTGGCAGATGTCGTGCTCGTCCTCGAATCGGATGTGCCGTGGATTCCGAGTCGCGTCTCGCCGCCGCGCGACGCGCAGGTGATTCATATCGGCCTCGACCCGCTCTTCCAGAATACGCCGATCCGCGGGTTCTTGTGCGACCTTGCCATCCAGAGCCTCGTCGCCCCGGCGCTCAACGAGCTCTCCGCGGCTCTCGAGCCTCTCGTCGACGGAACGCGAATCGAGACGCGCCGCAAGCGCATCGCTGGGGAGCGCGCGGCGCTGCAAGTCGGACTCGAGCGCCAGCGCGAAGAGCTGCGCCACACACGTCCGTTGCATCCGGCCTGGGTCAGCCATTGCGTCTCCGAGGCCAAGGGTGCGGACGCGATCGTCATCAGCGAATATCCGCTGATGCTCGCCCATTGCGATTTCGAGACGCCGGGAAGCTTCTTCGCTTCGAGCTCGGCCTCGGGGCTCGGCTGGGGGTTTGGGGCCGCGCTCGGCGCGAAGCTCGCATCACCCGGCCGGCTCGTTATTGCAACGCTCGGCGACGGTGCCTTTCTGTTCTCCAACCCGGTCGCGGCGCATTACGCCGCCGCGGCGCATGACCTGCCGGTTCTCGTCGTCGTCTACAACAATTCCATGTGGAACGCGGTGCGCCGTAGCACGCTCACCATGTATCCTTCCGGTGCCACGGCAAAGAGCAACAAGGCGCCGCTCATGCATCTTGAAGCGCTTCCGGCCTTCGAACGGATCTGCGAGGCTTGCGGCGGCTATGGCGAAAGGGTCGAGGATCCGGACGAACTCCCGAAGGCTCTCGCACGGGCTATCGAGGAGGTGAAGAAAGGGCGCCACGCGCTCCTCAACGTCATCTGCGCGGCGCCCGACGGGCCGATCTGAGCCGAAGCGGCTATAGAAGCGCCCAAGAATTACGCCCGCGAAGCGCCGTGAAGGCGATTGACTTGAGAAGAGGCAATTCTCGAAAAGCGAACGCCAAGCTTGCTCCCACGGCAAGATTCTTGGTGCGCCTGTGATTTCTTGTTCTTGCGCATCGGGCGTTGAGCTATCGGGAGAAACGCCGCACCTTGACGCCCTACGGTATTGCCGTATATGGAAGGACTAATGCACGCGGTCATCGAAACGGAGGGATATCTATCGGACGCCAAGAAAGCGGGCGTGGCAGAGGACGAGCTGACCCACATTGCTTCGAAGATCGCCCAAGCTCCGCTTACTGGCGACATCATCCCTGGCACGGGTGGCGCTCGCAAGCTACGATTCGCTTCTCCTCGGAAGGGCAAGGGGAAGCGCGGCGGCTATCGGGTAATCACCTACTATGCGGCGAGTGATGTGCCCGTGTTCATGCTTGCCCTCATCAACAAGGGCCAGCGGGCCGACATCTCGCAGGCGGAGCGAAATGCATTGAGGGATGAGCTCGCCGAGATCGAGGCGGACTATCGCCTCGGCGTTCGGCTGAAGGTAAAGCATTTGAGAGGAGGACGAAATGACTGATCTTGGGAAGCGTCTCATCACGGCCGCCAAACAAGCCCGGGCCATTGCGCGTGGCGACGCCCATCCCTCGACGTATCGCGTTCGTAGGTTTGACATGGATGTGCAGGCGATCCGCAAGCGCCTGGGCTTATCTCAGTCCGAATTTGCGGCTCGCTACCGTATTCCCGTAGGAACATTGCGTGATTGGGAGCAGCATCGGCGAGACCCTGAGGGCCCAGCCAGGACCCTTCTTACAGTGATTGCTAAAGACCCAAAGGCCGTCGAGCGAGCGCTGGCCGACGTGTAGCCCGTCAAGCTTTCGTCG
>JAFBAS010000050.1 GCA_019247605.1 Hyphomicrobiales bacterium
ATGGTACAAGTCAGCCATCTCGTTCGGAGCCTGACATGGCGCAAGCAACAGCCGAAGCTCTCATCCGCCGCTATTACGACGCCTTCAACGTGGGCGACACGCAAACCATGCTTGCCTGCCTCGCCGACGATGTCCGGCACGACGTGAACCAAGGCAAAAGCCGCACCGGCAAGAAGCTCTTCGCGGAGTTCTGTAAGCATATGGCGCGTTGTTACAAGGAGCGGCTTTCCGACATCGTCATCATGGCGAGTCGGGACGGCAAACGCGCGGCGGCGGAATTCATCGTGCATGGCGAGTATCTCGTGACCGACGAAGGCCTGCCACCGGCCAAGGGCCAGCGTTACGAGCTACCGGCCGGCACCTTCTTCGCGCTTTCCGACGGGCGCATCGCGCGCATCACCACTTACTACAACCTCGCCGATTGGACCGCGCAGGTCGTCGGATGACGATGCGCATCGAACCGGCGACGGGCGAGGCGCTGCGGCGAGCGCTGCCCGCGCTCGCGCGGCTCCGCATCGAGATCTTCCGCGAGTGGCCCTATCTTTACGCGGGCTCGCTCGATTACGAAGCGAATTACATAGAGCGCTTCGCCCGGCTCGAGCGCGGCGTGATCGTCGTCGCGACCGATGCGGGGGAAGCCGTCGGGGCGGCCACCGCGGCACCCCTCGACGGGCAAAATCCGGATGTCACGCAGCCTTTCCTGGAACGTGGCTACGATCTGGGAAAGCTCTTCTACTTCGGCGAATCGGTGCTCAAGCGCGCTTATCGCGGGCGCGGCATCGGGCACGCCTTTTTCGATCAACGCGAGGCCGCGGCGCGTGCCTCGCCGGGCATCGAATGCGCGACCTTCTCGGGCGTCGTGCGCGCCCCCGATGATCCGCGCCGCGACCCGAACTACCGCCCGCTCGATGATTTTTGGCGAAAGCGCGGCTATGCGCCGGTCGAAGGTCTTGTCGGCCACTACTCTTGGACCGATATCGGCGACAAGGAACAGACGCAAAAGCCAATGCAATTCTGGATGAAGAGATTGTGACGCGCACGCTCACCATCGCCGCCGCGCAATACCCGCTCGACTGGCACGAGAGCTTCTCGGCCTACGAGACGAAGCTCGTGCGCTGGGTGGAGGACGGCGTGCGGCAAGGCGCCGAGCTTCTCGTCTTCCCCGAATATGGGGCGCTCGAGCTCGCCTCGCTCTCCGGGCGCGAGGCGGCGGGCGATCTTCAGCGCTCGATCGCGGCGGTGAGCACCCATCTGCCGCAGGCGGACGCCGCGCATGCGCGCCTCGCGCGACGCCACGGCGTCGCGATTCTCGCAGGGAGCGCGCCCGAGCGCCAAGCCGACGGCACGGTGCGCAATGTGGCGCGGTTCTTCATGCCAGACGGCTCCTGTGGGCGGCAGGAGAAGATCGTGATGACGCGCTTCGAGCGCGAGCAATGGGGCGTCTCGGGCGGCACCGAGCTCTTCGTCTACGACATCGGCATGGCGCGCATCGGGATTGCGATCTGCTACGACGTCGAATTCCCGCTGATCGCGCGCGCGCTCGCCGAAGCCGGCGCCGAAGTGATCCTCGCGCCCTCCTGCACCGACACGGTGCACGGCTATTTTCGCGTGCGCGTCGGTGCCCAGGCGCGAGCGCTCGAGAACCAATGCGTCGTCGTGCAAGCCCCGCTCGTCGGCTCCGTCGACTGGTCGCCCGCCGTCGACATCAACCGGGGCGCCGCGGGATTTTTCGGGCCGCCCGATCTCGGATTTCCCGAAGACGGCGTGATTGCGCAAGGCGAGATGGACAAGCCCGGCTTCGTCACCTCCCGGCTCGATCTCGAGGCCATCGCTCGCGTGCGCGCCGAGGGTCAGGTTTTCAATTTCCGGCATTGGGGCGAGCAGAAGGGCATCCGGACGCCTGTGCGAATCGACCTTTCGGCGCCTCCGCGCGAGGCGGCAAGCGGCGCGTGATCGGCTGGGCGTCAACCGCGATCGAGCTTGCCGCCCATGAGCTCGGCCAAAGTGAGCGCGACCACCCCGGTCGCGTTGCGCAAATCGTCGAGCACGAGCTTCTCATCGGCGCGGTGGCCGTTGGCCTCGAGCAGAGTGCGGGGACCGGCGCCGTAGAGCGCCGTGGGAATTCCCGCGGCCGAATAAAGGCGCGCATCGGTGTAGAGCGGCACGCCCTCTGCGGGGATGTCGATGCCCATGACGCGCTTGGCGTTGCGCTGCAGGGCAGCGACAAGCACTTCCTGCCCGGGTTGCGGCGTGAACGGGCGCGCGAGGAGAATACGTTTAGTCTTCACCCGAATTCCGGGGATCGCGGCGCACACGCGCTCGATCTCGGCAACAAGGTCGTGCTCCACCGATTCCGGATTCTCCTCCGGAATCATGCGCCGATCGATGCGCATCATCACCACGTCGGGCACCACATTCGTGTTGATACCGCCCGAGATGAGGCCGACGGTGAGCGTCGGGTGCTCGATGCCGGGAACCTTCGAGCGTGTCGCCTTGTAGCGCTCGCGCAGACCGTAAAGCGCGGTGAGCAAGCGGGTTGCCGCTTCGAGCGCATCGACCCCGGTGTCGGGCCGCGCTGCATGCGCGGATTTTCCCTCGACGCGCACTTCCAGATGAA
>JAFBAS010000122.1 GCA_019247605.1 Hyphomicrobiales bacterium
GAAAGAGCGGGGGTGACGTTCGCGCTCCCCATCTCCGCTCATCCTCGCGAAAGCGAGGATCCAGACCTTTTCCGGCTTACGAAATGAAATTCTGGATGCCCGCTTTCGCGGGCAGCGGAGAGGCGTGTCCGGCTTCGCGGACAAGAGCGGAGCAATTCCGCGGTGAGGGGCGCAAATCGGGACGCTACTCCCCCACCACCTTGTACTGGGTTCCCGCGTCTATATGTGCGGCCTTGTCGAGCCCATTGAGCACGGAGAATTCTTCGGCCGGCAGGCCGAACTCGCTCATGCCCTGTGAGAGGCTGGCTGCGGTGTCGTTCGCGCCCGCGGTGACGATCTTCAATTTCAGTGGCCTCACGCGTTCCGCCTCCTCGGGCGTGAGACGGTGAAAGCTCGAGATCGACTGCATGAAGCTTTGATCGGCTTCGGGCGAGAAATTCTTCGCCGCGAAGATTAGCCGGTACACCATGCCGCCTTGCCGGATCGCCGCGAGGCGGAAGGTCCACTCGCCGCTCTTTGCGACCCCCGTGACGGTGGAGAGCCCGCCGACATCGAGCGCGGTTTCGCGGGTGACCTCGACGCCCTCGATCCAGCCGGATTTCAGATATTCGTCGAGCGGCGTCGAGGCCGGCAGCTCGACGGTGTCGAAGCGCATCGCGCGGCCGAGCGCGGCCGAGGCCCCTTGCACCGCCTCGGTGCCGCCCGAGAGCGAGAACCCTTCCGGTGCCGTAAAACCGAAGCCGAGCCGCGTATGGTAGAAGCTGCGTCCACGCACCGTGCCTTGCGAGGGATCATCGCCGAAGGCGAGGCCGTCGATCGCCGCGAGGTAGCGGTTGCGGTCATCCTCGCCGACACCGGGCGCGTTGAGCTGGCGAGCCGATTGCAGCGCCATCTGCACGCGCTCGGTGGTCGCCGGATGGGTCGAGAACATATCGGGCCGGCTCGAGGCGGCGCTGCCGAGAAGGGTGGCGCGCAAGCTCGCGAAACGCGCGAGCGAGCTCAGGAAGTGGGAGGCGCCATACGGGTCGTAGCCCGCCTTCGCCATGGTGCGCACGCCGAGCGCGTCCGCCTCGAACTCCTGCTGGCGCGAGAAGCTCGCAAGCGAGAGCTTGGATTTTTCCTGGAGCTGCTGTCCGCCGGTCGGATCGTTCAGCACCTCGGACGCCACCTTGCTGAAAAGCGCCGAGCTCTTCTCGAGCTCGACGCGTTGGATGGCGTGGCGCGCCGTCACATGCGCCATCTCATGGGCGAGGACGGCCGCGATCTCCGAGGTGCTGCTGGCGAGCGCCAAAAGCCCCCGCGTGACGTAGAGATGGCCGTCGGGAAGCGAGAAGGCGTTCACGGTCGGCGAATTCAGCACCGTGATCTTGTAGCTGAGGCCGGGTTCGGTCGATGCGGCGACAAGGCGCGCCGCGACCCCGTCGAGCAGGTTCTCGACCTTGGAATCCGAGTAGATGCCGCCGAAGGCCGCGACGAGGCTTCGTTCATCTCCGCCGCTCTCCGGCCGATGCGTGCCCACGGCGCGCGGTGCCGTTTTCGGCACGGGATCGGCCGACACCCCGAGCGCCGTCTGCTCGGCCGTGCAGCCTGCGAGCAGGAGGGCGCAAGCTATCGCAAGGCTCGCGCCGGAAGTCCGGCCGCGCCGCTCAGTCCCAGAATTCGATCGCGTCCAAATCATCGATCACCATGTGCGGAGCGCGCCCGTTCAGCACAACCCCACGAACCAGGATCTTATGCCCCGAAAGCTGATCGAGGTTGAAGCCGAGCTTCTCCATCCGCGTCAATGCCTTCGCGTCGATCGAAAGATACAACGCATTGGCGCCGCGCGCACCGAAATCAACGAATGACCGTGCCTTGCCATCCTTGCCGCGCGAAACATGCCGGACCTCGCCCGCCGCGAGGATGAAAAGCCCGTCGTGTTCGCTGAGTTTCGCACCATCCGACGCGGGCAAGATGGCGGCCGACGCCGCCCATAACCCGTCCTTTCCGCGCCGCGCTTGGGCCTCGGCGGCCTTGACGGCTTCCCAGCAGGCGCCGTGCAGATCGTCCGGGCGGGCGACCACGAGTCCGGCCTTCGCCAGCGTCGATTGCAAATGCTTGCCGCCAACGAACAGATCGCCCGCGACGCGCCCCCATCGATCGGCAATCGGGGTGAGAAGACGCAAGCTCACGGGCCCCGCCGCGAGCGCCTCTTTCACTCCGGCGAGGAGCTTCGCGTCCGCTTGCCCCGGCGTGCCACTCGCCGGAAACGCTTTGACTCCCGCAAGCCTGACGGCGCGCTCATCCTTGAGGATGATGTCGAGATCGTCCGTCACGCGCGCGATCTCGACGTGCGTCGCGCCCGTCTCGTCGCAGCCGGCCGCCGCGGCACGCGACGCGAAAGCGGCCGTCAAGCCGACGGCGAAAATCGTCAAAAAACCACGCGGTAGTGCCATGCGGCCCCCCATTGCCTGCCCGATGCCCAGCTTCGGTCTCACTCACTCGGGGGGTTCCTAGCACGGGTCGCGGCGGTTGGCATCTGGCTTCAGGCAAGCTTCAAGCCAAAGCGCGAAAAGGTGATCGGGCGCGTAATGTGCTTCTCCGCCCTTTCCTGCGAAACCGGGCATGGAGACTATTTTCGCGCCGGCCGGAGAAGGTCTGAATCCTCGCTTTCGCGAGGACGAGCGGAGGTGGGGCGTTCACAGAATCTATGTTATGCAACGCCGCGACGCGGTCCCGTAGCTCAGCTGGACAGAGCAGCGGTTTCCTAAACCGAAGGCCACAGGTTCGAGTCCTGTCGGGACCGCCAGTTTCAATCGGCACCTGGTGATGTGGGGTTACGCTCCTGCGTTGTCGCTTCTCCTGCGCCGAACGTGCGCTCACCAAACCGGTTTTTCGCCATTCCCCACTTGACCTCTGTGTATTATAATATACAGCACGCCCCGTGCTGGAGGTACGTCAAACGAATTGTTCTCCGCTTGGCACCAGGGCCTGCGAGATCCGGTCGCTAAGGCCAAGATTGCGGCCCGCATCGACCGCCTGACACTCGGCAATCCGGGTGATGTCGAGCCGATCGGAGAGGGCCTGAGCGAACTGCGCATTGCATACGGTCCCGGCTATCGCGTGTATTTCGTTAGGCGCGGCAGGGTCTTGGTCATCCTTTTATGCGGTGGCCAGAAGGCTCGCAGGATCGCGACATTAAGCGGGCCAAGGCGCTTGCGGGAGAGCTCAAGGAGTGACAATGCCTGTCGACACCGTGCCCTATGATCGCGCCGCCGTTCTCGATACCGAGGAGGCGATCGCGGCTTATCTCGGCGAGGCCTTCAGCCATGGCGATCTCGCAGTGATCGCCCACGCGCTCGGGGTCGTCGCTCGCGCGCGTGGCATGACCCAGCTTGCGCGGGAGGCTGGCCTCGAGCGAGCAGGGCTTTACAAGTCGCTGGCGACCGGCGGAAACCCTGAACTCGGCACGGTGCTGCGCGTCATGAGGGCCATGGGGATGCGACT
>JAFBAS010000032.1 GCA_019247605.1 Hyphomicrobiales bacterium
CCGGCCGAGCAGGTCTGGCCTCCGTTCTGGATGATGGCGTTGACCACGACCGGCACAAGGCTCTCGAGATCGGCGTCGCCGAACACGACTTGCGCGGATTTACCGCCGAGCTCGAGGGTCACGCCGATATGGTTTTGTGCGGCCGCCGCCTGGATCGAGGTCCCGGTCTGGGGGCTGCCGGTGAACGAGATGAAATCGATACCGCGATGGGAGGCGAGCGCGGCCCCCGCCATTCGACCAAGCCCGGTCACGACATTGAGCGCGCCTTCCGGAAATCCCACATCGAGCGCGAGCCGCGCCACTTTGAGAATGCTCAACGAAGCATCTTCCGCCGGCTTCACGACGCAAGCATTTCCAGCCGCCAGCGCCGCGCCAACCGAGCGACCGAAGATCTGCACCGGATAATTCCAGGGGATGATGTGGCCGGTTACGCCGTGCGGCACCCGCATTATCGCGACGAGATGCGTGTTGAGAAACGGGATGGTCTCCCCATGCAGCTTGTCGGCGGCAGAGCCGTAATATTCGAGGTAGCGCGCGAGCGCCGTCACATCGGCCTTGCCCTGGCTGATCGGCTTTCCCGTGTCGCGGCTTTCGAGCTCGGCGAGCTCGGCCGCGTGGTCGGTCACGGCCTCGGAAAGCTTGAGGAGAAGTCGGCCGCGCTCTATCGCCGTGAGGCGCCCCCAACCGCCCTCGAATGCAGCGCGCGCCGCGTTCACCGCGCGCGAGATATCCGCCGCGGCGCCGGACGCGATCTCGGCAAAGGCATTGCCGTCTCCTGGCGCGATAACCGGAATGGTCTCGCCGGTGACCGAAGGCACCATGCGCCCGCCGATGATGTGCTGCTCGATCGGGAAGGCGTGGCGCTGCTTGCCGTGCTGGACTTTCGTGCCATTCGCCTTTGCCATCTTTGCCTTGGCGGCCACGCGCCTTTGCTTTTTTGCGGCGGTGATTGACGTCTTGTGGTTCGTCTTTCGTAGAGTGGCTGTGCTCATGACCTCGCCCTTTCGTCGCGCCTCACGCTTCACCGGCTCGTTCGATGAGAGCTAAGCGGTACGGCGCGTGAGAGGCAAGCCCATCGCAGGTGACGCACGCGCAGGCGGCCGCCAAATGGGGTAGCATCATCACGTCGATTCCCTCCAGGCCAACTCGCCCCACATGCGCACTTCAGACGCCGACATTCTTTTCATTCCAGGGCTGGGCAATTCAGGCCCTGATCACTGGCAAACTCGCTGGGAGAAGAAGCTCTCGACGGCAAGGCGCGTCGAGCAGGAGGATTGGGAGCGGCCCAAACTCGAGGATTGGATCGCACGTCTCGTCGAGGAAGTCGCGAATTCACAGGCCTCGAAACGTCCGGCGGTGCTGATTGCGCATAGCCTTGGAAGTCTCGCCGTCGTCCACGCGGCACCGCTCCTCGCGCCGCGACAAATCGCCGGCGCTTATTTGATCACGCCACCTTCGAATGGCGCCATCACGGCTCTCCCCGACCTCGACCCCGCCTTCGTTCCCGCGCCCATGACGGCACTTCCATTCCCTTCCGTGCTCGTGGCGAGCCGCAACGACCCTTACGGGTCCTTTGCCGATGCGCAGGCCAAAGCGCAGGCCTGGGGCTCGACCCTCGTCGACGCTGGTGATGCTGGCCACATCAACACGGAATCTGGCCATGGTCCCTGGCCGGAGGGTCTGATGCGCCTCGCGACCTTCCTGAAGACGCTTTGACCGCTGCCGCCGCTCTACGTTCTGCGGGGCGGTAAAAACCGGCAAGCTCAGGCCCCGCCGCACCCATGCTCCGAATCGGGCAAGGTCCAGCGTTGCCCCGTTCTCTTGTTGGTCGTCGTGTAAATGCGGCCGCGATCATCGCCAGGCGGGCAGTCCTTGGGGATCGAGACGAGGCACATGGATACGCGGTCGCCGGGGTGCGATTCATCGACCTGGGGAAGCTGATCGTAAGAGACCTGCACGCCTCCATTCGCGAAAGTCACGAGGCTGCCGGTGCCGGGCGCGCCTTCAAGGCGAGTGCCCACTTCCTTAACGCGCGTCGCAACACATTGGCCGATCCGCGTCGGCATCTCCGCAGCCCGAGCAAAGGACACGCAAAGCGCGAGCATCGCGGTTGCCGACATCACGATCGAGGCAAATCGCATCTTCATTGAGCCCTCCGAAAGGACGCCAGAATGCTTAGCTCTAATTAGCCATCCATGATCAGCATCTCTTGGCGAACGAGCTAATTGTCAATGGCCATTCTCATCGAGAATCGAAGCGCGCACCGGTGAGGCGCGATTGGCTTGCGTTCCGTCGCCAAGCGCTCCGGAATAATTTCGTCCCCACGCCCAGGTCGTGCCGTCCTTCTCGATCGCGAGGGAATGCCACATCCCAGCCGCGACGCGAACGACATTGGTGAGGCCGTGAACCTGAACCGGTTTCTTGATGATCGCATTCATCGAGTCGTCATCCTGGTCGGCGTCCGCGATAACTCCCCATGCCCAGACAGTGCCGTCTTGCTTCAAGGCAAGCGAATACCAGCCTCCAGCCGAAATCGCGGCGATTTGAGATAGCCCTTTTACGCGACGCGGCGTCGTGGACTGGCCGAACCCACCAGAGGCTTGGCCGCCCCACATCCACACCGTACCGTCATTCTTCAGAGCCAAGGAATGATGCGAGCCGGCAGCAATCGCTCTCACGTCCAACAAACCGGGAATTTGAGCCGGGGTCAGGTGAGCCTTCCTTGTTCCGTCACCGAGCTCCCCATCATCGTTGTAACCCCATGCCCAGACAGTCCCATCATTTCGCGACGCCAGCGAGTGTCCCATCCCTGCAGCGACAGCGGCAACGTCGGAAAGCCCGCTCACCTGGACGACGGCGGCAGCATTGACCTTGGTTCCGTTGCCGAGCTGGCCCTCCAAATTGTTCCCCCAAGCCCAAAGCGTGCCATCACTTTTGAGGGCGAGAGAATGTCGATTTCCTGCGGCGACGGCCTTGATGTCGGATAGAGAGCTCACCTGAACGGGCGTGGGAAAATAGTCGTTGGCCTTCGTGCCGTTCCCGAGTTGGCCGTCCGCATTGTTACCCCATGCCCATACCGTGCCGTCCTTCTTCAATGTGATGGAATGGCCATCTCCCGCGGAGATTGCGACGAGATCCGACACCCCTTCCATTTTCACGGGAGTGACCCTTCCGGCGTAATCTCCCCATGCCCACAACGTGCCATCGCTCTTGATCAAGTAAGAGCCGCCCGGTCCCGCCGCGATCTGAGGTAATGTCGCGGCAAAACTGAGCGAGGAGAGCGCGGCTACAAATATGGTGGCCAGAATGATCCTTCGCGGCATGCGTGTCCCCTTTGCCCCTTTTGTGCTTTGGCTTGCGGTTTATAAGTTCCCATAGCGCACCCTAACGATGCGCAAATGCTCCTATTTGCGAGTCGAGCGCAGCTTCAACCGCGCGCGCGATAGGGCGGCACACCCTGATCGGGGAGCCAGAGGTCCTCGGGCGCCCTCGCGGTTTGCCAAAAGACATCGATCGGAATGCCGCCTCGCGGGTACCAGTAACCGCCGATGCGAAGAAAGCTCGGCGCGATCAGTTTTTCGATCCGCTTGCCGATGTCGAGGGTGCAAGCCTCGTGATAGGCGCCGTGGTTGCGGAAGCTTGCGAGATAAAGCTTGAGCGATTTGGATTCGAGGAGCCATTTTCCCGGCACATAGTCGATGACGAGAATGCCGAAATCCGGCTGGCCGGTCACCGGGCAAAGCGAGGTGAACTCCGGGCAGGTGAAGCGGGCGAGGTATTTCGTGCCGGGATGAGGATTGGGCACGCGCTCGAGCTTCGCCTCCTCCGGCGATCGAGGCATGGGCACGTGTCGGCCAAGCTGCGGGGGTGACGTTTTGGTTCTCATGGCGGCTGATCTGGCACATCGCCATCGCGCTTCGCAATGGTCTAGCGAAACCGGCAACCGCCCTTACCGTTGCAAGCTCTCCTCGCGACCATGCGGCAACGAGAAGTCGACGAGAGGTCCAAGCGGAACCACGCCGGTCGGATTGATGTGGCGATGGCTCCGGTAATAGTGGTTCTTGATATGCGTGAAATCCACCGTGGGTGCGATCTTCGGCCACTGGTAGAGCTCGCGCGTATAGGCAAAGAGGTGAGGGTAATCGACGAGCCTCCTCATATTGCATTTGAAATGGCCGTGATAGACACTGTCGAAACGGACAAGCGTGGTGAACAGGCGCCAATCGGCCTCGGTGATATCGTCCCCGCATGAATAGCGTTGGCCTGAAAGGGTTTGCTCGAGCCAATCGAGCGTCTCGAAGAGCGGCTTGAGCGCCTCTTCATAGGCCGATTGCGTCGTGGCGAAACCTGCCTTGTAGACCCCGTTGTTGAGCGTGGCGTAGACACGGGCATTCACCTTGTCGATCTCGGCACGAAGCCTTCGCGGATAATAATCGCCTTGGGTCGCGCCGACCTGCTCGAACCCCGAATTGAACATGCGGATGATTTCGGAAGATTCGTTGTTGACGATCGTTTTTTGCTTCTTGTCCCAAAGCACCGGAACGGTGACACGCCCCGAGAAGCCAGGATCGGCTTTGGTATAGATTTCGTGCAGGAAGCGCGCGCCGTTCACCTTGTCGGGAACGACGCCTGGAGCTTCCTCGAACGTCCAGCCATTCTCAGCCATCAGCCAATGCGTGACGGAAACCCCGACGCAGTCCTCGAGGCCTTTGAGCTTCCGAAAGATCAAGGTGCGATGCGCCCAAGGGCAGGCAAGGGAGACGTAAAGGTGATAACGGCCGGGCTCGGCCACAAATCCACCCGTTCCGGACGGGCCCGGCGCCCCCTCAGGCGTCACCCAATTGCGGAAGGGGCTCTCGCCCCTTGTAAAGCGCCCATCGGACGATTGTTGGACGCGCTCCTGCGCGCGCCAGACGCCATCCACGAGCATGCCCAAGAGGGTTCCTCCTCAAGCCAGCGGCTTCAGGCCCGATTCGATCTCTTTTCTGCGCCCTTCCAGGAAAGGTGGAAGCGACAGCTTCTCGCCGAGCTTGTCGAGCGGCTCGTCGGCCGTGAACCCCGGCCCGTCGGTCGCGATCTCGAACAACACCCCATTTGGTTCCCGGAAATAGAGGCTGCGAAAATAAAAGCGATCCACCGGGCCGCTCGAAGGGATCCCCATCTCTTTCAGGCGCTCGTTCCAGCCTCGATATTCCTCATCGTTGGGCGTGCGGAAGGCGACGTGATGCACGCTTCCAGCCCCTTGCCGTGCCTGCGGCAAAGCGGGCTCGACAGCGACATGAAGCTCGGCCGCCGGTCCACCATCCCCCATTTCATAGACATGGACAGACGCGCCGCCCGAGAGCGCGTATTCGCGAACGGGCCGCAATTCCATCACGCGGGTCAACACCGCATGCGTCGGCTCCAGCGCCGGAACACTCATGCTGATCGGCCCGAGCCCGCGGATCTGATGCTCGACCGGAACGAGACTCTCGGCCCAGGCATGGGAGGGACCCTTGCCACCATCATCGATGAGCGCGAGGCGCTGGCCCTCGGCATCCTCGAATTCCAGCGTCAGGCGGCCGTCCTGTTCGGAGAGCGGCTGTTGAGAGACGCCATGCTCTTTCAGCCTTTCGCTCCACCACTTCAGCGTGCCTTCACCTGCGACGCGGAGCCCTGTGCGGATGATCGAATGCGTGCCACGTCGCTCACGCGCCACAGGCCAGTCGAAGAAGGTGAGATCGGAGCCTGGCGTCGCCTCGCCATCCGCGTAGAAAAGATGATAGGCGCTCACATCATCCTGATTGACGGTTTTCTTCACGAGCCGCATTCCGAGCCCGCGAGTGTAGAAAGCATGATTGCCCGAGGCATCGGCGGTGACGGCGGTGAGATGATGAATGCCTTTGAGCTGCATGGCTCTCCTCTCTTCTCAAGACAAGTGTTGGCAGGTGGGCAGGCCTTGCGAAAGCGTCAAGGCTCATTCCTTGGCGTCTTCTCCAACTGGCCTCACAACCCCGCCGGAGCCTCCGCTCGGCGAGGCCGCACCACGCCAGTCGGCAGATGAGCGACGCGCTGCATCTCCTTATCCTCGAAGAGGCGAGGATTGGCGAGATATGCTCGCGCCATCGGCATGGCGTCCGTTCCCCAGAACAGCTCATGACCGAGCGCCAAGGTCGGGACGCCGAACACGCCCGATGCGATCGCCGCTTCTGTTTCGGCGCGCAATTTCGCCTTGGCGCCGCGGGCCTCGATGAGGGCATCGAAATCGTCAATTCCGAGGCGCTCGCGCGCGAAGTCGAGCGTCTCTTGCGCTTGTGGGTCGCGCCCCTCTCGCCAGATCAAATCGAAAAGAGCACGCACGGCGTCGGGGCGCCCTTCGAAGGCCGTCAGCACGCGCAAGAGCATCAGCGGATTGAAAGGGTGCGATGGTGGGAAGCGGAACGGAATGCCTCGCTCACGCGCCCCAAACACACATCCGCGATAGGTCTGCACGCGTTTCGGCGGAATCTCGGCCGGTCCAAGCTGCCCCCAATGCGACAGCATCGCGCCGAAAAGAACCGGCTTGAAGGTGATCGGGAGGCGCTTGGCGAGGTCCTCGATCTCGCCAAGCGCCAGATAAGCGAAGGGCGAAACAAGGTCGAAATACCACACTGCTTTCATCAAATCTTCTCCGATTCCCTGCTTTGCATGTCTGGCGCAGTGGAAGCCGCCAGTGCGCCCCGTTTCCGGTCATCTCGAAAATTTTGGCGCTGCGTCAAGATGATCCTTGACATTTCGCAACCGCAGCATCATGTCAGCCGCGGTAAGTCGGAGTTCGTGCGTGACAAGGCGATCGCGCCGCACCGGGCTCGCAGGTTTTCACTGAGCGATCGCACCGCGCCGGAACGTCCGGTGCTATCACATGACCTTTGACGATCTTGGACTATCCGACGCCGTGCGCGGCGCGGTCAAGCAGGCCGGCTACTCCACTCCCACTCCGATCCAAGCCCAGGCCATCCCCCACATTCTCGAACGGCGCGATGTCCTCGGCATCGCCCAAACCGGCACCGGCAAGACGGCAGCCTTCACGCTGCCGATGCTGACGATGCTGGAGACGGGCCGCGCCCGCGCGCGCATGCCCCGCACGCTCATCGTCGAGCCGACCCGTGAGCTTGCCGCGCAAGTCCAGGAAGCTTTCGAAAAATATGGCGTCAACCACAAGCTTTCCGTGGCGCTGCTGATCGGCGGGGTCTCCTTCGGCGACCAGGATTTGAAGATCTCGCGCGGCGCGGATGTGCTCATCGCGACACCTGGTCGTTTGCTCGACCATGTCGAACGCGGCAAGCTTCTTCTCTCCGGCGTCGAGCTCCTCGTCATCGACGAGGCGGACCGCATGCTCGACATGGGCTTCATTCCCGACATCGAGCGCATCTGCAAGCTCGTGCCCTTCACGCGGCAGACCTTGTTCTTCACCGCGACGATGCCGCCCGAAATTCAGCGACTCACCGGGCAGTTCCTGCACAATCCCGTGCAGGTCGAGGTGGCGAGGCCGGCGACCACGGCTTCGACGATCACGCAGACCCTCGTGGCCACGAGCGATCGCGATTATGAGAAGCGTGAGACCTTGCGTCAGTTGCTCGGCGCTCCCGAGTTGAAGAACGCCATCATCTTCTGCAACCGCAAGCGCTCCGTCGTCGAGCTCCACCGCTCGCTCATGCGTCACAATTTCTCGGTCGCCGCCTTGCACGGCGACATGGATCAACCCTCGCGCATGCGCGCACTGGACAGCTTCCGTCAGGGCTCCACGAAGTTTCTGGTCGCGAGCGATGTGGCGGCGCGCGGTCTCGACATTCCGGCCGTGAGCCATATCTTCAATTTCGATGTGCCGCATCACTCGGAGGATTACGTGCACCGCATCGGGCGCACGGGCCGCGCCGGGCTCGAGGGCACGGCGATCACGCTCGTAGCGCCGTCAGATGCGAAATCGCTCGACGCCATCGAAAAGCTGATCGGCCAGCCGATCCCTTGGTCCACCCAGCCGGTAAAGCCAGCCGAAGCGATGGCGGAGGGCGGGCCAAGCACACCTCGCAAAACCAATGGCGAGCGTTCACGCTCGCGAACGGGTTCCGGACGACGCGCGAGCCCGGCCGCTTCTTCCCCGAATGCGAAGAAGCACGCGGTGCGTCCCGTGCCGGAACGCGAACCAGCGGTCCGGCAAGAGGTTCGGCGAGAGGCTTCGCCACACACCAAGCCCGCTCCGGCGCGACGATCCCACGAAGCGGAGGCTGCCGTCGTCGGCCTCGGCGATCACGTGCCGAGTTTCCTCCTTCGCCCCGTGAGGACGGGTGCTTGAGTTCACTCGGAACTCGGCCATCGACCCCTAAGCCTGACCAAAGCTCGGTGAGACAATTCGCCCGAGCGCGGTTACTCCGATCAAGCGCTAGTGGACGGCCTCTGGTGGCGTTGCTCCCTCATTCGCGCCGCCTCGCTCGCTGCACCTGAACCTATCGGGTGGCGTGCTTTGGAGACGGGCCTGATGCGAGCGAAAGCGGGATTCGATTACGAAACGGCTTTCGCCAGCCATCTGGATCGGATCAGGTCCGAGGGACGCTATCGCATCTTCACCGAGATCGCGCGCAAGGCCGCCGAGCCACCCTTCGCCATCCATGAGGGGCGTTCCATCACCGTGTGGTGCTCAAACGATTACCTCGGCATGAGCCGTCACGCGAAGGTCCTCGAAGCGGCTTGCGAAGCAGCGCGCGCCATGGGTATCGGGGCGGGCGGCACGCGCAACATCGCCGGAAATCATGCACCCCTCGTCGAGCTCGAAGCCGAGCTCTCGGATTTGCATGGAAAGGAAGCAGCGCTCGTCTTCAGCTCCGGCTATGTGGCGAACGCCACGGGTATCTCGACGCTCGCGCGAGCGCTCCCGGGATGCCTCATCTTGTCCGATGGCGACAACCACAATTCGATGATCGAAGGCGTCCGCCAATCGGGCGCCGAAAAGGTGATCTTCCGGCATAGCGACATCGACCATCTGAACGCCCTGCTGTCTCAAGCCGGCGAGCACAGGCCGAAGATCATCGTATTCGAAAGCCTCTACTCGATGGATGGCTCGATCGCGCCCATCCACGCGTTTTGCGATCTCGCCGACCGCCATGGCGCCATGACCTATGTGGACGAGGTCCACGCGGTCGGCCTTTACGGCGCGCGCGGTGGCGGGATCGTCGAACGCGAGGGGGCCCTCGAGCGCGTCGACGTGATCCAAGGTACTTTGGCGAAGGGTTTCGGCTGCCATGGCGGCTATCTCGCGGCGAGTGCCAAGACCGTCGATCTCGTGCGCTCGATGGCGCCCGGCTTCATTTTCACCACGGCCCTGCCACCCCCGATCGTCGCCGCCGCAACGGCATCAATCCGCCACCTCAAATCCTCCTCGGCAGAGCGCAAAGCTCAAACAAGCGCCGTGGCGAGCGTGAAGGCGGCGCTTTTATCGGCTGGGATTCCGGTGTTCGCGAGCCCTTCCCATATCGTTCCGGTGATGGTGGGGGATCCCGTGTTGTGCAAGGCGGCGAGCGACCGCCTGATCAAACACCATGATATTTATGTGCAGCCCATCAACTACCCGACCGTTCCGCGCGGCACCGAGAGGTTGCGCGTAACGCCCGGGCCTTTCCACACTCCCGAGCTGATCACAGCCTTGACCGAGGCCTTCACCGAGGTTTGGCACGCACTCGACCTGAGCTTCGCGCCGCGCAAGGCCGCCTGATGGATTTTTGCGCCACCCCGACCCGAGGTGAACCGGCGCCCGACAGGATGCGTGGGCATGAGTTGCTCGCCCCGGCCCTCGGCGTTCTTGGAAAAGCTTCAGGCGGTGAGCGCTTCGGGCTTGGCGGGCTCGATCGAGACTGATTCGCCGCAGCCGCAGGCCGAAGTCTGGTTCGGATTTTCGAACACAAACTGGGAGGCGAATTTGTCGGTGCGGTAGTCCATTCGCGTTCCCAGGAGAAAGAGAACCGCCTTTGGATCGACGAGCACGGTCGCCCCCTTGTCCTCGACCACGTCCTCTCCTGGGCGTGCTGCCTCGGCGACATCGACCGTATACGCCATGCCGGCGCATCCCCCGTTGCGCACGCCCACTCGCACCCCGATCACCGGCTTTTCCGAGCGCGCGACGATGTCCCGGACCCTTTCGGCAGCCGCATCGGTAAGCGTTACAACTTGAAAGCGTCGAAGCGGCATTCCCATCTCGTTCTCCTCATCGACCGGCGTCGAACCCGGCGACAAAGTCCGTAACCGATAGATAAGGGCTCCTTCGCCCTTCGTCGAGGTTTACCCTTCAGCCCTTTGACGATTCTACCACATATCGAGCGCCATACGGGCCTCGTCCGACATGCGGCTTTGGTCCCATGGCGGATCGAAAACCATGTTCACCGTCGCCGATTGCACTCCAGGCACGGCCTCAACCGCGTCCTGCACCCATTTCGGCATCTCTCCCGCGACCGGGCAGGCAGGTGCGGTCAAGGTCATGTCGATCTTGACGGAGCGGTCATCCTCGATATCGACCCGGTAAATGAGGCCGAGCTCGTAGATGTCGGCTGGAATTTCGGGGTCGTAGACGGTCTTGAGCGCACCGATGATGTCGTCGGTGAGCTTCTCGATCTCGCTTTCAGGCAAGGCCGCCTTGGCCGAGAATTCCGGCCGGTTGGGCTGCTCGGCTGCGGGCGTCTGTTCTGTGAGCGGGGCGTCCAAGGCACGGCTCCTCAAGCAAAGAGCGTCTCGGCCTTACGCAAGGCCGCGACCAACATATCCACTTCCTCATGCGTATTGTAGAGGCCGAAGGAAGCCCGACATGTCGAAGTGGTGCCGAAGCGCTTCAGAAGCGGCATGGCGCAATGGGTTCCGGCACGCACCGCCACACCGGCTCGATCAATGACGGTTGCGACATCATGCGCGTGCGCGCCCTTCATTTCGAAGGACACGATGGCTCCCTTGCCGGGCGCATCACCGATGATGCGGACGGAATTCAGGCGCCGGAGCTCGAAATGTGCATGCTCGCGGAGCGCCTGCTCATGCGTGGCGATCCGATCCTTGCCGAGACCGTCTACATAATCGATGGCCGCGCCAAGCCCCACCGCCTGCACGATGGGCGGGGTGCCCGCCTCGAACTTATGGGGCAGCTCGTTGTAGGTGATCGTGTCCGTGGTCACCTCGGCAATCATCTCGCCGCCCCCCTCGTATGGGCGCATGCGCTCGAGCCATTCCTTCTTGCCGTAGAGGACGCCGATACCAGTCGGGCCGTAGAGCTTATGGCCGGTGAAGCCGTAAAAATCGATGTCGAGGTCGCGCACATCGACATTCATATGAACGACGGCCTGCGCGCCATCGGCAAGCACCGGAATGCCGCGCGCATGCGCGAGCGCGACGATCTCCTTGAGCGGCGTCACCGTGCCGAGCACGTTCGACATATGCGCGATGGCGACGATCTTCGTCCGGGGGCTCAAGAGCTTCTCGAAGCCCGCGAGGTCGAACACACCGTCATCATCGACCCCGGCCCATTTGATCACGGCGCCATTTCGCTCGCGATGGTAATGCCACGGCACGATATTCGAGTGGTGCTCCATGATCGAGAGCACGATCTCGTCGCCCGACCCGATATTGTCGCCGCCGAAGCTCGAGGCCACGAGGTTGATCGCGCCGGTCACAGAGCGCGTGAAGATGATCTCCTCCGTCGATCCCGCATTGATGAAGGCACGAACCTTTTCCCGCGCCGCCTCAAAGGCTTCCGTCGAGGCATTCGCCATATAGTGGAGCCCGCGATGGACGTTGGAATATCCGGTTTCCATCAGCTCACGCATAGCGTCCATCACTTGTCGCGGCTTTTGCGCCGAAGCGCCATTGTCGAGATACACGAGCGGGTGGCCGTAAACCTTTTGCGCGAGAATCGGAAAATCCGAGCGCACGCGTGCAAGATCATAGGGTGCGGCGGGAACGTGAAGGGTCATCTTCAAGCCCTCCTCATGAGCCAGCCATCGATGAGCTCGCCCAGCGCCTCGCGCAACGCCTCGTTTGAAAGCTCTTCGATCGCCTCTCCGAGGAAGGAGCGGATGAGGAGCGCCTGCGCATCGCGCCGCGCGATGCCGCGCGCCATCAGATAAAATAACAGATTCTCATCGAGCGCTCCGCAAGTCGCGCCATGGCCGCATTGCACATCGTCAGCGAAGATCTCGAGCTCCGGCTTGTTGTTCATCGAGGCGTCCTCCGAAAGAAGGAGCGCCGCCGACATCATCTTCCCGTCGGTCTTCTGCGCATGCGGGCGAACGATGATCTTGCCCTGGAAGACACCGTTCGCGCGCTGGTCGACCGCCGTCTTGAAGAGCTCGCGGCTTTCACCGCCCGGCACCGCGTGATCGACGACGAGGGTCACATCGGCGTGGCGATCGCCATCGAGCATGGCGACACCGTTCAACCTGAGCTTTGCCTCCTCCCCGAGCATGCGCGCGAAGATTTGATGACGCGAGATCGCGGCTCCGAGCGTCAGGTTGAGACTGAGCGCTGAAGTCTCGCGCCCGAGCGACAGGCCAAGGCTCGAAAGCACAAAGGCCTTGTCGCCTTCGGCATTGACGCGCACATGCTCGATGCTCGCGTTGTCGCCGGCCACGATCTCGACGCCGGTATTGGATTGCGTCGCGATCCCGTTCGGTCCTTCATGGGTTTCGAGAAGCGTGACGGATGCCCCCTCACCCACCACCACCTTGAGATGTGCGTAAACGGCCTGGGGCGCGCCGGCGTCCTGAACGAATGAAATATGCAAGGGGCGGTCGAGCTTCACGCCCTTGCCGATCTTCACCGTGACCGTCTCACGCGAGAGCGCCGTGTTGAGCGCGACCACCGGGTCATTGGCATCGAGGATAGCCGGCGCGGTGTCAGTCACCTTCGCGATCGAAACTCTCTTCGGCAATTGCGAGGCGAGGTCTTGCCCATCCATCAATTGTCCGTTGACGAGAATGATCTCGTGCGCGCCAAGATCGCCGAGGAAACGGCCGGCCTCCACACTCCTGCCCGCCTTCCCTGCGGCGGAAGGCGCAAGAGGCGCGGGCTCACGAAGCAGGCTGCGCAGATCGGTGTAGTGGTAGGCCTCGATCCGCCGATGCGGCAGGCCGGTCGCAGCGAAAGCGGCCATTGCGGCTTTGCGCGAAGCGTTTCCCGCGCCAGCCTTCGGCAGCTCGGCGCGCAGCTCCTCGAATTGCGCCAAAAGCGCCGTCTCGGCCTTCGTCCTGATGGGGGTGAGCGCGGTCATGGCTCAGGCCGCCGGCTGAGCGGCAAAATCGGCATAGCCTCTCGCCTCGAGCTCGGTCGCCAGCTCCGGGCCACCCGATTTGACGATGCGCCCGTCAGCCATGACATGCACCGTGTCGGGAACGATATGCGACAGGAGCCGCTGGTAATGCGTGATGACGAGGAAGGCTCGATTCTGGGCGCGCAGCGAATTGACACCTTCGGCTACGATCCGAAGCGCGTCGATGTCGAGCCCCGAATCGGTCTCGTCGAGAACGCACATTCTCGGCTCGAGAAGCGCCATCTGCAGGATTTCCATGCGCTTCTTCTCGCCGCCGGAGAACCCGACATTGAGCGCGCGGCGCAGCATCTCTCGTGAAATCCCGAGCTTGTCCGCCGCCCGGTTGACGCTTCGGATGAAATCCGCCGGCGCGATCTCGTCCTCGCCGCGCTTTTTTCGCTGAGCATTGAGAGCGGCCTTCAAGAAAGTCATGGTCGCAACACCCGGGATCTCGAGCGGGTATTGGAAGGCGAGGAACAAGCCTTTCGCGGCGCGCTCGTCGGGCTCCATCTCGAGGAGGCTTTCACCTTCGAGGAGGACCTCACCCTTCGTGACTTCGTATTCCTCCTTGCCGGCGATGACATAGGAGAGGGTCGATTTTCCGGAGCCGTTCGGCCCCATGATGGCTGCGACTTCGCCGGGCTTCACCGAAAGGGTCACGCCCTTGAGTATCGGCTTGCCGTCAATGTCGGCGTGGAGGTTGCGAATTTCGAGCATGCTCAATTCCGTTCAGTTTCGATAAGGCCGCCTCAGCGCGAAGAGGAAACACCAGGCAGGTTTCGGCGCTCACTACCCCTGGCGTGCGACGTCAACCGACGCTTCCCTCGAGGCTGACCGCGATCAGCTTTTGCGCCTCGACGGCAAATTCCATCGGTAGTTGCTGGAGCACGTCCTTGACGAAACCGTTCACGATCAAGGCGACTGCCTCCTCTTCATTGAGGCCCCGCTGCGTGCAGTAGAAGAGCTGGTCCTCGGCGATCTTCGAGGTCGTGGCCTCATGCTCGAAAATCGCCGATGCGTTCTTGCTCTCGATATAAGGCACCGTGTGCGCGCCGCAGTCCTGGCCGATCAGGAGCGAATCGCAATTCGTGAAATTGCGCGCGCCTGTCGCTTTGCGATGCGCCGAGACGAGGCCGCGATAGGTGTTGTCCGAATGGCCGGCCGCGATGCCCTTCGAGATGATGCGGCTCACGGTGTTCTTACCGAGATGCAGCATCTTGGTCCCCGAATCCACCTGCTGATGACCGTTCGAGACCGCGATGGAATAGAACTCGCCTTGCGAATTGTCGCCGCGCAAAATGCAGGATGGATATTTCCAGGTGATCGCCGACCCTGTCTCAACCTGGGTCCAGGAGATCTTCGAATTCCTCCCGCGACAGTCGCCGCGCTTGGTTACGAAATTGTAAATTCCGCCCTTGCCCTCCTTGTCGCCCGGAAACCAATTCTGCACGGTCGAATATTTGATTTCCGCGTCATCGAGCGCAACGAGCTCGACCACCGCGGCATGGAGCTGATTCTCGTCGCGCTTCGGAGCCGTACAACCCTCGAGATAAGAGACGTAAGAGCCTGCATCGGCGATGATCAAGGTACGCTCGAACTGGCCCGTATTCTGCTCGTTGATGCGGAAATAAGTGGAAAGCTCCATCGGACAGCGCACGCCCTTGGGCACATAGACGAAGGAGCCATCGGTGAAGACGGCGGAATTCAGCGTGGCGAAGAAATTGTCCGTAACCGGTACCACGGACCCGAGGTATTTGCGCACGAGGTCGGGGTGCTCGCGCACCGCTTCAGAGATCGAGCAGAAGATGACGCCTGCCTTGGCGAGCTCATCCTTGTAGGTCGTGGCGACGGAGACCGAATCGAACACGGCGTCGACCGCGACGCGCGCCCCTTCCACTCCCGCGAGAACCGCTTGCTCCTTCAAGGGGATGCCGAGCTTCTCGAACGTCTTCAACAGCTCCGGATCGACCTCGTCGAGCGATTTCGGGCCGCCGCTCTTCTTGGGCGCCGCATAATAGTAGAGCTCGTCATACTCGATTTTGGGGTGATGCACGCGAGCCCAGCTCGGCTCCTCGAGCGTACGCCAGCGGCGAAGCGCCTCGAGCCGCCATTCGAGCAGCCATTGAGGCTCACCCTTCTTGCCGGAAATGAACCGAACGATCTCCTCGGAAAGGCCCTTCGGCGCCTTCTCGCTTTCGATCGAGGTCGAGAAGCCCCATTTATATTGATCGACGTCGATCGCTCTCACGCGATCGACCGTCTCCTGGACAGCCGGCATTTCGTTCTCCTGCGCGGTTTCAAGGGCCGCCGGATTGATGTTGAACCGCAGCTTACGCCGCGCTCGTCCTCTTATATAGACTTTTTGCCGCCGTTTCGAAGGCCTCGACGAAACGCACGACATCGTTTTCGCTCGTGCCGCGCCCCAGGCTCACGCGGATCGCGCTTTCAGCGAGGCGCCGATCGATGCCCATGGCATCGAGAACATGGGAGCGCTTCACCTTGCCGGAGGAGCAGGCCGAGCCCGATGACACGGCAAAGCCCGAAAGATCAAGCGCCATCAGCAAAGTTGCGGCCGGCGCGCCATCGAGCCCGATCAGTGAGGTGTTGGGCAGCCTCTCGGCGGCGGCGCCAAAAAACACGATTTGCGGAAGCCGGGCGCGCAAATCCTTCTCGAGCCGATCTCGCAAATTCGCCAATCGGACAGACGTTTCATCGGATTCCGCGAGCACGAGGGCAGCGGCGACGCCGAATCCGGTGATCGCGGCCACGGCTTCGGTCCCTCCCCGATGGCCCCGCTCTTGGCCCCCTCCCCGGATGAGCGGATCGGCCGGAGAGGTCGCCTCCTTTCGCAAGACGAGCGCGCCGGCCCCTTGCGGCCCCCCAATTTTGTGGGACGAGAGGATGAGCGCGTCCGCCCCCAAAGCGGCAATGTCGAGCGCCACCTTACCGGCCGCCTGAACCGCGTCGCACACAAGAACGCCGCCGCCGTGATGCACCCGGCGCGCGATTTCCGCGATCGGCTGCATCACTCCCGTTTCATTATTCGCCATTTGCACGGCGACGAGCACCGGTCCGCAAGCAGCCGCAAGGGCCTTGTCCAGCGCGTCGAGGTCGAGGCGCCCGTCGGCGCGGACCCGAACCGTCGAGCAAACCCGAGCGTCGAAACGTCCCCCGGCGAGCACCGCCGCATGCTCGGTCGCCCCGATCAGGAGCTGTGAAAACTCCTTCGGTTCGCCGTTTATTCGCCAACGGGGTGTCAAGGCGGCAGCGATCGCCTCCGTGCCGCCGCTCGTGAAAATCACTCCCGCTTCAGGAGCATTGGCGAGCTGCGCGACCTGCTCGCGCGCCATTTCGACGAGGCCGCGCGCGGCGCGACCCTCCGCATGGACGGAGGAGGCATTTCCGGACTTTGCCAGCACGTCCACCATGCGCGCCAGCGATTCGGGCCGGATCGGCGCGGTCGCGTTCCAATCGAGATAGATCCGATCCATGAAACTCGTCGCTCGCCCCAGCCACCAACGCCAGCAATGTGTCACCGGCAATGTGCTCGATGTGAAGCCCGCGCGAGCCCAGGCGCCAAAATGCTTGCGCGCACCGGCCGTTGCGGCGATAAGGCGCGAACCCTATCTGACGGGCTGCCGCAAGCTTCGCGCGACCATCCTGTTTCGACGAGCTCACATCCGCGGGCGCAGCACGCTGCAGCCGAACCGCGCTTGAAGCTGCACCTAGTCGTCGAACCGGTAAAGCGTCAAGCCGCCGGCTCTCGAAGGCGCGACGAAAAGGACGATATCGAAATGCCGGAAGTGATCTTTCCTGGCCCCGACGGGCGCATCGAGGGGCGTTACCATCCGGCAAAGGAGAAAGGTTCCCCTGTCGCACTCTTGCTGCACCCCCATCCGCAGCTCGGGGGGACGATGAACAATCAAATCGTCTACAAGCTCTATTACACCTTTGCCAATCGAGGCTTTGCGGTGTTGCGCTTCAATTTTCGCGGTGTCGGGAGAAGCCAGGGCAGCTTCGACTATGGGCAGGGCGAATTGTCGGATGCGGCCGCGGCCCTCGATTGGCTCCAGTCGAACAACGTCGACAGCCGCAAATGCTGGATCGCAGGTGTCTCCTTCGGGTGCTGGATCGGCATGCAGCTTCTGATGCGTCGGCCGGAAATCGACGGCTTTATTTCCATCGCGCCGATGGCCAACCGGTTCGACTTCTCTTTCCTTGCCCCATGCCCCTCTTCAGGGCTGTTTGTGCACGGTGACGAGGATCGCGTCGCGCCCGTCGCGGAGGTGATGCCCATCATCGAGAAGGTGAAAACGCAAAAAGGCATCAAAATCGAACACGCGATCGTCGGGGGCGCAAACCACTTCTTCGAGAACCGGGTCGATGAATTGATCGAAACGGTTGAGAGATATCTCGATCGCAGGCTCGGAGTGAGCAGCGCGGCCGCCTAGGCGATTTGGCCGCAGGATTCTCAGCTCCCTCGTTTGCGAGCCTAGCCGGTTACTGACGTCCACTGATAAACCGCTTGAGATACCATGGCTAGTGCGCTGTAATTGTGTAACAAAGATGTTTAAACCTGGAGTGGCTTTCCGAGCAGCTCAGCCGGGAAGCGACACGCTTTCCGGCAACCCAATCCGCCCGCGAACGATTTGAAACGAAGGGCGTTGAAGACGCGAAAGGAATGGCGCGCAGACCTTATCGTCATGGTGCCGACAAGGATTTTGGCCAATGCTCGATAGGACCACAGGGACCGCGCATGACGCTGCCGCAGGTCCCTCCTCCCTTGGAGTCATTCGGGGTCATGCACTATCAGCGCCCTACATGAAATCCCTTCTCAAATTCGCGGTCGATGCAGCGAATCGCTTTCTCGCACATGATAGCTGGGCGATCGCGAGCCATATCGCGCTTTCGGCGCTCACCTCTCTCTTTCCGTTCCTCATCGTGGTCACGGCGCTCGCAGGTTTTTTCGGTTCCGAAGAGCTTGCCAGGGAGACCGCGAAGCTTCTCTTCCTCGCTTGGCCGACGGAGGTCGCCGACCCCATTGCGAACGAGGTTTCGCGCGTGCTTACCGAGCGCAACCACGGGCTCCTGACTCTGGGCACCCTGGCCGCCTTCTATTTTGCCTCGAGCGGCGTCGAGAGCCTGCGCATCGGTCTCAATCGTGCTTATGGCGGCATCGAGAAGCGGCCTTGGTATGTGCTTCGCTTCCAATCGATCCTCTACATCCTTGCGGCGGCCGTCGTGATGCTTCTCTTCGCCTTCCTGGTCGTTCTTGGCCCGCTGATTTGGAGCATCATCCTTCGCTATGTGCCGACGCTCGAGCCTTTCACCCGGGAGGTCACGCTCCTGAGCTATGGGGTGACGGGCACCGTGGTGGTGGGCGCCCTCATCGTCGCGCACCGCCTCTTGCCGGCCCAACCCCTCCCGCTTCATCGCCTCGCGCCGGGCATCATTCTCACCCTCACGCTATGGCTCACGGGGGGCATCGGCTTTGGTGCTTATCTCCACAGCTTTTCGGGGAACTACGTCTCGACCTATGCCGGGCTTGCGACGGCGATGATCGCGCTTGTGTTTCTCTACACGATCGCGGCCATCTTTCTCCTCGGTGGCGAGGTGAATGCAATGCTCGCTGAAATTCTGGAGCGACGACGGCGGCTGGTTCGCGAAAGGCGTTCGCGGCGGGGCAAGGGGACGACGCCCCCTTTTCCGCGGAGCCATGAAGCGAGGGGAAACCTCGGCGAGGCTGCCACTGATTGACGCACAGCCCGTCGTCCGATAAATCAAACGAAACAGATTTTTTGTCGAACAAAGACATCTGCTCGCGCCTGGATTGACGGGCAATCCGCATTCGCGCACAGCACCAAAAACGCTCTCGGAAAAGGACTCACATGAACGAGCAACCGGGTTTTTCCACCTTGGCGGTTCACGCGGGTGCTCAACCCGATCCGGCGACCGGCGCGCGGGCGACACCGATTTATCAGACCACCGCCTTCGTCTTCGACGATGTCGATCATGCGGCCTCACTCTTCGGCTTGCAGGCCTTCGGCAACATCTATTCTCGCATCGGCAATCCGACTTGTGCTGTGCTCGAGGAAAGGGTCGCCGCGCTGGAAGGGGGAACAGCCGCGCTCGCGGTTGCATCCGGCCATGCGGCGGAGTTCATCACCTTTCACACTTTGATGCAGCCGGGTGATGAAATGATTGCCGCCAACAAGCTTTATGGCGGGTCGATCAACCAGTTCAATCATGCATTCAAGAACTTTGCCTGGACGACGCGTTTTGCCGACCCCGACGATCCATCGAGCTTCGAGGCCGCCCTCTCGCCCAAGACAAAGGCGATTTTCGTCGAGTCGATCGCCAACCCGGGCGGGGTCATCACCGACATCGAGGCGATCGCGAAAGTGGCAAGGAAGGCCAACGTGCCTCTGATCGTCGACAACACCATGGCGACACCCTATCTGTGGCGACCTTTCGAGCATGGGGCCGACATCATCGTGCATTCGGCGACCAAGTTTTTGGGCGGCCACGGGAATTCCATGGCGGGCGTAATCGTCGACGGCGGCAGGTTCAACTGGCTCGGCGACGATCGGTATCCGATGCTCTCCAAACCCAGGCCCGAGTACAACGGAATGGTACTCGGCGAGACTTTCGGCAATTTCGGCTTCGCCATCGCGGCGCGCGTTCTCGGGCTGCGCGATCTCGGCCCGGCGCTTTCACCCTTCAACGCGTTCATGGTGCTCTCAGGGATCGAGACCTTGCCGCTTCGCATGCGAAAGCATTGCGACAACACCGTCGAGGTGGCGAGGCACCTCAAGCAGCACCCCGCCGTCTCCTGGGTGAGCTATCCCGGCCTGCCCGACGACAAATATCATGCGCTCGCCAAAAAATACTGCCCCAAGGGGGCGGGCTCGGTCTTCACCTTCGGCCTCAAGGGCGGCTACGACGCCGGCGTGAAGCTCGTCTCCGAACTGAAGCTTTTCTCCCACCTCGCTAACATTGGGGACACGCGTTCCCTTGTGATCCACCCCGCTTCGACGACGCATCGACAATTGTCGGACGAGCAGAAGACGAGGGCCGGCGCGGGCCCAGACGTCGTGCGCCTCTCGATCGGCATCGAGGACGCCGGCGACATCATCGCGGATCTCGATCAGGCGCTCGCGAGCTAGGCGAGCTTAAAGGGGGGCAACTAGCCGCTGGCGCGGGTCACTCCCGTTCTGGAGAGATCGGACTCGCGGCTCTCGGCCTCAATCCAGGAAAGCAGAGCAAGGCAAGCGAGCCAGTTGCCTTCACCATCTGCTCATCGCCTCCGACGTGGCCCGCTTTCCTTGAAAGGCGCCTTGGCGGAGCTGAGACGTCCGAATTTCGAGCGCAGCGACACGACGGCCTTGTCGATGAAAGCGCGCGCCTTGGCCGGTAAATGGCGGCCTGCCAGATGAATGACATGGATCGGGATTGGAGCAGGTTCGTGAGCGCCGAGCACGCGCCGCAATGCTCCTGCCTGCTCATACCCCTGAGCCTGATAGGAGAAGACGCGCACGATGCCCCCGCCCGCAACGGCGGCGTCCAGCGCGGCTTGCATCGTGTTCACGGTCAAGCGCGAGCGCGCCTTGGGCCAACGCTCACCGGCGGGCGAAACACCATCGACCGTGATCACATCATGCGCGGCCAGATGCTTGAGCATCTTGGGAGTGCCTCGCGTCGCAAGATAGGCTGGGCTTGCGCAGGCGACCCGCCGCACATCCCCCACATGGATGGCGCGCAGCGAGGAATCGGGCAGGTGCGCGATCCGTACGCCCACATCGACCCCCTCGTCCACCAAGCCAACCACGCGGTCGAGCAAGAGAAGAGAAATGCGAACGCCAGCGTGTTCAGCGAGGAAGGCTTGAGCGATCGGCAGCACGTGAAGCCGACCGAAGATCTCGGGCGCCGTGACCGTCAGCAAGCCTCGAGGCTCGGCCTGTTCGCTTGCGGCGGAAAGCTCCAGGGCTTCGAATTCGGCTAGCGCGCGTCGGCAGCGGTCAACAAAACGCGCACCCGCATCGGTTAGCGCGACTGCTCGCGTCGTGCGGTTGAGAAGCCGGGTCGCCAAGCGGTCCTCGAGCGCGGCAACAGCGCGCGTGACGGCCGCCGGCGAACGGTGAAGGCGCCGGGCGGCCGAAACGAAGCTCCCCTCCTCCGCGACGGCGACAAAGACCAAAAGCGAATCCAGTCGATCCATGGGAGATTATTCCGATTATCGCAACAGACATTCGCATATTTAAGGGATTAAACCAATTACTAAAAGACATTATGTGCCCGGTTCCGCCTCCCAAAACGTCCAGGACGAGAAACGCCCATGAAACCCGCAAAGCCCATCCTCTTCCACGGCTTCAAGCTATCCGGCCATTCCCATCGTGCGGAGCTGATGCTGCACCTCCTCGATCTGCCCTTTACTTTCCGCGAGGTCGATCTCGCCGGCGGCGAGCAGAATGGAGCGCCGTTCCGCAAGCTCAACCCGCTCGGCACCGTGCCGGTCATCGAGGACGGCGAAGTGGTCGTCCCGGATTCTGTTGCTATCCTTGCGTATCTTGCGGCGAAATATGATGAGAGCGGCCAATGGCTGCCACGCGAGCCCGCCAAATTCGCGCAAGTTCAGCGTTGGCTTTCCGTGGCGCAAGGGCCCGTCTTCAATGGGCCTTGTTCGGCGCGCCTGGTCACGCTTTTCAAGGCGCCGCTCGACCACAACCGCGCCGTCACCCTTGCCAACGCCTTCTTCAAGGTTTTCGACGCTGAGCTTGCCGGGCGCAGGTTCCTAGTCGGCGAGCGGCCAACCATCGCGGATGTCGCGGTCTACAGCTATGTGGCGCTCTCTCCCGAAGGCGGCGTCTCTTTGGAGCCTTACAAGGAAATCCGAGCGTGGTTGCGGCGCGTCGAGGAGGTACCCGGTTTCGCGTCGATGCCGCGCAGCAAGGTCGGTCTTGCCGCATAAGCGGAGATTCGAACATGCAAGAGCCGGCTCGCCCGCATCAAATTTCGCCCTGGCATGAGGGCGAGCGCGCGGCACAAAAGCTCGCCGGCGTCGACGAGCGCATGGAGGAGATCGGAAAGCGCGTTATCCGGCCCTTCATGCTCGATCAGCACCGCATGTTTTTCGCTGGCCTTCCTTTCGTACTCGTGGGCTCTGTCGATCAGAAAGGTTGGCCATGGGCCTCCATCCTTTCGGGCGGGCCCGGCTTCCTGCAAAGCCCGGATCCCGTCACTCTCGATGTCGCCGCGCGTCCGAGATCCGGCGATCCTCTATCTCACTCCCTCCAACTGGGAACGCGGCTAGGGATGCTCGGCATCGAGCTTTCGACGCGGCGCCGCAACCGCGTGAACGGGGAGATCATCAGGGTTGAGGAGAGTGGGTTTTCCCTTCACGTCGAGCAGAGTTTCGGCAATTGCCCCAAATATATTCAGCCGCGCCGCAATACCGGCCGGATCTCTGCCGCCGAGGAGGCCTTCTCGGGCAAGGCCGACAACCTTACAGGGCTCGATGAGCGCGCGCGCGCGCTCATCACGCAGGCTGACACCTTCTTCGTCGCCTCCCATGCACCGGCGAAAGCGGGGCTCCCGCAAAGCGCCGACGTGTCCCATCGGGGGGGACCCGCCGGCTTTCTTCGATTGAGCGAGGATGACGCGATCACGATCCCCGATTACCCGGGAAACCTTTTCTTCAACACGCTCGGCAATTTGATGCTCAATCCGCGCGCCGGACTTCTCTTCGTGGATTTCGAGCGCGGCGATCTCCTTCAGATCACCGGGGACACCGAAATCGCTTGGAATGAAAAGGCCTGGCGTTTCAAGCCCTTGCACGGGCGATGGCTCAATGGCGGCTTGCCGATGCGTTTCGTGCGGATCGCTTCCTGAGCTCACTAAGCCCTTCGCAATAGCTTAAGCTCTATCGAAATCCTCGATACGCCCCACGCGCGGCGCCTGCGTCTTGCGCAGCTCGTTGCCGATCTTCTCGACATTGCGGAAGACACGTACGAAGTTTCGGCTTGCGATCTTGGCGATCGCGCTATCCGTGTAGCCACGCCTCACGAGTTCGGCGATGAGGTGCGGGAAACGGCTCACATCCTCCAGACCGTCGGGTGTCTGGCCGCCGAAATAATCCGAGCCGATGCCGACATGATCGATGCCGATGCGCTTCACGATGTAGTCGATATGGTCGACCAGCTGCGCGAGCGTGCTGCGCGGGCGGCGCCCGTGCTGGCGCTCGCGCTCCGCGAGGGCTTTTGTCATGTCGACATCGGCGCGCGTCTTCCCGTACTCGTCCTTGAACGGGAGCATCCATTCATAAGAGTTCCGGTTGATGAAATCCGGCACGAAGGTCACCATGACGATGCCGCCATTTCCGGGGACGCGGTCGAGCACGTCGTCGGGAACGTTGCGCGGGTGATCGGCGAGAGCGCGCGCATTCGAGTGCGAAAACACGACCGGCGCCTTCGAGATGTCGAGCACCTGGCGCATGACGTCGGGGCTCACATGCGCGAGGTCGACCATCATCCCAAGTCGGTTGAGTTCCGCGACCACCGCCCGGCCGAAGGCGGTGAGGCCCTGATGGCGCGGTTGGTCGGTCGCCGAATCCACCCAGTCGAGCGTCTCGTTGTGGCAAAGCGTCATCAGGCGCGCACCCGCCGCATGCCACACGCGAAGCGGCGCGAGGCTGTTCTCCAAGCCCACGCCACCCTCGATCGCGAGGAAGGAGGCGATCTTGCCCTGCCGTTTCGCCTTGCCGATATCGGCCGGCGTGAGCGCGCGCATGAAGATGTCGGGATGGGCATCGCAAAGCTGGTGAATCGTGTCGATCAGCTCGAGGACGGCGCGCGCCGGCTGCTTCGTCGTCGAAGGAATATAGGCCGCCCAGATTTGCGCGCTGAGACGCCCCTCCTTGAGGCGCGGAATATCGGTATCGGTGTTCTGGTGCACGCGCGTGAGATCGTATCGCCTCACATCGCCTTTGGCGTCCCGGTCACGGCGGATGACGAAGGGAAGGTCGTTGTGCCCATCGACCAGTGGCAGCTTGTCGAGAAGCCGATGGGCGTGAGACAGAGCGTCCACGGATGCGGTTTGCGTCATGAAAATTCCTGCCGGGTCGAGGAGCGGAGCATGATCCGTCATTTGCAACACAAAACACGGTCGGCGGGAAGCGCTTCCTCGAGAGGGCGGGCTCGGGAAACGTGTGGCTGCCTTTCGCCTGCGTCATGGCTCGATGACCCCCCCGACGCGAGGAGGCCAGGCTTTGGCGCAATGCGCTGACTTGAGCCGCGCTTGCCGCTAGACTGCAACCCAGTACGGAGGACGTCATGTTCAGGACCGATGGGGGAGGAGGCGGCGGGAGGCGCCCCTCCAAGAACGTGCTCGGCGGCGAGCTTGAACCCTGCTCGACCAACCCGATGACCGGATTTTTCCGGAATGGATGTTGCGATACGAGCGCCGAGGACATCGGCAGCCACACGGTATGCGCCTTGATGACGGCCGAGTTCCTCGCCTTCTCCAAGGCGAGCGGCAATGACCTGTCGACGCCCATGCCCGATTTCGGCTTCCCCGGCTTGAAGCCCGGGGATCGCTGGTGCTTGTGCGCGCCGCCCTGGCAGGAGGCTCTCGAGGCCGGAAAGGCGCCGCGTGTCGTGCTTCGCGCGACGGAGGCCGGCGCGCTCGACCATTGTGGGCTCGCCGACCTCAAGCGCCACGCGATCGATCTTTCCTGAGGGCGGCGTGCCTGGCTCCGGCACCGATCACACTCGGCCCCGACTGGAAGGCGGCCCGGCGATCGTGCTTGTCGAGCCGCAGCTTGCCGAAAATATTGGCATGTGCGCGCGCGCCATGGCGAATTTCGGGCTTTCGGATCTGCGCCTTGTCGCGCCGCGCGACGGTTGGCCGAAGAAAGGCGCGCGGTCGGCCGCATCCGGTGCCGCCTACATTCTCGACGAGGCAAAGCTCTTCGCGACCCTCGAGGAAGCAATCGGGGACCTCAATTTCGTCTTTGCGACGACGGCGCGCGCCCGCCATCAACTCAAGCCCGTGCTGTCGCCGGAGGTCGCAATGGCCGAGGCATCGTTTCGACTTTCAGGGGGAGAGCGCGTCGGCGTGCTGTTTGGCCGCGAGCGCAACGGGCTCACCAATGACGAGGTCTCTCTGGCGGACGCCACGCTTACGTTTCAGGTGAACCCCGCCTATGCTTCGCTGAACCTCGCCCAGGCGGTGCTCCTCGTCGGCCATGAATGGTTCCGGGTGCAACACGCCCGCGACCGGCCCCTTTTCGCACCCGAAATGGGGCCGCTCGCCGCCAAGGCGACGCTGCTCTCCTTCTTCGAATATCTTGAGGATGAACTCGAAGCCTGCGGCTATTTCCTGCCCGATGAACGCAAGGACACGATGGCGCGCAATTTGCGCAATGTCTTTCATCGCCTGCAAATCACCGAACAGGACATCAGGACGTTGCGGGGTGCAATCACGACCCTGGTGCAAGGCCGCCGTGCGAGACGGCCGAAGGTTCTGCCCTAGCTAGGCCACCTGGCCCCGCCCCGCCAAGCGGCCGAAGGCCGCGAGGGGAAGGGAGCCCATCTATCACACCGGTTCTGGACGTCCACCACGCCATGGATCCACTTCCCAGGGCTCGACCGGCGCGAGCCTCGCCGGGGGTGCCACACCGGTGATGGGGGAGAGCTCTCAGCGCTCGATCTTGGTGAGCCGGTTGTTCGTGAAATCATAAGCGCCGAAGCGCGGGCCGGAAACATAGGTCAGCCGGGTGAGACGCTCTCCGCGAGGCCCTCGCTTGATCTCGACCGAATAGGGTCCGCCGAGGCGCGCCACCACCTCACATTCCGTGGAGCCGAGCGGGACGCCATCGCGAGCCTGATCGCGAAACACGGAAGGGTCGACGCTGATATCGGCCTCGCAGCGTCCGTCCGGCCCAACCAGGGCCTCGGCCGTCGAGGCACGAATGGAGGCCTCGTGCACCTCGTTGAAATCGGTGGCGAAGCCCGTGGCGCCGACTGTGCAAGCACCGAGCAGCGGAAGCAAAGCCATGGCGAAGAGCCGCGCGATCACCCTTGCTTCTCCCATCGTCCTGCATCGTTTTGGCGCCAATAGGTCGCCTCGACTCCGCTGGCTTTCACGTCTCGCCAGGACGCCCGCGCCACCTCGACCGCCTCCGGATCATTGCCGTCGAAGATGAGCACTATGCGCGCATAGCTCTGCGCGTCTTGAGGAACGGGCGCGCCCTCGACGAGGAAGCGGACCGACGCCCCGTTTGGATTGCCGGAGCCGGTGGTCAAAAGCACGGGATGTGCCGCAGGATCGCCATCCTCATCGGTCGCATGCGGCAAAAAGCTTGCTTCGTCATAAGTCCACAGCCGTTCGTCGAGCGCCGCAAGGCGCTCGCGCGTCGCGCCTTGGATGACGACCCGCCAACTCTTCTCGAGGCTCTTCTCCACGAGCTGAGGCAGCACCGCGTCGAGAGAGCGCGATTGCAGGTGATAAAAGAGGATTTCCGTCACGCTTCGGATGTAGCGGAAACGGCCCGGGGACGCGAGAGCCTCCACTCATTCCCGCGAAAGCGGGAACCCGGATTCGGAGAGGAGGCCCGTGGCAAGACTAGATCCCGCTTTCGCGGGGATGAGCGGAAGTTTGTGCTTTCCCACCGAGCAGGCGCTTTTCCGACCCCATCTGCGGCAACGACGACTATCGTCTAAGGCGCGAGATCGGCTATATTATAGCCGGCAGAAGTTCCGGGAGCCCGCCCACCATGCTCATGAGAGCCCCGCTCGATATCGCAAGTCTCGTCGAGGCGCGCCGGCCAGGCTACACGCTCGAGGCGCCCTTCTATACGTCGCGCGAAGTGTTCGACCTCGACCTCGATCTCATATTCGGCCGCCATTGGATCTTCGCCGCCCTGGAGGCCGAGGTGCCGAACCCCGGCGATTATCGCAAGATCGATGTCGGAGCGCAGTCGGTGATCCTCGTGCGCGGTGATGATGGGGGGGTGCACGCCTTTCACAATATCTGTCGGCATCGCGGCGCGCAGCTCGTGTCGGCGGAGCACGGTCGTGTGATCCGCTTCGTTTGCCCCTATCATCAATGGACTTACAAGCGCGACGGAACGCTCATCAATGCGCGGCAGATGGGAGCGGATTTCGACAAATCCTGCCATGGGCTCAAGCCTGTTAACCTGCGTTCGGTCGGCGGGCTTTTGTTCATCTGCCTCGCCGAGAAGGCGCCCGATGACATCGACGAACTCGCGGCCGCAATCGAGCCGCGGCTTGCCCCGCATGATCTGCGCAACACCAAGGTGGCCGCGCAGATGGACCTCGTCGAGAACGGCAATTGGAAGCTCACGATGGAGAATAATCGTGAGTGCTACCATTGCCAGGCCTCACATCCCGAGCTCCTGAACTCCTTCAGCGAATATTCGGTGGGCTTCGATCCGGGCGCGGCGAGCGGGCGCCAACAGGAGGAAGCCAACGCCTACGCCGCGTTCGCCGCAAAGACCGTCGCCGATTGGGAAGCTTCAGGCATTCCCTCGAGCCCCGTCGAGCATTTGAAGGGGCGCCCTTCCGCGTTCCGCACCGAGCGGCTCGTGCTCGCGGGCGAGAACGAATCTCAGACGATGGATTCCAGGATCGCTTGCCGCAAGCTCATGGGCACGATTACGCAACCGAAGCTCGGCGGGCTTCATATCCACACCCAGCCGAACTCCTGGCATCATGCGATGAGCGATCATGCGATCAGCTTCTGCGCCTTTCCGCTTTCGCCCGATGAAACCTTGGTGCGCACCACATGGCTCGTCCACAAGGATGCGGTCGAAGGCAAGGATTACGATCTCGACAACCTCACCAAGGTATGGAAGGCGACGAACAACCAGGACGCGGCGCTCGTGGAGCGCACGCATGCGGGCGTGAAGAGCTCCGCCTATGAACCAGGCCCCTATTCACCCTTCACCGAATATCAGGTCGACGATTTCGTGACCTGGTACATCGAGCGCCTCGAGGCTTATCTCGCGCGCGCTTGAGGGCGTGCGCCCACCTCTCCTCTCCCGCAACCGCCCTCACTTCTCCCGAAGGGAGAGGTCGACTCCGAGCCCCTCGGCTCGGAGCGGGTGAGGGAGGCAACCCCAACTTCGTAGAAAGTCTCCCGCTCCCGAACTCCTGCCAATGCCGGCACTGTCCCCCGGCTCGCCCGGCTCCCCTCGGATAAAGTCCGACCTCTCTCGGGAGAAGGAGGGCGACGGCTCAGAACGCGAGGGTGAGCGAGACGTCGCCGCGTTGGCCGAGCGGGCGCGGGTCGAAGCGGATATGGGTGAGCTGAAAGCCCCAATCGAAGCGCAGATCGAGATAACGGTCGACTGTGTAATGGAAGCCGGCACCGGCGCTCGCCAAGGTCGTACTCGCGTCCTCGTTGGGTTGCGGAACGATGCTCCAGACGCGGCCGATGTCGTGGAAGACGAAGAGCTGGATGCGGTCGTTCCACGGGTTGTCGCCGTGCGTGAACGCCGTGAGGCTGAAGGCCGGTGCCCGAAGCTCGTTTGAGACGATCCACCCCTTGTCGCCTTGTATGAGATAAGGATCATAGCCGCGAAGCGAGCTCACGCCGCCGAGGCTCAATTCCTCGCTCGGTAAAAGCGCCCGGTTTGAATCCTGCACCGTTGCCTTCACGGACCAGATGAAGCCTTCAGGCAAGAAGCCGAATTGCGGGATGGGCGTGAGACGCTCGCCCACGAGCTGGCCGTAGATGTAATGGGCGCGCGCACCCGCGCGGCTCGTCTGGAAGGCCGCGTCATTGTTGTTGCGCGTGATCTTGCCCGGTGAATAGTAGCCGTCTGCCGTGAGCGAGGTCGAACCCCAAGGATCGACATAGGTGGCGCTGTATTGCCCGACGAATTGATCGACCTCCGTCGAGGTGTTGTTGATCTGGATACCGCCGAAGGCGAGATTGTTGTTGGTGCGCTTGAAGTCGAAGCCGAACTGCGCTTCCTCCGTGAAGTTCTCCCACACCGGAAGCCGCTTGATATAGCGGGCGCTCAACTGATCGGTTTGGCCGATCTGGTTGAAAGTGTTGGCAAGCCGCGGCACCGATTCGGCGTGCAGGCCGAAGACGCTGATCTTGTCGTCCCACCAGGGCAAGGGCGCCGTGTAGTTCCAGGATTCCGAGAGGAAGCGCGGATCGTGCGGCCGGCCTGGAAGATCGGGATTACCCGAAAGAAGATCGGCGCTCGAGGTCACCTGAAAGCCGAGCTGATGGTCGAGCCCGAATACATTCCCATAGCCGAAGCCCGCATTGAGGCGATCGACGCCGACCGATTTCGTGCCTTGATCGTCATAGCCCGCGTAGACGCGCACGGGCAGGCGATCCGTCGTCTTCAGCACGACATCGGTCTGCCCGGCTTCCGCACCGCGCTCATAAAGGATCTCGACCGAGCGGTAGGGGCTGTCGTTCAACAGCGCCTGATCGACGAGAAGGCGCGAGCCGATGATGTGCTCGCCGGGTTTCAGATGCACCTTGCCCACGAGAATGTCGCTCGAGAACCAGCGATTGCCTTCAACGCGCACCTTGCCGACCGTGAACTCGACGACGGCGAGCTGCACCACGCCGTTGTTCACGTCCTGCTCGGGCACGATCACGTCGACAAGCGGATGATCCTTGGCGCGATATTGCTTCACAACCTCGCGCGTGATCTCGGTGATGCGCGCGAGCGTGAGCTTTTGCCCGATGAAGGGCGTCACCGCCGCGAGGAACGCCGGATCGTCGAGAAGCGGGA
>JAFBAS010000034.1 GCA_019247605.1 Hyphomicrobiales bacterium
TCGACCATGGACGTTGTTCGATACGTATCTTTTACTGCAAGGTACCATCCATGCTCAACGGATGTGGATGGTGATCCAGGTAAACTCACGGGTGTCTCAAGGTTCTTCCTCCCTCGAGCACCCCTTTTTCTCTCTTTCGGGAGCGAAAAATGGAGCGATTCCATTTCCGCTACGTCATGCCCCCACTCGGTGCGGGCACCCACGCCTTTACTTTCATGCGTCATGCGGACGTAAGCTTAGATGCGCGGGCCAAGCCCGCGCATGACGGTGGGCCTTTGGAGCTACGCCTGATGGCGAAGGAGCACTCGATTCACTGACTCGAGAAGCGTCATTACCCGGGACTTTCATGACCCATTTTTACGTTTTGCGCTTCGTGCAAAGCTCGGACGGAAAGCTGGTCGCTGCCGAGTGCGAGGAAAAAACGACTGGTATGGCGGCCGTGGATTGTGCTTGCGCCTACGCAACCGGGAGGGGCGGCGCGGTCGCCTTCTCGCGACAGGGCGAACTTTCGTCGAGCGATGTGCCGCAATGCAGCATCATCGCTGGCCTGGGCTTGCTCCCGGACGACCTCGAAACCTATCTTTAGGGCAGCACCCCTGACCTGACGTCCACCCTTCGAGACATCCAAACGCGATGATAGCTTCAGGGCGCCGCGCTTTGCGAGTGCAGGAAATTCTCCATGCTCAGATCCTGCAGCTCCCGCATGCGCACGGCTTGGCGTGCTTGCGTATCACGCCGGCGGCTATTTGCTTCGGCGAGGCAATCCTCGAAAGCATTCGTCGAAGGGGAGAGACCCTGTGTCTCGCATTGCGTCTTGTCGGAGGCGAGTTTGCTTTCGGGGGAGATGCAGCTCGCAAGCCCGGCAAGGGCGAACGCGGTTCCAAGAACGGCGCGCCTTCCAGAGCCGGGCGGTCGCGAAAAACCGTTCGTCATGGCTGACGAGGCGGAGCTTTGGGCCCCTTCGTTTTCGAGGTTTCGAGCAGCAGCGTGAGCCGGGAGACTTCGAGCCGAAGGGCTGCGTTCTCTTTCTCGAGCGCTTCGATTCTGGCCTTGGCGAACTCCCCATATTCCGCCGCCGCAGGGTCGACGTTTTCCTTGAAGCGAACACCGGCGGTGTTTTGCCTTCGCCATTTGAGCTCGCAGGGATAGATCGCGCTTCGCTGCGGAACCGCGAGCTCGAATTCCTGTGGGAGAGCCGAGGCGCCCTCAAACTCGAGCTTTGCTCCCGTCGGCGAGATGTCCCGGACAAGGCAATCGAATGTCACGTTGCGGTTGTAGAATCGGATCGTTGCCCTCAGGAGAGACTTCGAGCGGACAGAATGCCGTTCCTTGAGCATAATGGTCGCGATCTCCGTCGGTTAGTGGCCTTGCCCACTCTCGCCACTTGCTTGGACGCTTTACCTCCGCTCGCAGAGCTTATGCCCGGGAGCCTACCGAAGGGGTGCCCCGGTGCTCGCCTTGCTGGACGCCCGCATGTTCGACATGACTGATTAAAACTATGGTCGGAGTGATAGGATTTGAACCTACGACCCCCTCGTCCCGAACGAGGTGCTCTACCAGGCTGAGCCACACTCCGACACCTGCTGCGTATATAACTCCGTGCCTTCCTTGCGGCAAGTTTCCTGCGGGCCTTCGACCGCGCAACGACCGTTGCGAGGACGTCGGGTTTGCCGCTCCCGGCCCTGATTGCGCCTCCAAAGCACATGTAGTTTGATCGAGCAAAGCTGAAGAACGACGAAACCTTAGAAAACCCGGCCAGGGAGGAACCGCCATGAAGATCGAGGCCGCACGCTTCGTCAGCCGCCGAGAGGTCGCGAAGCTTCTCGGCGCCGGAGGAGCCGCGCTCGCGGCAGGTCTTCCCGAGCGCGTCTTCGCACAGGCGTCGAAGAGCACGCTCGTCATCGGTATCGACATCAGCGACACCATAACGCTCGATCCGGCCCGCCAGGCGCAATACACACCGCCCATGACGTTGACCGCCGCCTACGACATGCTCGTCACGATGGAACCTGGCGACTACATCAATCTGAAGCCGGCGCTCGCCACGGCCTGGACCCGCACGCCCGACCGAAAGGGTTGGCGCTTCACCATCCGCGACGGAGTGAAATTCGCGAGCGGCAATCCGATGACGGTCGATGACGTGAAATGGTCGCTCGACCGCGTGCTCTATCTCGGCGACCAGCCCTCCCAATACATCGCCAACATCGACCACACCTCCATCGTGGACGAGAAGAACGTCGATGTGATCTTGAAAAATCCCGATGAGCCGATCCTGACGATCCTCGCGGCTCCCGGATTCCCGGTGCTCGACCGCAAGCTCGTCGAGCAGCATGGGGGCGACGGCTCGACCGCCGCGAAAGAGAAGGACAAGGCGACGACGTGGCTCAACGACAATTCGGCAGGCACAGGGGCCTATCGCCTGGTGCGCTGGGAGCGCAACGCTCAGATTCAGCTCGTGCGCAACGACAATTTCTGGCGGGGCAAGCCGGCCTTCGAGCGGGTGATCATCCGGCATATCGGCGACAGCGCAGCCCAGCTCCTCGCCGTGCGCCGCGGCGATATCGATATCGCCTTCAACCTCATCCCGGAGCAGGTGGCGACGCTGAAATCCGAGCCGAAGCTTCGCCTCGAGGCACTCACGAGCCTCGACTTCGTCTACATGGCGCTGACCCAGGAGCCGGAGTTCAACAAGGCGCTCGCCGTCAAGGAGGCGCGTCAGGCGATCGGCTTTGCCATCGATTACGATGGCATCAAGGATGCGATGCTCGGCGGGGCGGCCTTGCGGCCGGCCCATTTCCTGCCGATCGGCGTCTCGGGCTCGACCGAGGCGATCGCGCGCGACATCGGCTTTCGCCAGGACCTCGCGAAATCGAAGGAACTGCTCGCCAAGGCGGGGCTCCCGGATGGCTTCGAGTTCGAGATCGACTACGGCAATGCCGCGATCGCGGGAATTTCCTATCAGACGCTCGCGCAAAAGCTGCAGGCGGACCTTGCGCGTGTCGGCATCAAGGCGAAGCTCAACCCGATGGATCAGGTGAATGCGCGCACCATGTACACGACCGGGAAGGCGCCTGGCGGCGTGCTGACTTTCTGGAATCCGCCCGCGGCCGAAAATCTGCTTTGGGCCGCGGCGACCGTCGAGCGCGTCGCCAAGCGCGTGCATTGGACGCCCCCGGCAGCCCTCGTGAAGCTCATCCATGACGCGGCCGCCGAGACCGATCCCAAGAAACAGGCCGAGATGTGGGTCGAGTATCAAAAGGAGATGGTCGACCAGGCAAACCATTTCATCCTGTTCCAGCCGATCTATCAGATTGCCGTACGCGACAGCATCGCCAAGCTCCCGCTCACGGCGGCGGGCTGGCAGCTCGACATGTATGCGGTGAAGCCGGCCTGATCCGGGTGGAGGGGCTTCTGAGCTGAGAACTCAGGCCGAAGCTATCGACGACCGGGCAGCCGAAACGAAAGAAGTTGACGATTGCGGGCGGCGGCGGCGCCTTTCCGCGCTCACGCACGAGATGAGCTCCTCATGATCCGGCGCCGGGCCTTCATGGCCGCAGACGCGCGAGCCGCGTCGCCTTTTCGGCATTGACGGCGCCCCGCGGCACATTTCCCGCCACGAGCGCGCGCGCCTGCTCGACCGTGTCGAAGGCTTGGTGCTCGATGGCGCTCGGCGTGAGCCCCGCGATATGCGGTGTGGCGATGACATCGGCGCGACCCGCCAGACGAAGCGAGGGTTTTTGATCGTGAGCCCTGCCGACATCCATTGCGGCGCCGGCGATGCGCTTTTCGTCGAGCGCCCGCTCGAGCGCCGCTTCGTCGACGAGGTTGCCACGCGACAGGTTGAGGAAGAACGCTTCGCGCTTCATGCGCGCGAACGCCGTCTCGTTCATGAGATTTTCGGTTTCGCTCGTCGCGACCGCAAGGCAGGTCACGAAATCCGAACCCGCGAGCACTTCCTCGAACGAGACCTGCCGCACGCCCTGATCGGTGATCGTCTTGTAAGGGTCGTGAGCCATGACGCTCATGCCGAAGGCGAGGCCGAGCCTTGCCAGGTACTCGCCGATGACGCCGTAGCCGATGATGCCGAGCGTCGAGTCCTTGAGTTGGCGTCCCATGTGGACCGAGGCTTCGGCGCCGCCCCGGTATTGGATGACCGAGCTCGACACATGGCGGGCGAGATCTACCATCATGCCGATCGCGATCTCGGCCACCGAGGCATCGAAGCCCGGCGTTGCTCGCGTGACCAGGATGCCGTTGCGGCTTGCCGCCTCGACGTCGATGTTGCGGATATCGACCGCGCAACGCAGGAAGGCAACCGCATCCGTCGCCTTGTCGAGGAATTCCCGAGGGCCGGGCGTCTGCCGGTCCGAGATGATGATATCGCAGCCTTTCGCCTGCGCCGCGAGGCCCTCGGCGTCGAGCACGCTGCCTGTCGGATTGATCACGACCTCGGCCTTCTCGCGCAGTGCCTTGACGGCGCGCGGGCCGTAGTAATTTTCGAGCATGTCGGGGGTGTGGGTCAGAAAAATTCGCGCCATGTCGTCAAACCTTCTCGGCCCGGCCGCTCTCGGCCGAGCGCAGCAACGCCTCGATGAGAAGCTGCACCTTCAGGGCTTCGCGACCGCTGATCGCAGGATCGCGGCCCTCATCGAGCGCATCGAGGAAGTCGGCGAGCACGCCGCGATGCGCCTCATGCGAGAAGGCCATGGGATCGGCCCCGCCACTCTTCGACTCTGGACCTTCCTCGTGCACATGCCGTCCGTCCTTGTAGTAGAGGTCGAGCGTCTCGGCCGTGAGCACGATGGTCGCGCGCTCGCAGGCGAGCTCGATGCGCTCGGGAAATCCGGGACAAGCGACCGTCGTCGCGTCGATCGTGCCGACGGCTCCGTTGGCGAATTGGATGGCGGCGCCGACCACGTCCTCGGTGTCGATGTTGCGCAGGGGCGAAGTCTTGGCGAAGGCGGCGACCCGCGCGATCGGGCCCGCAAGGTGCTGGAACAGATCGAGCGTGTGGATCGCCTGCGTCAAGAGAACGCCGCCGCCATCGCGGGCCTTCATGCCGCGACCGGCCTGCGCATAATAATCGGGCGTGCGCCACCAGCGGATCGCGGCCGAGCCCGAAATCAACGGGCCGAGCTCTCCTTTTGCGACGAGATCGACAAGACGGCGCGAGGCCGCGCGAAAGCGGTGCTGCAGCACGACGCCGAGCCGAAGTCTCGCCTGTTCCATGGCCTCGACCGCTTGACGCGCCCGCGCAACGGAAACGTCGAGCGGCTTCTCGACGAGTACATGCTTGCCGGCCTTTGCGGCGCGCAAGATCAGGTCGAGATGGCTGAAGGGCGGCGTAAGGAGAAGGAGCGCCGCGATGGATGGGTCCGCGAAAATTCCATCAAGATCGTCGCTCGCCGGAAGATCCGGTTGCGCGGCGGCGAAGCTGGCGCGGCGCTCCGCGCTTCGCGTGTAGCAGGCCGCGACCTCCACCCTGTCGACGAGATCACGCAAGCTCGATAGATGCGGCTTTGCGGCCATGCCCAGGCCGATGACGGCAAGCCGCCTCTTGCCCTGCCCGCCACCATCACGTTTGGGGCTCATCCAGAAGTCTCCAATGTCCGCATGAAGAGGTGATTTGCCGCTTTGGTCAACGGCTGAACGAGGCCGGTCGCTTCTCCTCGAAGGCCTTGATGCCCTCGCGATGATCACCGGCCGCAAAGCAGAGCGTGTTCATCTCGTTCTCATAGGCAAGACCCGTCGCGAGCGGCGCGGAAAGCGCGGCACGCACGGAAGCCTTGACGGCCTCCACGGCGACCGGGCTGAAGCTCGCAAGCTTTCGGCACAAGGCGCGCGCTTGCGCCTCGACCTCCGCATCCTCGACCAGGAGCTCGACGAGCCCGAGCCGAAAGGCCTCCTCGGCCGCGATCGGCTCGCCCGTCAGCAAGAGGCGCATCGCCTGGCCATAGCCGACGAGTCGCGGCAGCATCTGCGAGGCGCCGCCTCCGCCGACCCAGCCGCGCGTGACTTCCGGAAAGCCGATCCGGGCGCCGCGTCCCGCGATCCTGATGTCGGCCGCGAGCGCCATCTCGGCGCCCCCGCCGAGTACCCAGCCGTGCAAGGCAGCGATGACGGGCTTTCGCAAGTTGCGCACCGCGGTCGCGTATTCCACACGGTTGCGGAACTTCCAGGCCGAAGGATATTCGGCGAGCGAAGAGAGATCGCTTCCGGCGCAAAATGCCCGCTCCGACGCGCCGCGAAGAAGCACGACCCGCACTTCCTCGTTCCGGTCGAGTTCGGCGCAAAGCGTTTCGATACGCGCCGCCATCCCTGGCGTGACGGCATTGAGTTTGCGCGGCCGATTGAGGACGATTTCGGCGACGAAGTCGTCGATCGACACGAGCACTTCTTCCGTCATGGCGCGATCCTTCATCCGATGATGCCACGCAAGTGAGCCGTTCGGACACGCCGCGGCGACACACCGTTCGGGTCCGTCCGTGGACCCCCTTCCAGAGATTTGCTCATGCGAACCTTGCCGGAGGTGACACGGTGTGCGGGCCATTCATCACGCCCGACCGGGATACGCCGCGTGCCTGCGGCTCACAACCGGGCAATGTGCAAGCCGCCATCGACATGGACGACCTCTCCGGTCGAAAAATGGAACTCGCCGCTCGTAAGCGCAACGACCGCGCGGCCCACATCCTCGGGCTCTCCCCAGCGGCGTACCGGGCTCAACCCCTCGGCGATCCGTTTTTCGTATGCCGCGCTCACCACGGCCGTCATGTCGGTGCGGATCACGCCGGGCCTGATCTCGAAGACCGCGATCCCGGCTTCCGCGAGTCTCAGCGCATAGAGCTTGGTCATCATGCCGACACCCGTCTTGGAAAGGCAATATTCGGCTCGGTCGATCGCCGCCATGTGCGCGTTCGCCGAAGCGATGTTGACGATGCTGCGCGCCCGCGCCGGGCGTTCGCTCAGCCAACGCCGCGCCACCGTCTGCGTCAGGAAAAAGGGAGCGCGCAGATTGACCGAGACGAGACGGTCGAAGCTTTCCGGCGTCACCTCGAGCATGTCGCCACGCTTCGCGACCGAGATGCCGGCATTGTTCACCAGGATTTCGATCCCGCCGAACGCCGCGAAAGCTTCGTCGACGAGCGCTTCATGGGCCGACACCTCCGCGATGTCGGCCTTGAGGAAATGCGCCCGCGCGCCGCGAGCCTCGATGCCCTCGAGCGTCTCGTGCGCCGCCTCATCCTGGGCCACGTCGTTGATGACGACATCATGTCCGTTTTCCGCGAACGCATAGGCGATGGCGCGGCCGATGCCCCGCCGTCCGCCCGTGATGAAGACGCGGCCCCTCGTCTCCTCCTCCATCGTTTTGGTCATGACAGAAGCTTTCTCGCTATGATCAAGCGTTGAATCTGGTTCGTGCCTTCGTAGATCTGGGTGATCTTGGCGTCTCTGTAGAGGCGCTCCGCCTCGATGCCTCGGATATAGCCTATGCCACCATGGATCTGGACCGCGTTCGCCGTATGCGCGACGGCGGCGTCGCTCGCGAAGCATTTCGCCATCGAGGCTTCCATGCTCGCGCTTTCGCCACGGTCCATCGAGGCGGCGGCCGCATGCGTCATCAGCCGCGCCGCATGCGTGTCCTTCGCCATGTCCGCGAGCATCCATTGCACGGCCTGGAAGGAGGCGATCGGCGCGCCGAATTGTCGCCGCTCCTTGGCGTGGGCGATGGAGGTGTCGAGCGCCGCCTGCAAGATGCCGACCGCGAGCGCCGCGATGCCCACGCGCCCCTTGTCGAGCACGCCCATCATCAGGTGAAAACCACGATTGAGAGGCCCGAGCCGCGCGTCGCCCGTGAGTATTACATCATCGAAATGGAGCGCGCCGACCGGGGAGGCGCGCTGACCCATCTTGTGCTCCTTGCGGCCGATCCGATAGCCCTTCTGATCGCTCTCCACGAGAAAGATGCTGAAGCCGCGCTTGCCCAGCTCCGGCGCCGTGCGCGCCAGCACCACCGCGAAATCGGCGACCGGCGCGTTGTGGATCCAAAGCTTGCCGCCGCTCAGACGCCAGCCTTGCGGCGTCTCGACCGCGCGCGTCTGAACCGAGGACACGTCCGAACCCGCCTGCGCCTCCGTGATCGCATAGGCACAGCGGCGCTCGCCCTTGAGGAGCGGACCGAGATACCGCGAACGCTGGGCCGGCGTGCCGTGCTCGGCGAGCAATGTCGCGACGAGCTCGACAAGGCCGCATTGATCGGCGACCGAGGCATAGCCGCGCGAGAGCTCCTCCATGACGCGCGCAAAGGAGCCGATATCGGCGCCGGCTCCGCCCATGTCTTCGGGAATCGTGATGCCGAACATGCCGAGCTTGGCGAGCTTGGCGTAAAGCTCGCAAGGGAAGCGTTCGCTTTCGTCGAGCTCGGCAGCGATCGGCCTGATCTCGCGCTCGGCGAAGGCGCGCGCCGTCTCGCGCATCATACGATGACGATCGGCCGCGAAGCTGTCATATTCGGCAAGCGTCATGAACTCCCGAAGCCTGTCCGGCCGGAGGCTTGCACGCGCCGAGGTGACCGCCGGCCGTTAAAATTGACACCTCGCATGACGAAATTTAGAGCGATCCAAAACGCAAAAGCAACGATCAGGGAGCCGGAATGTCGAGGACGTTTTCGCGGATCGAAGCCGTTGGCGATGTTGCTCCCGCTCTTGGCTCTTCGTGCATGAAGGCGTTTTGTGATTGCGGGCCTTGGCCCCCAAATGATCGCGCCGCCGCATCTGCAATTATGCGTCTTGGAGCCCGCTGACCTTGCCGCGCTACATCGCCTCCCGGCTCGCCGTGACGGCAGTGATGGCGCTACTCGCGACGCTGGTCATCTTCCTCATCGCGAACATGGTGCCGGGAGACCCGATCCTCGCCCAGTTGGGTGACGTTGCCGCCTCGAACAAGGCTTTCGTCGCCGAATGGCGGGCCAAATGGGGTCTCGATCTGCCCCTCTGGGAGCGCTACCTCGTCTTCCTCAAAGGCGTGCTGCATGGCGATCTCGGCATCTCGATCGCTTCGCAAAGACCGGTGCTCGAGGACATCGCCCAATATGCGCCCGCGACCATCGAGCTCGCGACCGTGGGCTTTCTCCTTTCCCTCCTCATCGGCGTGCCGCTCGGCATGCTCGCGGCGATCAAGCGCGACAGCTGGGTCGACCATCTCGCGCGCGCGGTCTCGCTCATCGGGGTTTCATCCCCCACATTTTGGCTCGCCTTCATCATGCTGGCGTTGTTCTACGGCGGCTTGCAGATCGCGCCAGGCCCTGGCCGCCTCGACCCGATCGCCTTCTCACCGCCGACCGTGACCGGGTTGTTTCTCATCGATTCGCTTCTCGCGGGGGATGTCGCCACTTTCCGCGACGCCGCGACCCATTTGGTTCTGCCCTCGGTCGTGCTCGCCGCCGCGACACTCGGCCTCATTACGCGCACGACGCGCGCCAGCATGCTCGACAATCTTCATCAGGATTACGTGCGGGTCGCTCGCGCCAAAGGACTGCGCGAACGGCGCATCGTCAATGGCCATGTGCTGCCGAATGCGCTGATCCCGATTGTCACGCTCGGCGGCCTCGCTTACGCGAACCTGCTCACCGGCGCCGTCATGACCGAGACGGTGTTCTCCTGGCCAGGCCTTGGCCGTTACACTTTCCGCAGCGCCGAGGCGCTCGATTTTCCCGCGATCATGGGCATCACGCTCGTGGTCGCGCTCACCTATCTCGTCATCAACCTCGTGATCGACTTGAGCTATGCTCTTCTCGATCCCAGGGTGGCGCGATGACGGCCTTCGACCAGGCATCGGCGGCACTCGCCACCTTTACGCCTGTGCGCAGCAAGGGCCAGCGCTGGCGGCGCCGATATGGCATCGCGACCCTCGGAGCCACGATCATTCTCGCCTGGCTGCTGATCGCGCTCGCTTGCCCCTATCTCACAAGCTACTCGCCGGACGCGGTCGATGTGAGCCTTCGCCTGCGTCCGCCTTCGGCCATGCATTGGCTCGGCACGGATGAGCTCGGCCGCGACGTGCTCACGCGCCTGCTTTACGGCAGCCGCATCTCGCTCGTCACCGGATTTGCCGTGGTGATCCTCGGTGCTGCGTTCGGCACGCTCGTCGGGGGTATCGCCGCCTTCATGCGCGGGCGTGGCGAAGAGCTGATCATGCGCCTCACCGACCTCGTTTTGTGCTTCCCGCCCATCATCCTGGCGCTCGCGATCGCGGCCGCGCTCGGCATCGGCACGATGAACACGATCATCGCCATGCTCGTCGTTTGGTGGCCGAAATTCGCGCGCCTCGCGCACAGCCTCGTCCTCGTCCAGCGTTCACAAGAATACGTGGAAGCCGCGGTGGTCATCGGCCTCAAGCCGATGCGCATCCTTGCACGCCACATCATCCCGAACGCTGTCGGCCCGCTGATCGTGCTCGTCACGCTCGATCTCGGCAACGCCATCATCACCTTTGCGGGGCTTTCCTTCCTCGGCCTCGGCGTCGTCCCGCCAACGCCCGAATGGGGGTCGATGGTTGCCGAAGGGCGCGAGCTCGTCGAGCAATGGTGGGTCGCGGCCTTTCCGGGCTTTGCGATCCTGAGCGTCGTGCTCGGCTTCAATTTCCTTGGTGATGGCGTGCGCGATTGGCTCGATCCGAAAGCCCGACAGCGGTGAGCGCGACGATGCCGGATATGCGAGCGCCCGCGCCGCCCAGCACGATTGCCGCGACCCCCGTCCTTGCCGTCTCCGATTTACGCACGCAATTCTTCACCGATTCGGGCGTGGTGCGAGCCGTCGACGGGGTGAGTTTCACCGTCGGCTCGGGCGAGACGCTCGGCATCGTCGGAGAATCCGGCTCCGGCAAGAGCGTCACGGCTCAATCCCTGATGCGGCTGCTCGAAGAGCCGGCCCGCATCGTTTCGGGCTCGATCCTCTTCCAGGGCCGGGACGTGCTCGCCATGAGCCACGCCGAGCTTCGCAAGTTGCGCGGCGCCGGGATGGCAATGGTGTTCCAGGACCCGATGACTTCGCTCAACCCCGTGCTACGCATCGCCCGTCAGGTTGTCGAAACCATGGTGGCGCATGGAAGCTTCGGCGAAAAGGAGGCGACCGAGCGGGGCGTGAAGCTTCTCGGGCGCATGGGGATCACCACGCCGAAGCGCGCCATCAACAGCTACCCGCATCAATTCTCGGGCGGCATGCGTCAGCGCGTCGCTCTTGCGATGGGCATGAGCAACGAGCCTGCGCTCCTCATCGCGGATGAGCCGACGACAGCGCTCGACGTCACGATTCAAGCGCAGATCCTCGAGCTTCTTCGCGAGCTCAACCGCGATTTCGGCACCGCGATCGTGCTCATCAGCCACGATCTCGGCGTGATTGCGGGCCTGTGCTCGCGCGTGCTCGTCATGTATGCCGGGGAAATCGTCGAGGAGGGGCCGGCAGAAGCTATCCTCTCCCATCCGAAACACCCCTACAGTTGGGCCCTCGTGAACGCCGTGCCCCGCCTTGATCGCGAGCCGGTTGCCGGAAAGAAGCTCACCGCGATCGAAGGTGCGCCGCCTGATCCCTTGAGCGTAACCCGAGGCTGCCGCTTCGCGCCGCGATGCCCCTTCCGCATCGAGCGTTGCGCCGAGCATCCCGAGCTTCTCGAAATCGGCATCGCCCGCAAAAGCCGATGCTGGGTGACGCAAGCGGGGGTGGGGCTGGACACGCCGGCACCGGCGCCTTCCCCTTTGCGAGATCGCGCCAAACCGCCTCAAACTCTCTCGCGCGAACAGAGGGATCAAGAGATCGACCCTTCCCCGCTCCTGGAGGTGAAGGGGCTCGTGAAGCACTTCGCCTTACCGAAGCGAGGCTTCCTCGAGCCGTATCGCCACGTCCATGCGGTGGACGGCGTCGATCTCACGGTGAAGCGCGGTGAGACGGTCGGGCTCGTCGGTGAGTCGGGTTGCGGGAAATCGACGCTGGCGCGTCTCATCTTGCGTATCCACCGTCCCGATGCGGGCTCGATCCTCTTCGAAGGCAACGAGATCGCTCAAGCCGCGCCAGCCGCCATCCGCCCTCTGCGGCGGCGCTTGCAGATGGTCTTCCAGGACCCTTACGCCTCGCTCAATTCGCGAATGACGGTGGCGCAAATCCTCGAGGAGCCGCTTCGCTTTCACGGGCTTGCGACGACGAGCACCGAATGCCGCGAGCGCATCGCCGAGCTCCTTGAAACCGTGCGGCTCGATCCGAAGTCGGGCGCCCGCTACCCGCATGAATTCTCCGGCGGCCAGCGACAGCGCATCTCCATTGCGCGGGCGCTCGCCGTCAAACCGAACTTCATCGTCGCCGACGAACCGATCTCGGCGCTCGACGTCAACATCCAGGCGCAGATCCTCAACCTCCTGCTTGGCCTGCAGGAGGAGCTTGGCCTCACCTATCTCTTCATCGCGCATGATCTTTCGGTGGTGCGCCATATCTCGGATCGAGTGGTGGTGCTTTATCTCGGCAAGGTCGCGGAGGTCGCACCCGCGAAGGATCTGTTCGCCGCACCGCTCCACCCCTATACGCGCTATCTCATTTCAGCCTTGCCGATCCCGGACGCCTCGATCGAGCGCCGGCGCGAACGCTTGCGGCTTGCGGGCGAACCGCCGAGCGCGGTCGATCCGCCCTCGGGGTGTCGTTTCCGCACGCGCTGCCCATTGGCCGAGCGCATTTGCGCCGAGATCCCGCCGCCGCTCATCGAGCACGGTCAGGGCCATTTCGCCGCCTGTCATTTTCCCGGAAAGTTCTGACTTCGAACGGAGGACCGATCCGTGCGTGTCGTCACCGCCGATGTAGCCGTCAAGGTCATCCGTTCCGGCGACACGCTTCTCGTCGGCGGTTCGGGTGGAGGTCATGCGGTTCCCGAAGCGCTTCTCGCCGCACTCGAACGTCGCTTTTTTGCCGAAGGCATGCCGTGCGGCATCACGGCGCTTCATCCGGTGGGCCTCGGTGACGGGAAGACGCTCGGCGCCAATCACCTCGCGCATGAAGGGCTTTTGCGGCGGATCATTTGCGGCACTTTCGTCAACTCGCCGAAGATCGCCGATCTCGCGCTCGCCGAGAAGATCGAGGGCTACACCTTGCCGCAAGGCGCGTTGTCGCAGCTCACGCGCGAGATGGCGGCCGGAAGGCCAGGCCTTCTCACCAAGACGGGGCTGCACACCTTCATCGACCCGCGCCATGGCGGTGGAAGGCAGAGCGAGAGGGCGCCGAACGATGTCGTCGAGCTCGTGAACTTCCGCGGCGAGGAGTACCTTTTCTACAAACCCTACGACGTCGATGTCTGCTTCTTGCGCGGCACCACGGCCGACGAGGACGGCAACATCACGATGGAGGAGGAGGCCATCTTCGGCGAGATGCTGTCGCAGGCGCAAGCCGCGAAGCGCTGCGGCGGCATCGTGATCGTCCAGGTGCGGCGCATGGCGAAGCGCGGCACGCTCCCGGCAAAGCAGGTGAAGATTCCCGGCATCCTCGTCGATCTCGTCGTCGTCGAGCCCGCTCAGTGGCAGACATATCTGACGCGCTTCAGCCCTTCTTACGCGGGCGAGTTGCGCGTCCCGCTCTCGGACATCGAGGTGCTGCGCCTCGATCAGCGCAAGGTGATCGCACGGCGCGCCGCGCTCGAGCTCTTCCCCGGCGCCATCTGCAATCTCGGCTCGGGCGTCGCCACCGGGATCGCCAACGTGGCGGCCGAGGAGGACGTGCTCGAAGCCGTATGCCTCACGAACGAGCAGGGCCTCATCGGCGGCGCGCCAGCTTCGGGCGGGGACGCGGGGGCGTCGCGCAACTACGCCGCGATGATCGATCAGCCTTACCAGTTCGACTTCTATGATGGCGGCGGGCTCGATATCGCCTTCCTGTCCTTCGCCGAGATCGACGAAGAGGGAAATGTGAATGTGAGCCGCTTTGGTGGCCGCATCGTCGGGCCTGGCGGCTTCATCAACATCAGCCAGAACGCGCGCTGCGTCGTATTCTGCGGCAGCTTCACGGCGGGCAACACGCAGATGAGCTGGCCCGGCGGCATGACCGCGATCGCGCAGGATGGCGCACGGGTAAAGTTCGTGCCGAAAGTCGAGCAGATCACCTTCAGCGGAGGTTACGCGCGCGAGCGCAAGCAGAGGGTGCTCTATGTGACCGAGCGTGCGGTCATGCGTCTCACGCAAAAAGGCGTCGAGCTCATCGAGATCGCGCCTGGGGTCGATCTCGAGGGTGACGTGCTCTCACGCATGGGCTTTCGGCCGCGCGTCGCGAAAGAACTCAAGGCGATGGACAAGCGCCTCTTCCTGCCGCAGCCGCTTGGCCTTGCGGTCGAGATCGCAAAACGCTCCGCGCGCGCGAATGCCTCGGCCTTGCGGCTTCTCGACATGGCGGGCGCGGCGTCGCAGTGAAGGGTCTTCGAGGTCGCAGGTCACGATCAGCATCTTTTCTCGGTGGCCGCGTGATGGGGGCCTGAAGGTTCGACAAGCGTCTGGGCTCGTTCCAGCAGAGCCCGATTTCGCTGGCCGGCTATTTGGGATGCCCCCATAATCATTTTATGCTCGATATCGTCCTCATCCTGGCCGTTTTCGCGGCCTTGCTGGTCGTCGTCGCGGTAAGCCAACCGCTCGCCGCTCGCCTGCGGCTTGCCCCCATCGTGCTCCTCGCCATGATCGGCGTCGCGATCGGGGCCGCCTCGAGCGTGCTCTTGCACACGCCGCTTTCGCCCCGCTTCGGCGAGATCGCTCGCCTGTTCGCCGATCTGCCGGTCGGCTCGGAAACTTTCGTCTACGTGTTCCTGCCGCTTCTCGTGTTCGAGGCCGCCCTCACGAGCGACGTGCGGCGCATGCTGGACGATTTGGCCCCGATCCTGATGCTCGCAATCGTGGCGACGCTGGTGACGAGCGCGATCGTCGGTATCGCGCTGTGGCCGCTCGCGGGGGTGCCCCTCGTCGTGTGCCTTCTGCTCGGCGCCGTGGTCGCAACCACGGACCCCGCGGCTGTCATCGCGGTATTCCGCGATGTCGGGGCACCGGCGCGCCTCACGCGCTTGGTCGAGGGCGAGGCCCTCCTCAATGACGCGAGCGCGATCGTCCTCTTTGCCGTCCTCCTCGGCATGATCGTGCCGGGGCGTGCACCCGATATCGTTGGTGGCGCGGTGGAGTTCTTGATCTCTTTCATCGGCGGCGCCCTGTTCGGCGCTCTCGCGGGCCGCGTCCTGATCCAACTCATTCCTCGGGCGCGCGATGATCGGCTCGCCGAGGCCACGCTCACGGTCGCGTTTGCTTACCTGACTTTCATCGTGGCCGAGCAGCTGTTCCAGGTATCGGGTGTCGTGGCGGTACTTTCAGCAGGGTTGATGGTGAGCGCTTTTGGGCGCGCGCGCATCACGCCCGACAACTGGTCCTTTCTCACGGATCTTTGGGCGCAGATCGCGTTCTGGGCCCATTCACTCGTCTTCCTCTTGGCCTCGATGCTCGTACCGAGATTTCTGGTGGACGTGGAGTGGCACGATCTCGAACTCGTTGCCATGCTCATCGGGGCGGCCTTCGTGGCGAGATTGCTCGAGCTCTTCCTGCTCTTGCCCACTTTAAGCTTCCTGAAGCTTACGCAACCGATCAGCACTTCCTTCAAGCTCGCCATCACCTGGGGCGGGTTGCGTGGCGCTTTGACGCTCGTGCTCGCGCTCGCGGTCACGGAGAACCGTGAGCTCTCGCATGATGTGCAACGCTTCGTCGCCGTGCTCGCGACCGGCTTCGTGCTGTTCACGCTTCTCGTGAACGGAACCACGTTGCGCCAAGTGATCCGTCTCCTCGGGCTCGACCGACTGTCTCCGGTCGACCAGGTCCTGCGCGATCGGGTGCTGGCGCTCTCATATGCCGAGATGGGCGACACCATCGAGGCCACCGCGCGCGAGCACGGCCTTTCGCATGTCGCGGCGAAAAGCGCGAGCGCACCTTACGATGCGTGGATCTCATCGGCGAGCCGCCGCGACAGCGGCAAGATCGGGCTCACCGATCGCGAGCGCCTTGCCGTCGGCCTCGTCGCGCTCGGCAACCAAGAGCGCAACATGGTGCTCGACATCCTGGCGCGACGCGCGGCCTCGCCTGCGACCGTGCAGGCGCTCCTTCGAAATGCCGAAGCCCTCGTGGAAGGCGCCAGAAGCGGCGGGCGTCTCGGCTACAAGCGCGGCGCGGAAGCCGCACTCGCTTTTCCACCCTCCTTCCGCTTTGCTCATTTCCTCTACCGACGCTTTGGCATCGTGCGGTTTCTCGCCGATCGCCTCGGCGATCGCTTCGAGATGCTGCTCATGACCCGCCTTTTGATCCAGCAGCTCGCCGCCCCGGCCGCCGCCCGCTCACGGGCGATCTTCGGCGAGCGGGTGACAGGCTTGATGAACGCCATGCTGCGCACGCGCCTCGCGGGCAGCACGGCCGCGCTCGAGGCGTTACGGCGCCAGTATCCTGAATATGCGGCCGAGCTCGAAACCTCGTTCTTGCGGCAATCGGCGTTGCGGCGCGAGATGGGACATTACCAAGCCCTTTTCGAGGAGGGTCTCATCGCCACCGAGGTGTATGAAGATCTGAAGAACAGCGTGGCCATCGCACGCAGCGCTCAATCGCGGCCGCGCTTCGATCTCGGACTCGACACGAACCGGTTGATCCAGCGTCTCGATCTTTTCGCCGGCCTCGACGAACGACAGCTCGATCGGGTCAAGAAGCTTTTGCGCCCGCGCTTCACGGTGCCCAACGAATTGATCGTGCGCCAGGGAGAACGAGGCGACGCGGTCTATTTCATCGCGTCGGGTGCGGCGGAAGTCGTCCTGCCGCATGGGCGCGTCCCGCTCGGCAGCGGCGACATCTTCGGCGAGATGGCGCTGCTCACCGGCCGCAAGCGGCAAGCCGATGTCGTGGCCCTCACTTATTGCCGCCTCCTCGTGCTTCGCAAAGCCGATTTTGACCGTTTCATGCGCGACAATCGCGATGTGCGGTTCGCGATCAACCGCATCGCCCAGGCGCGCCAAGGCGTAACCCTGCCCGACGAGGCTGCCGCCGCCTCATAAAGAGCGCCTCGACCTACATGATCGCGTCACCGCGGCCATGCGATGCGCCCCATCCGCCGAGCGAAAGGGCGTGCTTCGTCGCCTCGCCGATGCTTTCCCATCGGCCACAAAGCGAAATCAGCGCGCCTTCGATCCGCCCGTTGCGGATGAGAGCCTCGGCGCGCTCACGCCCACCGGCGAAAGCGGCCGCGATTTTTTCCTCGGTGAGCGGGCCGACTTCGACGACGACCTCAATGTCGTCAAGATCGCTGTCGGGGTCGATCTCGCGCGCAGGACGGCGACGGATCGCGGGATCATCGACGTTCACTGCATTGGCGATCATGGTCGCGGCCGCGTCCGCATCGGCCGCTCTTGCGGCGAGCACGGTCACCGCGTCCGCGATGCCGAGCGAAAAAGAGCGGCCGTGCCGGCCGCTCGTCGCCACGCCGCGCACGGGACTTTCCCAGCCGATGCGAACGAAAGCTTCGGGCGTCGCGGCCGAGCGAGGCTCTTCGGGCGACCGCATGATGCCGATTTCGAAATGCTCGCCTGGAGAAAGATGAAGCGCTATGTCTCCCCCATCATTCACGAAAGCACGCCGCAACGGTGCGGCCTCGAGCATCGCGGCAAGCACCGCCTCGGCCACGGCGCCGGCGACCGCCACCATCGGCGTCACGAAGACCTCGCGATAGGGCCACGCCGCCTCGGCCATGCGGCGCGCGATCGGACCTCGCAGGGGAGGAGGCGTGCCGCCGAGCTGGCTTCGAAGCCAGTGAAGCTCACCGACGAGTTCGGCGAGGAGCCCTTCAAAACGAAGGCGCGCCGCCGCCTCGGCTCGCCGGACTGCGGCCGGTTCACCCTCAGCCTTGATGATGAGATCGATCGGCCCGTCGCTGAGATGCAGCCGGCCCGACGAGAGGCGGGCCGCGATCGACGGATCGCGAGCTTTGTCACTCACGCGCGTGCCTCGCGCTCATGCGAATTATCGCAACGACGAGCTTACCCGACCGACGCCTTGGATGGTGAAGCTTCGGCGTGCCTCGTCTCACTCGGTCCGGTCACTTTCCGGGCATCGCGATGCCGAGCCTCGCGAGGACCGCTTGCGGAGACGCATAGGCTTCCTGAAAATCGGCGCTCCAATAGCGCAGATCCGCGATGTCGATGCGCTCGCCGGTGACCGCGCAGCGCACATAAGCGCCCGGGCGAAGCACGCGGAATTCCGCATCGCCGTAATCGAGAATGGCCTCGCCCGGTTGCGGCACATGCCGATCCATCTTGTTCATTCAAAACCTCCGACGAGGACAGGCATCGAGGCGATCACATAAAGCTCAATTGCAGGAGAAGAAAGTCGCGCCTGGCTTTCTATTTATTGCCTCACGAATTTTCGCAAAGCCCCTGCATTCTCACAAAATCCCAATCTGTGCGGAGTGCGGGCACTGCCCCTCATTCGAAAAGCGTAGGCTCGGCGTCACCCGGCGCGCGCACGCTTCGCCGACGTGGCTTGGCCCTTCCTCCGGCGATCGCGGCGATCCGGCCGTCGTTGAATTCGATCATGAGCGCTTGGCCCGCCATAATCTCGGCGGCGGTATGCAATGGCTGCCCCGCGGCGTCATGCACGAGCGCGTAACCGCGCGCCAGCGCGCGTCGGTAGCCGACGCTCTCGAGAAGCTGGCCGAGACCCTCGAGCTTTGCGTGCCGCGCCGAGAGCGCTTTTCGCATGCATTGGGCGTGGCGCATGCCGACGCTCTCGAGCTTCGCGCGTGCCAGCGCATTGGCATCGCGATGAGTTCGCAAAAGCCCGCCGAAAGCGATCGTGAGCCGGCGCGCCACATGGCCGAGACCCGCGCTCCGGTGCCGCAGCCCCGCGGCGTGACACAGGGGCAATTGCCGCGCTGCGCCCGCGAGGCGATGGCGAGAGATCGCAAGCAGCACGGCCGGCGAATGCCCCACCATCTTATGGGCGAGTTCAGCGAGACGAGTGCGACGCCGCTCGATCTGCCGTTCCGCGGCGCGCCCAAGCGCGAGCATGCAGGCATCGAGGCGCTGGCGGGGCACCGAAAGAAGGCGGTCACGCGAGGGCAAGGCCCGGGCCGTGCCAACGAACTCGCTGCGCTTTCGATCCTTGTGGCGCAGCATGCCCGAGGCGAGCCGGCCGGCGAGCGAAGCGAGGCCGGCAAAGAGCTCGGCGCGCACCGGCACGGCCATCTCGGCCGCGCCCGTCGGCGTGGGGGCACGCTTGTCCGCCACGTGATCGAGCAGGGTCCAATCGGTCTCGTGACCCACGGCGGAAATCAGCGGAATCGCGCTTTGCGCCGCCGCCCGGATCACCACTTCCTCGTTGAAGCCCCAGAGATCCTCGAGCGAACCGCCGCCTCGCGCCACGATGATCACATCCGGGCGAGGAACCGCACCCCCGATCTCGAGCATGTTGAAGCCTTCGATTGCGGCCGCGACCTCGGCCGCGCTTCCTTCCCCTTGCACGCGCACGGGCCAGAGCAGGACGGAGCGCGGAAAACGATCGGCCAACCGGTGCAGAATATCGCGGATCACGGCGCCGGTCGGCGAAGTGATGACGCCGATGACGCGGGGCAGATAGGGCAGGGCCTTCTTGCGAGCCTCATCGAAAAGCCCTTCGGCTGCAAGCTTTTTGCGTCTCTCTTCAAGAAGCGCCATCAGCGCGCCGATGCCCGCCGGCTCCAACCTGTCGATGACGATCTGATATTTAGATGAACCCGGAAAGGTCGTGATGCGCCCCGTGGCGATCACTTCGAGGCCTTCCTGGGGAAGAAATTTGAGCCGAGAGGCCGTGCTTTTCCAGATCACGGCCTCGAGCCGCGCGTTTTGGTCCTTCAACGAAAAGTAACAATGGCCGGACGCGTGCGGCCCCTTGAAGCCCGAGACTTCGCCGCGTACGCGCACTTGGCCAAAGGCGCTTTCGATCGTGCGCCTGAGCGCGCCCGAAAGTTCCGAGACGGAGTATTCGACGAGGTTCGTGGCGTGAGCGTCGGACACGGCAGGCGCTATGCACGCGACCGGTGGCGCCAACAAGGCACGGTGCGCCGAAGACTCACGCGACCTCTCCTGCGAGACGTTTCAGCGCGCGCTCTCTTCCGATGAGAGGCAAGAGATGCGCCATGTCCGGTCCATGATCGAGGCCCGTCAAGGCGAGCCGCAAGGGCATGAACAAGGCTCGCCCTTTACGGCCGGTTTTCTCCTTGAGGAGAGAGGTCCACTCGCGCCAGCTTGCCGCATCGAAGGCCTTCGGCGGAAGGGCAGCGACCGCCTCGGCCAGGAAGGCGCGGTCGCTCTCCTCGATCGCGGGCCTCGTCGGTGCCGCCACGACGCGCCACCATTGCGCCGCATCCGAGAGCTTCTCGCAATTGGCGCGCACGGCAAGCCAGAAGGCTTCGCCTCCTCCAATGCCTTGCTCGAGAAGTCGGTCGGCCACCGTCGCGTAAGCCGTATTGTGCAACAATCTCGCGTTGAGCGCCGCAAGCTCGTGCTCGTCGAATTTGGCGGATGTGCGAGAGACCTTGCTTAACGAGAAATGCTGGGCAAGTTCGTCCATGCTCGCCAAAGGCTGCAACGCCTCTGATGTGCCGGTGAGCACGGCAAGCGCCGCCACTGCCATGGGCTCGATCCCGGCTTCGCGCAAGCCGCGCAGCGACAAATGGCCGAGGCGCTTCGACAGACCCTCGCCGCTCGCCGTCGTGAGGAGGTTGTGATGCGCGAAAGCGGGTGGTGAGGCATCGAGCGCCACGAAGATCTCGATCTGAACCGCCGTGTTCGTGACATGGTCCTCGCCACGGATGACATCGGTAATGCCAAGCTCGACATCATCGACGACGCTCGTGAAAGTGTAGAGGGGCTGGCCATCCTCGCGGATGAGCACAGGGTCCGAGAGCGAAGCCGTGTCGATGTGCGAAGGGCCGCGTACCCCGTCCTGCCAGGAAACGACTTCGCCTGAGAGCTTGAAGCGCCAATGCGGAGGGCGGCCTTCGGCTTCGAGGCGTGCGCGGTCTTGCGCGGTGAGCCGCAAGGCTGCACGGTCGTAGACCGGAGGTGCGCCGCGCTGAAGCTGGCGCTTGCGCCGCCGTTCGAGCTCCTCGGCGGTCTCGTAGCAAGGATAAAGGAGCCCCTTGCGTTTCAACACCTCGGCAGCCGCCGCGTAGCGCTCGAGCCGGTCGGACTGGCGAGCGATTTCATGGGGGACGATGCCGATCCAGGCGAGATCCTCGACGATGGCGCGCTCATATTCGGGCTTCGAGCGTTCGCGATCCGTGTCGTCGAGCCGCAGCAGGTATCGGCCGCCACTCTTCAAAGCAGTGAGCCAGTTGAACAAGGCCGTGCGGGCATTGCCGATGTGGAGAAAGCCGGTCGGCGAGGGAGCGAAACGGAGCTTCGGCGCGGTCATGGGTCACTTATGGCAGAGAGGCCGCCCCTTCGCCAATTCGCCGAGATCACCTCTTCCGCCCGGCGGCACATCGGCGCGGTCATCTACGCCTTTCCCCTGATCGGTTGCGCTTCGGCGTGATCGCGAAAGCCGTTGGTGATGGGATAGCGTCGGTCGCGCCCAAAATTCTTGCGCGTCACCTTGGGACCCGGCGGGGCCTGGCGGCGCTTGTACTCGGCAAGATACAAAAGCCGCTCGATCCTGCGAACGATCGCCTCGTCGAAGCCTTTGGCCACGAGGTCGCGAACGCGCATCTCGCGCTCGACGAGGCCGTCGAGAATCGCATCGAGCGCCTCGTAAGGCGGTAGCGAATCCTCGTCCTTCTGGTTTTCGCGAAGCTCCGCGCTCGGTGCCTTCCCGAGGATGCGCGAGGGGATCACTTCCCCGGCCGGACCCTTCGCGATTTCCGGCTTCCAGCGGTTTCGCAAGGCGCAAAGCCGATAGACTTGCGTCTTGTAGAGGTCCTTGATCGGATTGAAGCCGCCGTTCATGTCGCCGTAAAGCGTCGCATAACCGACCGACATTTCCGATTTGTTGCCCGTGGTCACCAGCATTGCGCCGAGCTTGTTGGAGAGCGACATCAACATGACACCGCGCACGCGGCTTTGCAGGTTCTCCTCCGTCACGTCCCGAGCGCGCCCTTGGAAAAGCGGCGCCAATACCGCTTCGAAACCTTCGACAGGCGGCGCGATCGGGATGATGTCGTAGCGGACGCGGAGGCGCTTGGCGCAGCTCTGCGCATCCTCGAGGCTCGCCTGCGAGGTGTAGCGATATGGCAGCATCACGCAATGGACGCGCTCGGCGCCGAGCGCATCGACCGCAAGCGTCGCCGAAAGCGCCGAATCGACGCCGCCCGAAAGGCCGAGCACGACTCCGGGAAAGCCGTTCTTCTCCACATAATCGCGAAGGCCCAAAAGACAGGCGGTGTAGTCGGCCTCGTCGCCTTCGATGGCGGGCGCATGCGGCCCGTCGGCGAGCGCCCAACCTTTGGTGTCGCGGCGATAGCGCAGGATCGCGACCGCTTCCTTGAAAGCCGGAAGGCTCGCCACGACCTCGCCCTTGCGGTCGAGCGCGAAGGAGGCCCCGTCGAAGACGACCTCGTCCTGCCCGCCCACTTGATTGAGGTAGACGAGCGGCATGCCCGTCTCGCGTACCCGGTCGCGCACCACCTCGATGCGCTCGGCCACTTTGTCGCGCCAATAAGGGGAGGCGTTCGGCACGAGAAGCAAACTTGCGCGCGTGTCTCGGAAACAAGAGAGGAGGCCCGATCCCCAGATGTCCTCGCAAATCGGAATGCCGATTTCGATATCTCGAAAAACGATGGGAAGCGGAGGCGGCCCCGGCGTGAACACGCGCTTCTCGTCAAAGACCCCGTAATTCGGCAGATCGACCTTGAAACGAACGGCCTTGACCTCACCCTGCCACAAGAGCGCGTAGGCGTTGTAGACCTTGCCCTCTTGCGCGTAAGGCAAACCGATGAGCATGGCCGGGCCGCCATCGGCCGTGTCGCATGCGAGGCGCTCGAGCGCGTCGTGGCAGGCTTCCTGAAAAGCAGGCTTCAAGACGAGATCCTCGGCCTGATAGCCTGAGAGATACATCTCGCTGAACATGATGATGTCGGCGTTCCGCCGGGCCGCTTCGGCGCGCGCGGCGCGCGCGTTGGCGAGGTTGCCGGCAACGTCGCCGACGGTCGGATTGAGCTGCGCGAGCGCCACCGTGAGCTCGCTCATGGGTTGCGGCGTCATGCGCTTTCTTTATCAGCTCGAAGGCGCCAAGCCCAGAAACGGAAGACGGAGTCCTCTCTACCGACGAGCCTCCCCAGATCGTCGTCTTCCAAGGGCTAGCTCCGTCTCGTTCGGGGGCGTCTCACCCGCCGATCTTTCCCTTTCGCGTCGACGCCCTGATGGCGCGCACCTCTCCATTTCGCGCGGGCTGCAGAAGCCTGCGAAAGCTGTCGCGCTTCTCGTGGATCGATGCGATGACCTCGCCCATCGGGACACCGATATCGACCAGCACGGCCTCGGAGAGCTGAAGGCTCGCCTCGATGGTTTCGGGCACCGCGTCGGTCACGCCGAGCTCGTAAAGCCTCGAGGCGTGGATGGCATCGCGGGCGCGAGCCACGATGGTGAGGTCAGGCCTCTCGGCGCGCGCCGCCCCCACGACATGTTCGACGGCGCTCGGCTGATCCATGGTGACCACGAGGCCGCGCGCGCTCGCCAACCCGGCGCGGCGCAAAAATTCAGGCCGCGCCGCATCCCCGTAATAGATCGCCTGCCCCGCATCGCGCGTCCGCTTCACGAGCGACGGGTCCTGATCGATCGCGACGAACGCGATGTCATGCATGGCGAGAAGCTCGCCCACGAGCGCGCCGACCCGTCCGTAACCGACGATCAGCACGCGCGAGGCCGCGATTTCCATGGGCGGTGCGAGATGAGCGAAGCTCAGCTCGTCTTGGCGCGGCGCGCGCGACAAAGCCTCGCCCAACCTGGTAAGGAGAGGAATGGCGAGCATCGAGAGCGTCACCGCGACCATCGCGCTTTCGGCGGTCTCGACCGGCATCGCCTTGGCCATGAGGGCCGCGCCCAAAACCACGAAGGCGAACTCGCCGCCCGGCCCAAGTAAGAGGCCCATCTCGCAGGCGACGCGCCACGGAAATTTGAAGGCCGGGGCCGCCAAGGCGACGACAAGCGCCTTGACGAAGATGATGCCGATCGCGATCGCGACGACTTCGACGGGATGCCCGAAGAGGCGCGAGAGATCGAGTGCGGCGCCGACCGAGACAAAGAAGAGACCGAGAAGAAGACCCTGGAAGGGCTCGATCATCACCTCGATCTCGCGCCGGTATTCCGTCTCGGCGAGCAGGAGCCCTGCGATGAAGGCGCCGATCGCCATGGAGAGCCCGCTCGCGGCCGTGATCAAGGCCATTCCGATCACAACGAGGAGACAGGCCGCCATGAAGAACTCGGTAGAACCGGCCACGGCGACCATGTGAAACAAGGGACGCAGCACCAGCCTTCCGGCGACGATGATGAGGCCGATCGCGAAAAGCGCCACCGCAAAGGTCACCAGCAATTGCCCTTCGACCGACGTCCCGGCGCCTCGACCGAGCGCGCCCACGAGAATCAGGAGGGGGGCGACGCAAAGGTCTTGGAAGAGAAGGATCGCGAAAACGGCGCGCCCGGCGATCGAGTTCAAACGCTTGCGTCCCGCAAGCACCGGGATGACGATCGCGGTCGAGGACAGGGCCAGCGCGCCGCCGAGCTCGAGCGCCGGCACGTTGCCGACGCCGAGCGCGACCGCGATTGCGGCGATGAATGCCGCCGACAGCAGGACTTGCAAGGCTCCGAGGCCGAAGAGCACGCGGCGCATGCGCATCAGGCGCTCGAAGGAGAGCTCCAGGCCGATCATGAACAAGAGGAAGACGACGCCGAGCTCGGCGACGGGGCCGATATCCTGCGCGTCCGCGATCGTCACATAGGTGAGCCAATTCGGCGCGGTGCCGAACCCTCCTGGCGCTTGCGCCCAGCGGCCGAGCCCGAACGGGCCGAGCGCGACCCCGGCCGCGAGGAAACCGATCACCGGACTCACCTTGAGCCGGCGGAAGAGCGGCACGACAACGCCCGCCGTCACCAGAAAGAGCAGCGCGTTCTTGTAATCGGCAAACGCGGTCGGGTGCATTCCTATCCCGTCAACGAGCCCCGAAGAGGCGCGGGGCGCTCCTGCGCATCAGGCGTTCACAGCACCTTGCCAGGGTTGAGGATACCTTGGGGGTCGAGCGTGCGCTTCAAGGCGCGCATGAGGTCGAGCGCAACCTTGTCCTTCACGCCGGGCAAAAGATCGCGCTTCATCTGGCCGACGCCGTGCTCGGCCGAGATCGATCCGCCGAACCGAGCCACCACCTCGTAGACCACGGCTCCGATTTCGTGCCAGCGCTCGAGGAAGCTCGCGCCGTCCGAGCCTTGCGGCTGGAAGACGTTGTAATGGACGTTGCCGTCCCCGACATGACCGAAGGCGAGCGTGCGCACGCCGGGAAACGATTTCTTCACGGCCGCATCGGCTTCCTCGATGAAGCGCGGCACGCTCGCGACCGGCACGCTGATGTCGTGCTTGATCGAGACGCCCTCGGCCCGCTGCGCATCGGGGATCGTCTCGCGAATGCGCCACAAGGCGTTACTTTGCTCGATGGACGCGGCAACCGCCGCGTCGTCGACCTCTCCGGCTTCGATCGCCGCCCCGATGAGCTCCTCGGCGAGGCCCTCGATCGGCGCATTCGCTTGCCCCGACAATTCGAGAAGCACGTACCAGGCATGCACGGCCGCGAGCGGATCGCGCGTGCCTTGCCCATGACGCAGCGCCATGTCGATGCCGATGCGCGGAATGAGCTCGAAAGTCGTGAGCGCCGAGCCAGCGCCGCCCTTCATGCGCGCCAAGAGCGCAACGCCTTTTTCGGCGGACTGAAGGCCGCAGAACACCGTGACGTGCGAGGTCGGCCTCGGAAACAGCTTGAGCACCGCCGCCGTAATGATGCCAAGCGTGCCTTCCGCGCCGATGAAGAGGTTCTTCAAGTCATAGCCGGTATTGTCCTTGCGAAGCTTGGAAAGGCCGTTCAGGACGCGCCCATCGGCGAGCACCACCTCGAGGCCGAGGACGAGATCGCGAGCATTGCCATAAGCGAGCACCGCGACACCGCCTGCATTCGTCGAAAGGTTGCCGCCGATCGTGCACGAACCTTCCGAAGCGAGCGAAAGCGGAAAGAGCCGATCGGCCGAGGCGGCCGCCTCCTGAGCTTTCAAAAGCGTGAGCCCCGCCTCGACCGTCATGGTGTTCGACAGCGGGTCGACCTCGCGCACCTTGTCGAGCCGCGTGAGTGACAGGATGATGGCATCGCCCGACGCATCCGGCACTTGTCCGCCAACGAGGCCCGTATTGCCGCCTTGCGGCACCACCGGCGTGCGGCTGCGTGAGGCGAGCGCCAGGAGCTTTGCGACCTCGGCCGTGGTGCCGGGCCGCACCACGGCGAGCGCGCGCCCGTGGAACATGTTGCGCATCTCCGAAAGGTAGGCGGCTTGATCGGACGCCTCGGTGAGCACATAGCGCGCGCCAACAATGGCCACGATCTCATCGAGAAGGGCTGCGCGCTTAGGCTTGTCGAGCATGACGAGGCTCCGGATCAATTCGCAAATAGCTAAACAAAGACATTCTGCCGTGCCTTTTATCTCACGGCGCGACGGCATTGCGAAGGAAGCCCCCGCGAAACGCCCGTTCAATAGCTTGTCAACGCTGTCCTCAGTTAGTCAACGTTCTTGCGCGGCTCGTCAACGCAGGCGGCAATCCGATCAACGTCTCGACGTTCCACGAGGTCCTCGATTGGTCGGCGTCATCTTCGTCACGCCAAGATGTGCACCAGCCATTTTGCGAAGCCCCGCGCACGGCTTTGGCGACCGAGAGGCACCTCGGCGACGTCGTCGTGGCCAATCTCGGCTCTCGCGACGCGTAATGTCGCGGCGAGCTTGGGCGGTCACGCGCGCCAATCGGGGCGGGGGAGGAGTTCCCCTGCTCGACGCTCAGCCGGCTTTGCGCCGCAGATGCTCGTCGAGCCGCGGCATGATCTCGACGAAGTTGCATGGACGGTGGCGGTAGTCGAGCTGGGACGCGAGAATGCCCTCCCAGGCATCGCGGCAAGCGCCGGGCGAACCTGGCAGGACGAAGATGAAGGTGTTCCCGGCAAGCCCCGCCGTCGCGCGCGACTGAATGGTCGAGGTGCCGATCTTGCTGAAGGATATCTGGTGGAAGATTGTCGAGAACCCTTCCATGCGCTTGTCGAAAAGCGGCTCGGCGGCTTCCGGCGTCACATCGCGACCCGTAAAGCCGGTGCCGCCTGTCGTGATCACGACGTCGATCTTCGGGTCCGCGATGAAGCCGCGCAGCTTCGCCGCGATGACTTCCTTGTCGTCCGTCACAATGGCGCGCGCGGCGAGCTTGTGACCTGCTCCCGTGAGGAGCTTCTCGAGCGTCGCGCCTGATTTGTCCTCGTCAAGGGAACGCGTGTCGGAAACCGTGAGAACCGCGATGGTAAGCGGCAAGAACGGGCGGCTTTCATCGATGCGCGACATCGGATCATCCTCGACGAGAAGGCGACCGGGCGAGTTGAAAGCCGATCGCGAAATCCTGATCGTTTGAAACCCTAGGGATCGCGCCCTCGCCCCGCAAGCCGCGTTGACGCGCACGGGCGAAAGGCTAGCATGCGACAAAGCCATCCAGGCTCTCTTATGAGGCTGTCATGAAACATTTTCTCGCGCTTTGCGCGGCCGGCGTTTCGGCCCTTCTCCTTGCCGCCAGCCCGGCCACGGCCGCCAAGGATCAGCTCACCATCGGGGTCGCGCAATTTCCCTCGACGCTGCATCCCAACATCGATGCCGAGGTGATCAAGGCCTATGCGCTCGGCTTCGTCATCCGCCAGGTCACGGCCTATGATGCGAGCTGGAAGAATTCCTGCCTGATTTGCGCCGAGTTGCCGACGATCGAGAACGGGCTCGCGAAGATCGAGGATCGTCCCGACGGCAAGAAGGGAATGGCGGTCACCATCAAGCTCAAGCCCGATCTCAAATGGGGCGACGGCGAAAAAGTCACGGCGAAGGATCTGGCCTTCACCTGGAAATTGGCGCGCGACCCGAAGACGGGCTTCTCCAACACCCATCCGTGGACGCGCGCCGACAAGGTCGATGTGGTCGACGACACGACCGCCGTCCTGCATCTCGACAAGGTGCTTTCGTCCTATAACGAATGGGATCAGATCCTGCCCGAGCATGTCGAAGGGCCGATCTACGACAAGGCGCAAGCGAGCGGCGATTACATCAAGGAGACGGCCTATGCGCGCGCGCCGACGACGCCGGGCCTCTTCGACGGGCCTTACATCGTCACCGGATACACCTCGGGCGCCCAGATCGTCATGGAGCCGAACCCTCATTGGGCCGGCACGAAGCCCGGCTTCAAGCGCATCGTCCTCAAGCTCATCGAGAACACGGCGGCGCTCCAAGCCAATCTCCTCTCCGGAGATGTGGACATGGTGGCGGGCGAAGGCGTCGGCCTCACGATCGATCAGGTGCTCGAGCTGCAAAAGCAGCATCCCGACCAGTTCACCTACATCTTCAAGCCGAGCCTCACCTACGAGCATATCGACCTGAAGGTCGGCAACCCGATTCTCGCCGATGTGCGCGTGCGCCAGGCACTCGTTTACGCAGCCGATCGCAAGACACTCGTCGACAAGCTGTTCCAGGGGATGCAACCGGTCGCGGACACCTGGGTGAACCCGCTGAGCGCCGATTTCGCGAGCGAGATCCAGCACTATCCGTATGATCTCGCCAAGGCCAAGGCGCTCCTGGCAGAGGCGGGCTGGAAACCCGGCTCGGACGGCATCTGCCGCAACGAGAAGGGCGAGCGCCTTTCGCTCGAATATTCGACGACGGCGGGAAATCGCTTGCGCGAATTGCAGCAGCAGGTGCTCCAGTCGAATTGGAAAGCCGTGGGCATCGAGGTCACGATCAAGAACGAGCCGGCTCGTACCTTCTTCGGCGAGACCGTGAAAAAGCGCGTCTACGGGGCGCTCGCCATGTATGCCTGGTCGAGCAACGTGAACGAATCGCCGAGCCGCACGCTGTCCTCTTCGCAAATCCCCACCGAGGCGAACAACTACGGCGGCTCGAACTATATCGGCTATTCCAACCCGCAAATGGACAAGCTGATCGACGCGGCCGATCAGGAGCTCGATCCTGCGAAGCGCAAGGCGATCTGGGTCAACATGCAGGAGATCTATGCGAAGGACCTGCCCGCGATGCCGCTCTTTTTCCGAGCCGAACCGCATGTCGTGCCGAAATGGCTCGCCGGCTACACGCCGACCGGCCACGGAGATTTGAGCAGCTTCTGGTCGGAGAATTGGCACGCTCAGTAGGGCTCGAAAAAGCACGCCGGCGCATGGTCGAGCCAGCGAACACGCGAGCGGCCGGGCCGGACGCGAGCCTTGCGGCACCGAGCTTTGCCGACGAGATCGCGGCGCGCAGGCCGACGCTTCTCGAAGTAAGCGGGCTCAATGTCGCGTTCCCGCTCGAGGGCCGCGAGCGGCGTGTCGTCGCCGGTGTCTCCTACTCCATACCGGCGGGCCGCACGCTCGGCGTGGTCGGGGAATCCGGGTGCGGGAAGTCCATGACGGCGCTCGCGCTCATGGGGCTCGTGCCGGCGCCGGGTCGTGTCACCGGCTCGCTGCGCTTCGAGGGCCGCGAGCTCATCGGCCAGGACGAGACCGAGTGGCGCCGCCTGCGCGGCGCGCGCATCGCCATGGTGTTCCAGGAGCCGATGACCTCGCTGAACCCGGTGATGCCGGTCGGCCGCCAGATCGCCGAAGCCATGGTGCTGCATCAGGCGATCGATTGGGGGGCCGCGGAGCGCAAGGCCGTGGAGCTCATCGAGGCGGTCGGCATTCCTTCAGCCAAGGCTCGCGCCAAGGCGTTCCCGCATCAGCTCTCCGGCGGCATGCGCCAGCGCGCCATGATCGCCATGGCGCTTGCTTGCCGGCCGGCGCTTTTGATCGCCGACGAACCGACGACCGCTCTCGACGTTACCATCCAGGCGCAAATCCTCGATCTCATGCAAGATCTCCAAGCCGAGATCGGCATGGCGATCCAATTCATCAGCCACAACCTCGCGGTCATCTCGGAAGTTTCGGACGAGATCATCGTGATGTATGCCGGCCGCGTCGTCGAAAGGGCGAAATCGGAAGCGCTTTTCGCGCGGCCTTTGCACCCCTACACGCGCGGCCTGATCGCCACCTTGCCCGATCCCGCGCGCCGGGTGGAGCGCTTGCCGGTGATCGCGGGCGGTGTGCCTGATCCGGACGCGAGGCTTGCGGGATGCCGTTTCGCGGATCGCTGCCCGCTCGCGGATGCAGGATGCCGCGCGGCCGAGCCGTCGCTCGACGAGATCGAGCCCGGACACCTTGCGGCTTGCTTCAAGGCGCGGGCCTGAACCGTCATGCAAGCGCTTCTCTCCATCGAGAATGTGAGTGTCTCCTTCCCGCAGCCGAAGCGGTTGTTCGGCGGCCCGCGCGTGAGCTTGCGCGCCGTCGATGACGTCTGCGCCGAGATCGCCGAAGGCGAGACGCTCGCGCTCGTGGGCGAATCGGGATCGGGCAAGACCACGCTCGGCCACGTGGTCGCGGGTTTGCGCAAGCCGAGCGCCGGGCGGGTGCGCCTGCGCGGCGCCGAGCTCAATCGGAACAATCGCGCCCTCGCCGGCCGCGCCATCCAGATCGTCTTCCAGGATCCGTTCTCGGCCCTCGACCCGCGCATGCCGGTCTCCGACATCGTCGCCGAGCCGCTGCGCATACAAGGGATCGGCGGCAAGAAGGAGCGCCGCGAGCGCGCCGCTGTCCTCGTCGAGGAGGTTGGCTTGCCGGCCGATGCGCTCAACCGGTACCCGCATGAATTCTCGGGCGGCCAGCGCCAGCGCATCGCCATCGCGCGCGCGCTCGCGCCGGCGCCTGAGCTCATCGTCGCCGACGAGCCGCTTTCGGCCCTCGACGTCTCCATCCAGAGCCAGATTCTCAACCTCTTTCGCGACATCCAGAAGCGCGAGAAGCTGAGCTATCTCTTCATCAGCCATGATCTCGGCGTCGTCGAGCATCTCGCCGACAGGGTGGCGGTCCTGTATCTCGGCCGCGTCATCGAGCTCGCGCGACGCGAGGACATCTTCACGCATCCGGCGCACCCCTATACGCGCGCGCTCCTCGATTCAATGCCGAGGATCGGCACGGGGCGGCGGCGCAAGCGCTCGATCGGGGGCGAGATGCCGAGCCCGCTCGATCCGCCGCCGGGATGCGTCTTCCATCCGCGCTGCCCGTTGGCGCAGGACATCTGCCGCAAGGTGGTGCCGCGCTTCGAGCCGCTCGCGGCGCGGCCCTCCCATTCGGCCGCCTGCCATTTCAAGGAGCAAGCCTGATGTTCGGCTTCGTGCTGCGGCGGATCGGGCAGACGCTCGTCGTCCTTCTTATCATGAGCTTCATCATCTACGGCCTCATCGGCCTCATGCCGGGCGACCCGATCGACATCATGGCGGCTTCGATGCCGGGCGTGACGCCCGAGGTAGTCGCCAAGCTCAAGGCGATCTACGGGCTCGATCAACCGCTCATGCTGCGCTACTGGCGCTGGCTGATGGCGGCGCTCCAGGGCGACCTCGGCTTCTCGCGGACGCATTCGCAACCGGTGCTCGAAGTGCTCACCCCGGCGCTCTGGCAGACCTGCAAGCTCATGATCTCGAGCTTCGTCCTCAGCGTCGTCGCGGCCCTGATCCTGGGTATCGTCTCGGCGCTTCGGCCAGGCGGCCTCGTCGATTCTGTCGTGAGCCTCTTTGCTTTCGCCGGCATCTCGGTGCCCGTGTTCTGGCTCGCGCTGGTGCTCATTCTGACTTTCGCGGTCGCCCTGCATTGGCTGCCGGCGAGCGGCATGTCCAATGTCGGAGATGGCGGCTTCATGGATCAGGTGCGCCATCTCACGCTGCCGGTGCTCACCTTGATGCTCGCCAATACGGGCCAATTCACGCGCTACGTGCGTGCCGCGATGATCGAGACCTTGCGCATGGATTTCGTGCGCACCGCCTGGGCGAAGGGAGCCGACGCCTGGCGTGTCGTCATCGTGCATGGCCTGCGCAACGCGCTCATCCCGGTCGTGACCATCATGGCGCTCTCCTTCGGCACCTTGTTCTCCGGCGCCCTCGTGACCGAGACGATGTTTGCCCAGCAGGGCATGGGCAAGATGATCTACGACTCGATCCTCTCAAACGATTTCAACCTTGCGCTCTCGGGCCTCTTGTTCGCGACCTTGATCACGCTTCTCTCCAATCTTGCGGCCGATCTCGCCTATGGCTGGCTCGACCCGAGAATTTCACTGGGATGATTTCGTTGACATGAGCGCTCCAAAATGACGGATGTCGCAACAGAGGCCGCGCTCGCGCACCCTTCCCGAGGCATCCATGCGGCGCAATCGGTCTGGAGCTTGCGCTGGCGGCGTTTTCGCCACCATCGAGGCGGCATGGCGAGCCTGGTGATTCTTGCCCTTCTCGTGCTCTTCTGCCTTTCGGCCTATCCGCTCGAGCGCTATCTCGGCCTCGACTCCAATACGACCGATCTCTTGTCGCGTTACGATCCGCCCTCGGCGACGCATTGGCTCGGCACCGACGAGGGTGGGCGCGACGAGTTGCTGCGCCTCATGTATGGCGGGCAGATCTCGCTTCTTGTCGGGCTTTTGGCGACGGTGATCGGGGGCGGCATCGGCGTTTCGCTCGGCCTTCTCGCCGGGTATTTCGGCGGCAAGCTCGATTCCTTCCTGATGCGCCTGACCGACGGCGTTATCGCGCTCCCCTTGTTGCCGCTCCTGATCGTGCTCGCCGCGCTCGATCTCACCAAGCTCGGCTTTTCCAGTGAGTTCGCCCATTCGGGCGCGGCCGGCTTTTGGCGCATCGTGGTGATCATCGCGCTCGTCGACTGGACCGCGATCGCGCGCCTCGTGCGCGCGGCGACGCTCGCGGTGAAAGAGCGCGATTATGTCGTGGCGGCTCGCGCGAGCGGCGCCGGCGCCTTCTACACGATGACGACCCATGTGCTGCCGAACATCGTCACGCCGATCATCGTCGCCTTCACCTTGACGGTCGGGCGCGTGATCCTCTTCGAGAGCGTCTTGAGCTTTCTCGGCTTCGGTATCGTCCCGCCGACACCGAGCTGGGGCAACATGCTGAACAACGCGCAGGAACTCGTCACCACGGCGCCGGCGCTCGCGATCTACCCGGGCCTTCTCATCTTCATCACGGTGATCGCGGTGAATTTCCTCGGCGACGGCATGCAGCATGCCTTCGATCCGCGCTCCGAGCGGCGGTGACGGGCCGCGACCGATGTCGAGGGTCGCGGGCTTCGGCTGAGAGTGGAATCGCCGCAATTCCGGTATCCGCGCGCGCTTGCGGCAGCGTCACCGCTGCGTCATGATCGCGACACATGGTGCCGAGGTTCGCGTGATCGCTCATCCTCCGTTGTGTCACCCCCGGCGAGGCTCGCGGAAGCGAGCCTCGGGAAGGGGGTCCAGGAGCCCGTGTGGATGATGGGTTCCCTTCCCCTCGCGCTCCTTCGGAGCGCTCGGCCGGGAATGACAAGATAGTAAGTGCTTACGCGCCCCCGTTGGCGCATAGCCAAGAGAGGTTCGACATGAAATTCGCTCATCGCGCGGTGCTGGCGGCCGGCCTCTTGATGGCCATGACGCTGCCCTCGGGCGCGGTCACCGAGATCCAGTGGTGGCACGCGATGACCGGGCCGAACAACGACGTGGTCGTGAAGCTCGCCGAGGACTTCAACAAATCGCAGAGCGAATACAAGGTCGTGCCGGCCTACAAGGGGAGCTACGCCGATACGTTGAACGCCGGGATCGCGGCGTACCGCGCCGGCAATGCGCCGCACATCATCCAGGTTTTCGAGGTCGGCACCGCGACCATGATGGCCGCCAAAGGCGCGATCAAGCCGGTGTTCCAATTGATGAAGGAGGCGGGCGAGCCCTTCGATCCGGCCTCGTACCTGCCGGCGATCACCGGATACTACTCGACGTCAAAGGGCGAGATGCTCTCTTTCCCGTTCAATTCGTCGAGCATGGTGATGTGGGTCAACCGCGATGCGCTGAGGAAGGCCGGACTCGACGCCGATCACCCACCGAAGACCTGGCCCGAAGTCTTCGAGGCGGCGAAAAAGCTTCACGCGACGAGCCCGACCTGCGGCTTCTCGTCAGGCTGGATCACCTGGGCGATGATCGAGCAATTCTCGGCCTGGCATAACGTGCCGATCGGCACCAAGGCAAACGGCCTCGACGGGTTCGACACGGTTCTCGAGTTCAACACCCCGCTCGAGGAGAAGCTCTTGCAGAACCTCGTCGATCTGCAAAAAGACAAGACCTTCGATTATTCAGGGCGCACGAATACCGGGGAGGGCCGCTTCACCTCGGGGGAATGCCCGCTCTTCATGACTTCGTCGGCCTTTTATCCGAACGTGAAGGCGAATGCGAAATTCGACTTCACCTCCGTGCCGATGCCCTATTTCCCAGACGTGAATGACGCCCCGCAAAATTCGATCATCGGCGGCGCGTCGCTTTGGGTGATGGGCGGCAAATCGGCCGATGAATACAAGGGCGTGGCGAAGTTCTTCACCTTCCTTTCCGACACCGACCGGCAGGCCAATCTGCACCAGGTCTCCGGATATTTGCCGATCACCAAGGCGGCCTATGAGAAGACCAAGGCGTCTGGCTTCTACGAGAAAAACCCGATTCTGGAAGTGCCGCTTCTCGAGCTCACCCACAAGCCGCCGACCGAGAATTCGCGTGGGCTTCGCTTCGGCAACATGGTGCAGATGCGCGACGTCTGGGCTGAGGAGATCGAAGCGGCGCTTTCGGGCCAGAAGCCCGTCAAGGCCGCGCTCGACGCCGCGGTCGAGCGAGGCAACCAGATTTTGCGTCAGTTCGAGCGCACCGCCGGCAGATGAGCGAGGCCCAGGCATTTGCCGGAGAGGCCAATGCCGTCTCGCGTGACGTGGCCACGGTCGAAGCCAGGGAGCTTGCGCCCGCGGACGGTGTAGCTGGTGCAGCAAAGGCGCAAGCGCCGCACGAGGCGCGCGCCATCTTCTCAGGCAAGCTCCTGCCCTATCTGCTGTTGTTGCCGCAGTTCGCCATCTCGCTCGTCTTCTTCTACTGGCCGGCCGCCCAAGCGCTCTGGCAATCCTTCCTTGTGCAGGACGCCTTCGGCCTTTCGACCGAATTCGTCTGGTTCGAGAATTACGCCGAGCTTTTCCAGCGCCCGGATTACTATCACGCGATCGGCGTCACCTTCCTGTTCTCGGGGTTCGTGGCCTTTCTGTCCCTTTCCCTCGCGCTTTTGTTCGCGACCATGGCGGATCGGCAGATCAAGGCGGCGCGCCTCTATCGAACCTTGCTCGTTTGGCCCTATGCGGTCGCCCCCGCGGTCGCGAGCGTGCTCTTCATCTTCATGTTCCAGCCGGGCCTTGGCCTCTTCGCGCGCGCCTTGCAAAGGTCCGGCATCGATTGGAACCCGATCCTCGACGGCACGCAGGCGCTCATCCTCGTCGTCATTGCCGCCGTGTGGAAGCAGATCAGCTACAACTTCCTGTTCTTTCTCGCGGGCCTTCAGGCCATTCCGAAGAGCGTCATCGAAGCGGCCGCGATCGACGGAGCAAAGCCCTGGCGCCGCTTCTGGACCGTGGTGTTTCCGCTGCTGTCGCCGACGACCTTCTTCCTGATCGTCGTCAACATCACCTATGCGTTCTTCGACACGCTCGGCATCATCGATACGGCGACGGGTGGCGGCCCCAACAAGGCGACAGAGACGCTCGTCTACAAGGTGTTCCAGGACGGCCGGCTCGGCGCCGATCTCGGCGGCTCGGCGGCGCAATCGGTGATCCTCATGGTGATCGTGATCGCGCTCACCGCGATTCAGTTCCGCTATGTCGAGCGGCGCGTGCATTACTAGGCGAACACATGGTCGAGCATCGCCGCTTCGGAAATCTCCTGCCCCACCTCGTGCTCTTGATCGGCGTGGCGATGGTTGTCTTCCCGGTCTACATGGCGGTCATCGCCTCGACGCATGACAACGCCATCATCGCCAATGGCCAAATGCCACTGACGCCGGGCACTCTTGGATGGGAGAATTATGCGCACACGATCATGTCGGGAACCGGCAGGACGACCCGCGCGCCCGTCGGAGGGATGATGCTGAACAGTTTCGTCATGGCGATCGGCATCGCGCTCGGCAAGATCGCCATTTCGATCATCTCCGCTTACGCGATCGTGTTCTTCTCGTTCCCGTTCCGGATGACGACATTCTGGATCATCTTC
>JAFBAS010000129.1 GCA_019247605.1 Hyphomicrobiales bacterium
TTGGCGTTGACGCGGAAAATGCGGTCAAAATCGTCTTCGGTCAGGTCCATAATATAAGCGCGGCGGGTGACGCCCGCGTTGTTCACCAACGTGTCGATCTTGCCGAAGCCCGCGACCGCCTCGCTCACCAGGCGATCGATCTCGGCGAGGTTACCCACGTCGGCGCGGATCGCGACCGTGCGCCGGCCGGTCGCCGCAATGGCCGCTGCTGTTTCCTTGACGCTCGCCTCGTTGATGTCGGAGACCGCGACCTCGGCGCCGGCGGCCGCCAGAGCCAAGGCTGCGGCCTTGCCGATGCCCTGACCGGCACCGGTCACGAGGGCAACCTGCCCAGAGAGTTCCATGGGTGCGTCCCGCTAAATTGGGCGGGGCGGTTGTCCCGCCCCGCTCAGGCTCAAGGATGCTGCCGCGTTCAGCCGGCGCGGTGCACCCCGACGATCTTGTTGCCGTAGGGATCGCGCAGGTACCCGAGATAAATTTTGCCCGCGGCGCCCTCACGCCAACCGGGTGGATCCTCGATGCTCTTGCCGCCATTGGCGACCCCGGCGTCGTGAAAGGCCTTGGCTTTTTCGGGAGTGTCGCACGCAAAGCCGATGGTGCCGCCATTGGCGTGGGTCGCCGCATTGCCGTCGATCGGCTTGCTGATGCCGAACACACCTGTTTTCGTGCGATAGAAAATACGCCCCTTCGGATCGGCTTGACCTTGCGGAACGCCGATGACGGCCAGCACGGCATCATAGAATTTCTTGGAGGCGGCGATGTCGTTGGCGCCGACCATAACGTGCGAGAACATGCGTTGTAGTCCTTCTGTCCGGTTCGATCCTCGATGAGCATCGCTCGATCGATAATTAGAGCGTGGTGGTACTCCCCTTTAACCCAAGGATGCTACTCGCGCCAGCGCGGCGCAGGCGACCTTCCTCAGGGACGGGAGCGAGGAAGAAGAGCCGGCTTTCCCCTCCTGGATCGAAGGCGTGCCGCCTAAGCCACCACACCTGGGATGAGCGGCGGCTGGCGCGTACCAGCGTTGGGCCGCCAGCTCCATTCACAAGCCCCCTTACAGAACTGAATGCACCCGCTAAGATTGCGAAAAGGAAAGTTCCGACAAATCGCAATCGACTTCTGGCGCCACTTGGCGTCAAGGATTTTCGAAACGGGGAGACGGCATGCGACTCAAGGATAAAATCGCAGTGGTCACGGGCGCCGCGCAGGGGATTGGGCTCGCCTGCGCCGAACGCTTTTTGGCCGAGGGCGCAAAGGTTGTGCTTTCCGACATCAACGCGGAGAAACTGCGCGCTTGCGGGAAGCGTCTCGGCGCCGAAGCGGTCCTGGCGGACGCGAGTTTCAAAGCGGATGTCGATCTCCTGATCCAGCACACGATCGATGTCCATGGCCGAATAGATATCCTGGTGTCGAATGCCGGCGTGACGAGCCTCGCCGAATTCCTGGACGTCACGGAAGAGGAGTTCGACCGGGTGCTCCGCGTCAATCTGAAGTCGCAATTTCTTTGCGGCCAGGCGGCGGCTCGACAAATGGTCCGGCAAGGCACAGGTGGCGTCATCATCAACATGTCGTCGGTCAACGCCGTGCTCGCCATCGCCAATCAGGTCCCTTATGTCGTCTCCAAGGGCGGCTCGGGACAACTTACCAAGGTGATGGCCATCGCGCTCGCGCAGCACGGTATCCGCGTCGTGGCGATCGGACCGGGCACGATCCTCACCGACATGGCGCGCCACAATGTGCTCAGCAGCGAGGACGCTCGGCGCCGCGTCATGTCGCGCACACCTCTTGGACGTGGCGGCGAGCCTTCCGAAGTCGCCAGTGTCGCTGCCTTTCTGGCAAGCGACGATGCCTCGTACATCACGGGTCAGACGATCTATCCCGACGGCGGACGGCTGGGGCTCAATTACACGGTTCCCGTCAAAACCAGCTGAAGCCTTGCGGCCGTGAACTGGTCAACGCGCATATTCCTCCTCGCTCACCTTCTCCAGCCACTCGACATTCTTCCCGCCAAGCGCTTCCTGAATGGCGATATGCGTCAGCGCTGTTTTTGGTCCCGCGCCATGCCAGTGCTTCTCGCCGGGCGAGAACAACACGACGTCGCCGGGGCGAATTTCCTCGATTGGGCCACCCTCGCGCTGCACGCGACCGAAGCCGGCCGTGACGATGAGCGTCTGACCGAGCGGATGGGTGTGCCAAGCGGTACGCGCGCCGGGCTCGAACGTCACGCTCGCGCCACTCACGCGTGCAGGATCGACAGCCTGAAACAACGGATCCAACCGGACCGTTCCCGTGAAGTATTCCGTGGGCGGCCTTTGCGAGGGCTGCATGCCGATACGTTTGATTTCCATGGCTTCAATCCTTTCGTGGAGGCCCGAACAGGCAGGCTATGCTTTCCACGATCTAGGCTGTGGAACTTGGCGGACCAGGCGCTACAATCGATATGAACCCATAAGCAGGATCAATGAATGCAGCGGGGCAATCTCGACGACGTCGCCGCCTTCGTGGCGGTCAGCCGGGAAGGCAGCTTCACGAAGGCCGCGGCCAAGCTCGGCGTCTCTCAATCGGCATTGAGCCAGACCATCCGTCACCTCGAGGCACGCCTCGGTGTAAGGCTCCTGATGCGCACGACACGCAGTGTTTCGCCCACCGAAGCCGGAGATCGCTTGCTTCGCGTCGCGGGGCCACGCTTCGAGGAGATCGAATCGGAGCTCGCTGCGATCACCGAGCTTCGACAGACGCCGGCCGGGACTGTCCGTATCACCGCGACCGAATTTGCGATCGACACGATCTTGGTGCCCAGACTTGCGCCGGTGTTGCGGCGCAACCCCGATGTGAAGGTCGAGTTCATCGTGGATTACGGTCTCACCAACATCGTCGCCGAGCGATATGACGCGGGCGTGCGCAGCGGGGAGCAAGTCGCCAAGGACATGATCGCGGTGCGCATCGGGCCTGACATGCGCATGGCCGTCGTCGGCGCTCCTGCCTATCTCAAGCTTCGCGGTGAACCGAGGAAACCTCAAGACCTTCTCGAACATAGCTGCATCAACCTGCGCCTGCCCACACATGGCGGCAGTCTCTACGCGTGGGAGTTTGAAAAAGGCAGCCGCGAGCTCAAGGTGCGCGTCGAAGGCCAGGTTACCTGCAACGGCACCGCGCAGATGCTGAACGCCGCGCTGGCGGGGCTTGGCCTTGCCTATGTTCCTCAAGGCATGGCCGAACCGCATGTTGCGGCGCGCCGCCTCGTTCGCGTGCTCACCGACTGGTGCCAACCCTATTCCGGTTACCATATTTTTTATCCGAGCCGCCGCCAGTCTTCGGCGGCTTTCAACCTGGTGGTGGGGGCGCTGCGCTATCGCCCCTGAGACGCCCGCTTGGCGCATTTACTCGGCACTTTCCGTGGCGCGAAGCAGGATCGGTGTGGCCGGGACGAGCTTCAAAGATCTGACCATCCTCTCGGTTACCGCTTTGTACTTTTTAAAATGCGGCTCTTCGAGATGCTCCCGGTAGGCATTCGCGTGCCGGTAAACTTCGAAGATCGTAATGCGCGCTGGTTCATCTTCGTGCTCGACCGCGTAAAGAACGAGAACGCCGGGTTCGGAGCGGATGGCCGTTTCAATGTGCTCCTTCAAAGCAATTTTGTAGTCGTCGAGATGCCTTGGATCGATCTCGAGATCCGCCAATTGGATGTATTTCGCCGAAATTTTTTTCGCCTCCCTCATGGTGAAAAACGATGCTCCCAGCTCCGTTGTGTCAGGCATATCGTCGCAAAGCCGAGAGGATGCGGAACGTTTGCCCGATTTCTACCCGCTCTTTGCCTTTCGTGGGCTTGAGTTGGTGTTGCAGCCGCAATCGAGAGCAGCGCGATGAAAATCGTACGGCCCTGCATCAGTGTCTAGATTCTTCCGGCGAGGCAGATTTCGTGAGGCGCACCGCAATCACCGATGCTGCGAGCACCGCGACCGCGCTTGCGGAAAACACGGCACCTAACCCTGCCCAGCCGGCGATCAGGCCGAGCACAGGGGTGCCCAACCCAAGCGCGACGTCGAGAAACACCGTATAGGCGCCCATACCGAGCCCACGGCTTTCCGGCGGAGCCCGACGAACGGCTTCAACGCCCAGCCCCGGGTAAACGAGCGCGTACCCAATTCCCGTCAGCGCGGCTCCGACGGCGGCAAGGTCGCGGTCCGGCGCGAGCGCGATCAGTGCGAGGCCCGCGGCTTCGAGGAAGATCGAGCCCACCGCGACCTTTGCGCCCCCGATCTTGTCGGGCAAATGGCCAAAGAACAAACGGGCCGTTACCAAAGCGATCGCGAAGGCGCTGAAGGGAAGCCAAACCGGACTCCACCCGCGCTGGACAGCGAGCAAGGAGCTGAAGCCGAGCAAAGCGCCAAACCCAAGACTACTCAAGGCGGAGCCGAAACCCGGCATCCAGACGGCGCGCGCCACTTTCCAAATTCCTATCTGAACTCCGCGCTGCGGAGCGACCGCCGAGAGTGGCGTGATCAACACGATGGTGACGAGGGGCATGAGGGCGGTTGCCGAGGCCACGGCAAGGAAGCCACCGCTCGAGTAAAGAGCCGTGCCGACCGGCGCGCCCAAGGCGAGTGCCGCGAACATCGCCATTCCCATCCAGGCGATCACTCTTCCGGCGTTCGAGGCGCCCGCAATCGCAAGGCCCCAAGTAACAGCGCCGGTGATGATGAAGCTCTCTGCGCCTCCGAGAAGAGCGCGCCCGAGCAAAAGAATCGAGACCGACAAAGATGGTGTGCGGACACATCCGAGCGAGGCCAGGTAGAGCGCTCCTGAGAGGGCCGCGGCGAGAAGGCCCGCGACGACAGCGAGCTTCGGGCCGCTCCTGTCCGAATACTGGCCTGCACAAACGCGCGAAATGAGCGAGGCGCCAAACTGACTTCCCGTGACGAGGCCCACCACGAACGTGCTCAGCCCAAGCCCGTCATGCACATGCAAAGGCAGGACAGGAAGCGCGAGGCCGATCACCAGGAACGCGATCAGAACCACGCCCATGATGGGGAGGAGCGCGAGAACCGGCTTGCCGGGCGCGGCGCTTGCCGCAATCGCCGTGGTGTTCAGAGCCTTTGCATGCATGCGCGGGATGTAGCGCATGCGGAGGAGGCGGATTAGCCCCTATAATCCGGAAAGCCTTATAAGTTTTTCTTATGAAAGGAGGGGTTTGAAAAGAATAAGCGCGGTGGCGGCGTTCGCGGCGTGTCCGCCCGCCGGCGCCTCCTGGCGGCTGTCAGGGCCGTTTTGGACCCATCACCTCATGCGCCCCGACGTTTTCCCTCCCAAGCGCCGTCTGCCGCTCGTTCAGCGCCTCGCCGGAGATGGTCGCGATGACGGCGTTGGCCTCGCTTGTCGCCCTCTCCTCGAGATGCCGCCAGATATTGCCGAAGGTCAGTGCGATGTAGCGATCGAGCTCGGTCTTCAATCCCGATCCGGCAAGCGTCAAATGCCACTCGCGCAAGCTGTCCCAAAGCTCCGTTACGGCCTCTTGCGCCATCCTCTTCACTGCATCCTCGAACGCTCCCTGCAAGGCGATGACCCGATCGAAATTCTCGTCCTCGCGGCATCCTTCGAGCTTGGCGGTGAAAGCTTTCAATGCCTCTGCGGCCAGCGGCACGACCCTGTCGTTTCGAAAGAGATCGATCTGGTGAAGCACCGCCCTCGACGCCTTGCGCGTGAAGTCATAAGCGACCGCCGCCGCGACTTCCTCCTGGCGAGGCGTAAGATCCCGTTCGACCTTCGGTTTGAACAAAGGAAACAACGAAGCAACCTCCTCATCGGCACAAGTTTGACCTTTGGATGAGCTCGAAGAGCCTCCGCCAAGACTCGTCAATTTCGTCTGGTGCTTGTTATCCGGTGATTACGTTAATAATAGATGATATACTCAATACAAATAGAACCGCGATTTCTCCATATTACGGATTCCAGAGAAGACTGCGGTTCTGTTTTTGAAGGACTGACGAGCTGTTGCCTTGATGGGTGAAGACGCGCGGAGCGTCGCGGAGTGCTGAGGCAAGTCCGGCCAAGAACGGCTTCCTTGGCCGTGTTTCTTCGCAACGGTGGAAATGTAATCTCTTGACGGGGATTTGAACCGGTAACCCCTTCAACTTTGCGGAGATTTATGGGGAACTTCACGCGCCCCTCGCGGCTTGTACTCCCTGAAACGCAAGCCGAGAGGCAGAAGTCAGGGCCGAGCGACGGCGGTACGAGCCGTCTTCGCCTCCAGGCATAATACTCAGGAGGTAAGTCATGCAAAAGACGAAGGGTTTGGCATTGGGGCTCATGCTCGCGGCGGCCGCTGCGTTCGTGCCTCAAGCCGCCTCGGCAGCAGGCTGGGGTTGGCGCGGCGGCGGCTGGCACGGGGGTGGCTGGCATGGGGGTGGCTGGCGCGGTGGCGGCTGGGGCTGGGGCGCGGCGGGTCTCGGAGCCGGGCTAGCGCTCGGAGCGATCGCAGCCTCTCCCTATTACTACGGCGGCTACTATGGCTACCCGGCTTATCCTTACGGTTATTACCCGGATTACGCTTACGGTTATGATTACCCCTATTCCGGGTATGGCTACGGTTATCCGACCTACCCGCGCTGCCACTACAATGGCTATGTGCGGGTCTGCCGCTAGGGCGTACAGAACTTCGATCTTCCCTGCCGGCGCGTGAGTACTCACGCGCCGGCTTTTTGTTAAAGCGATGAATAAACATCGTCCTCGGACGGGGAAGCGCCGCCGCGCACCACGACCTTCGTTCCGATGCGCACGCGATCGTAAAGGTGGATCACATCCTGGTTGATCAGCCTGATGCATCCCGAGGAGACGCGGGTGCCGATGGTCTCCGGCTCGTTCGTCCCGTGAATACGATAAAGCGTGTCCCGGCTGCCTTGGTAGAGATACATGGCTCGCGCGCCGAGCGGATTGTCGAGGCCGCCCGGCATTCCGTCCGCGAACTCCTCGAGTTCCGGCTGCCGCCGAATCATTTGTGGGGGCGGGGTCCAATCCGGCCATTCGGATTTGCGCCTCACATTCGCGACGCCGCTCCAGCCGAAACCCTCGCGGCCGACACCGACGCCGTAGCGTGTGGCACGCCCTTCCGCCTGGACATAGAAGAGATGACGGCTTGCCGGGTCGACGATGATGGTGCCCGGAGCTTCACGCCCGGAATAGGCGACTTCCTGCCTGAGAAAGGCGGGATCGATCGTCCCGGTATTCACGGCGGGAACGAGCCAGCCCTCGTCCTCGATCGGGCCGTAACCCTCTTGGGCACGAAAGCGAGGAGGCGGGTAGCGGCGAGCCATGAGACGCGGCGCGCAGGCACCAAGCGCGAAAGGCAAGCCCATCGCGAAGACACGCCGAGTGATTGTGCTCATCTTGTGTTCCCTTTGCGCCGCGTGACGGAACTCGTAAATCCGCTTGAGCGTTCCGGCGGATGAGACACTTGGCCTTCACGAAAAGCGGAATTTCGCGACGAGGCTGCGCTCGATGGCCTTGAAAATCGCCTCTTTCGCCCAAAAGAAGCAAGAGCTGGGGTCGAAGAGGGCGCGGCGAGGACATCGCGTGAAGCTCGGAACCGGCAGCCTTGGAGCGGCAAGCGCCGCACCCGGTATCGAGATAGCGGCCGAAGTAACGAGCGGCCCGCGTCACTTCGCACTCGGCCTCCCGGCACGAAACAGGCGCGATCGAAATTTGCCATGGCGCAAACGCTTGCTTTCAAGGGCAGCCGGGGTTCATGCACGAGGCCGGAGATTCCTGGGGTCCCAGGGTGAGGGACTCACAATGCGGGCGTGCCGCCTTTCCCCGAGAACGGCCACCTCCACCTCCGTTTCCTCCACGGCGTGCTTGGCCGCCACGAAGGCGTGAGCGAGACAAGTTCCGATCGTATGCGCATGGGCGGCGCTGGTGATACGCCCCACGGGTTTGCCGCGCCGATACACGGTCTCGTTCTGGTAAGGGTTCGCCTCGCCCGACGCCATCCGAAGGACCACGAGTCGGCGGGAGACGCCCTCGCTGGATTGCTTCAGAAGCGCCTCGCGCCCAACGAAATCAGGCTTTTGCGCATCGATGAAACGGGAAAGCCCGGATTCCACGAGCGTGTGTTCCGCCGTGAGGTCGCGCCACAGTGCCGGGTAGCTTTTCTCCATCCGCAGCGCCTCGACGGCGCGGCTGCCGACCAAAGAAAGGCCATGGGCCTTTCCACTCGCGAGAAGCGCCGTCAGAAGATGGTTCTGAAAACTGAGCGGATGATGCAGCTCCCAGCCGAGCTCGCCCACATAATTCGTGCGCAACGCCAGGATGTCGGAGACAAGGCCGACTGCGATCCTGCGTGCCGAACACCAGGGGAATGCCGCATTCGAAAGATCGGCATCGCTGAGGCTCGCCAGCAGCTCGCGCGCTTGCGGGCCGACCACCGCGAATGCGCCGAGCGTCGCGGTCACGTTGCGTAAAGTTACGTTCGCGTCTGGCGGCAGAGCCTTGGCGAGCACGTCGAAGTTGTGTCGCTCGGCTGCGGTCGAGCCCACGAGATAGAAGCGATCCTTGTCGAGGCGCGTGACGGTGAATTCGCAAAGCACGCCGCCTGAAGGCGTCAGCACATAGCCCAGTCCCATTTCGCCTTTGCGTCGCGGCAGCCACGTCGCGAGCTGCCGGTCGAGCCACGCTGCGGCGCCTTTCCCCGAAAGCTCGTATTTGGCGGCAGAGGTGAGATCGTAAAGCCCGACGCGCTCGCGCGCGGCCCGGCATTCCTCGCGCACCGGCTCGAAGGCGTTGCTTCGCCGGTAGCTGGGGCGATCCTCGCGCTCGGCGCCCTCGGGCGCGAACCAGCGCGGAATTTCCCAGCCATAGGTGGCACCGAACACGGCTCCACGCCGCGCCATGACGTCGTAACACGGCGAGGTCTTGAGCGGTCGGGCGGCCGGCCATTCCCAATCCGGAAAATTCACGCCGAAATTGTTGCCGAAGGCCTCCCGGCTCTTGATGCTCGCATAGCGCTTGTTGGCATAGGCGCCGAAGCGGCGCGGATCGAACTCATGAAGATCGATGCCGGGCTCGCCCTCGACGATCCATTCGGCGAGCGCCCGTCCGATACCGCCGCCCATCGCGATGCCGCCGGTGAAGCCTTCCGCGAGCCAGAGATTCGCATGATCCCAGGCGGGGCCGACGAGAGGTCGATTGTCCGGCGAGATCGCGATCGGGCCCGACACGCAAGTCTTGACGCCGATCATCCCCAGGCGCGGCACGCGCGCAACCGCGCGCTCGAAATGCGGGAGGGTTGCGTCGATATCCGGCGCCAAGAGCTCTCCTGCATAATCGGCCGGCACGCCGTCTGGCGCCCACAAGGGCGGGTTCTCGTCATAGGGGCCGAACATCAACGCCCGGCCCTCTTCGCGGATGTAACCCGGCACGGTGTCGTCGCGCAGGATCGGCATTTCGGGCGAGCCGTTTTTGCGGCCTTCCAAGAGTTCGGTGAGATCCTCGGTCACGAGATATTGGTGCACGACCGGAACGACCGGGATGTCGAGGCCGAGCATGGCGGCGTTTTGACGGGCGAAGCTTCCGGTCGCGAGGACCACATGCTCGCAAACGATCTCACGCTGCGCGGTTTTAACCCGCCATTCTCCGTTCGAGGCGTGCTCGATCCCGGTCACTTCGGTCTGCCGATGGATTTCGGCCCCGAGGAGGCGTGCGCCCCGCGCCAGCGCTTGCGTCACATCGGCGGGTGCGGCGTGCCCATCCTCGGGATGGTAAAGCGCGCCTTCAAGGTCGCTCGTCTTTTCGACAAGAGGCCAGAGGCGGCGCACGTCGGCAGGACCGACGATCTGCACCTTCGCGCCGAAGCTGTCGGCGATGTCCACGTAATGAAGGTACTCGTCGAGCCGGTCCCTGGTGGAGGCGAGGCGCAATGTGCCGCAGCGATGAAATCCGACGCTCTGTCCGGTTTCGGCTTCGACTTGCGCATAGACCTCATGGCTGCCCATGTAGAGCTTGCTTGCGTGATAGCTCGTCGAATAGATCGACATGAGCCCCGCCGCATGCCAGGTCGATCCGGATGTGAGCTCGCGCCGCTCGAGCAAAACGACGTCCGACCAACCCTTCTTCGCGAGCGCATAAAGGATATTCACCCCGACGACGCCGCCGCCCACCACGACCACGCGCACATGGCTTTTCATGCGCGCCTCGCTCGCACGGCTTTCACGCCGAGGCTCCCCGACGCTCCTCGCCATTCGAGGCGCTCGAAATTGTTCCTGTCTGTGCGGCGCCGAGTTCGGCAGGCGGGATGTGGCAACGATATCGATGGGAGTTCCCATCTTCCTCTCGATTCACCTGCCAAGGCGGCTCGCGTTCGCGGCAAATGTCTCCGAGGTATCGAGGGCAGCGCGTGTGGAACCTGCAGCCGGAAGGAGGGTTCGCGGGGTTCGGCATCGTTCCCGACAACTTGATGCGCGCGCCTTGGGTCTCGTCGATGGTCGGCATGGCCGACAAAAGCGCCTCGGTGTAGGGGTGGTGCGGCGGGCTGAAGACATCCTGCGCCGGACCGATCTCGATGATTTGGCCGAGATACATGACCGCGATGCGATCGGCGAGGTAACGCACGACGCCGAGATCATGCGAGATGAATAGGTAGGCGACGCGCTGCTTGGCTTGCAAATCGACGAGAAGGTTGAGGATCGTTGCTTGCACCGAGACATCGAGCGCCGAGGTCGGCTCGTCGCAAAGCACGAGCGCGGGGGAACCCGCGAAAGCGCGCGCGATCGCGACGCGCTGCTTCAGCCCTCCCGAAAGGAAGAACGGCCGCAGATCGAGATGATGGGGTCGCAACTGCACCGCCTCGGCGAGCGAAGCGACGCGCTGGTCCAGATCCGAAGGTGAGCGTCCCGTGGAGAGAAGCCGCGCGGCACGTGTGAGAATGCGTCTTGCCGTATGGCTCGGATTGAGCGTGGTGTCGGGATTTTGGAACACCATCTGCAGCTTGCGGCGCAGCTCGGGCTTTCGCCAATCGGCAAGGCGCGAAAGCCGGTTGCCGTCGAACTCGATCTCGCCCTCGGAAGACTCCAACAGCCCCACCACGCATTTCGCCAGCGTCGATTTGCCACTTCCGGATTCGCCCACGAGGCCCAGGATTTCTCCTGCTTCGAGCGCGATCGAGACATCGTCGAGAGCGACCACCTGATTGGCGCCGACTCCGTAGCGCTTGCTTAAATCCTCGACGCGCAACAGCTCCTCCGCGATGCCGCCTACGCGAGCGCTCGGCAAAGCCTCGGCGCTTGGCGCGATGCCTGGAACCTCGTCGTGAAAAAAGCATCGGCTCACCCGGTTTTCGCCGGAGGCGAAAGGCGGTGGATCCTCTTCGCGGCAGCGAGGCCGTGCGAGGGGGCAGCGCGGCTCGTAAACGCACCCACGAACCGCAAGACCCAAGGGCGGCAGCGAACCCGGAATGGGGTCGAGCCTGTGCGCGTCCTTGCGCATGAGGCGGTTTGGGACGCAGCGCGTGAGGCCGAGCGTGTAGGGGTGGCGCGGATCGGAGAAGATTTCGCGCGCGGCGCCTTCCTCGATCAAGCGCCCGGCATAGAGAACGCCCACGCGCTCGCACATTCGGGCCACGATGCCGAGATTGTGGCTGATGAAGAGGATCGAGGCGCTGAATTTGCTGCGCAAGCGCGAGACGAGGTCGAGCACTTCCGCTTCCACCGTGGTGTCGAGCCCCGTCGTCGGCTCGTCGAGCACCAGAAGGGCGGGATTGGTGGCGAGCGCCATGGCGAACATGACGCGTTGCTGCTGTCCACCCGAGAGCTCATGCGGGTAGCGGCGCAACATGCGGGCAGGGTCGGCGATTTGCACCGTCTCCAGCATCGCACCTGCGGCCTCGAGTGCCGTCTTCGGGTCGAGGCCAGCGTGGAAACGGTAAACCTCGGCGATCTGGCGGCCGACCGTGAGCGAGGGATTGAGCGCGCTGCCGGCATCCTGATAGACCATCGCCATCCGGTTGCCGCGCAGGCTGCGAAGCTGCGCTTGGCCGGCCTCGGTGAGGTCGATTCCTTGAAGCTTGATCCGGCCAGCCTCGATCCGCGCATTCGCTGGCAAATAGCACATGACCGCCATCGCCATCGTGGTCTTGCCGCAACCCGATTCGCCGACGAGCCCATAGGCTTCGCCGGGCTCGATGTGGAAGGACACGTCGGTCAGAACGGGCAGCACCCGTTCGCGGCGCAGATAGCTGATCGTCAGATGCTCGACGACGAGAGCGCCGGCTTCCGGAAGACTCGTCGCGGTCTCCATTTCGGTCATTCCTCGAGCACTTGTCGTAGCCCGTCCGCGATGAGATTGACGCCGACTATGAGCGTGGCGAGAGCCCCGGCCGGGAACAAGACCTCGGACGGGGCGGTCTGCAGGAAGACGCGCCCGATGCTGATCGTGAGGCCCCAATCGGGCGATGGCTGCTGAATGCCGAGCGCCAGAAATGACAGGGTCGCCGAGGTGAAGATCGCGTAGCCGAGGCGGATGGTGATCTCGACCGCGATCGGCCCCATGATGTTCGGCAAAATCTCGGCGAACATGATGTAGAGATCGGAGTTCCCGAGAAGCTTCGCGGCGGCCACGTATTCGCGCTGTCGTTCGACGAGCACCGCCGAGCGCACCGTTCGCGCCACGATCGGCATGAAGACGATGCCGATCACCAGGATGACGTTGGTGATCGAGGGGCCCAGGATCGAAATCACCAGGACGGCGATGATGATGAGCGGGAAGGCGAGAAGCGCGTCCACGATGCGCATCACGATGTCGTCCGCAATTCCTCGGTAATACCCGGTGAAGAGCCCAACCAGGATTCCACCTGCGACTCCGAGCGCGGTCGCGAGCGGCGCCACCGTGAGCGTCGGCCGCGCGCCCGCGAGCGTGCGCGAGAAAATATCGCGTCCGAGATCGTCAGTGCCGAAGAGATGCTCGGCGGAGGGCGGCTGCAGAGTGGCCGGCGAGACGAGACCCTCGGGATCGTAGGGGACAAAGAACGGCCAGAAGATCGCGTCGAGCACCCAGAAGAGGACGATCCCCGCGCCGATCAAGAAGGTCTTCGAGCGCCACAAGGCGCGAAGAACTTCCCGCGTGCGCCCGGTCGCGAGGCCCCGCGCCTTCAGGCTCGGAACGCTCGAGGTCGCAATTTTTGGCTCGGCGGCGACGATCCCCTCCGACCGATCGGGTGGGCGCCGCGCCGGCAGCTCCCCGCTGCCGAGGCTAGGCGGCAAGGCGGACACGAGGATTGAGGAGCGTGTAAAGGACATCGGCAAGAAGGGTGAGCGCCATGTAGAGCACCGCCACCATGAGCACGGTTGCTTGGAGAACCGGGAGATCGTGCTGGACGGCGGAATCGAGCACGAGCTTGCCGATCCCCGGATAGTTGAACAGCGTCTCCGTCACGACGAGCCCGCCCACGAGATATCCGGTCTGGACGCTGATGACGGTGATCGTCGGCAGGAGCGAATTGCGCAGAACGTGCTGCCAAATGACCGTGCTTCTCGGCAAACCTTTGAGGATCGCGGTGCGCACGTAATTCGAGCGCAGCGACTCGACCGTGCCGGCTCGCGCCATCCGAGAAATGTAACCGAAAAGGACGAACATCAGTGGAATGGAAGGCAAGAGGAGCTGCCGGAACCAGTCGAGCGGGTTGAGCGTGGGAACATGCGATGAAGCCGGCAGCCAGCCGAGCTCGACCGCGAAGATCACGAGCACGATGATTCCGGTCACGAACTCCGGGAGCGCGATGAGGGAGAGCCCCGCGACGGAGATGAGGCGGTCAGGCCATTTTCCGTATTTCAGCGCGGCGAGCACCCCGAAACCGATCGAGGTCGGCACGATCAGGAGAAGCGCAAAGCCGCCGAGGATGAGCGAGTTGTAAAGGCGGTCGAATGCAATCGTGGCGACCGGGCGGTGCAGCAAAAAGGAATTTCCCCATTCGCCCTGCACGAAGCCGCCGAGCCAGGATGAATAGCGCTCGAGGAGCGGGCGATCGACGCCGAGCTGATGATCGAGCGCCCGCACCTGCACTTCGGTCGCGTAGGGGCCGAGGATGGCGCGCCCGACATCGCCGGGCATCACCTGCGCCACCACGAACAGAATGATCGACACGCAAAGAAGCGTGACGAAAGCCAAGGCGAGACGTTTGACGAGGAAGCGACCCACGCCGCGCCTAGCTCCCCTTCTCTACCGCCAGAGCCCTGCTTATGACGAAAGCCAGGTCGCCCTCAGATCGATGAAGTTGTCGGGCGCTGTCGGGAAGCCGTTCACCGCCTTCGTGGTCGCTCGCTGCGCCTCGATCCAATAACTGATGATGACGGGCAGCTCCTCATGCTGGATCTTGGCAAGTTCGAGCGCGAGCTGCTGGCGCTTCCGATGGTCGAGCTCGGCATTGTAATCGGCGAAGAGCTTGTCGAACTGTGGATTGGTCCAGTGCGCCGAGTTCCAAAGCGCTCCGGTCGGAAATTCGGGGATGATGGCCTGAGCCACCGTTCCGCGCGCCGCCCAATCGGTCTCGCCCATGGGGACCACGAGCCAGGGCTGGTTGTCCCCTGACCCGTAATATTGGTCGATGGGCATGACATTGACGTTGATGTTGATGCCGGCCGGCTTGCAATATTCCCTGAGTGCCACGGCATATTGCGGCATCTCGAGATATTGGCCGGTGGTGAGCGTGACATCGACGCTGTTGACGCCGGCCTCCTTCAGCAACGCCTTCGCCTTCTCGTAATCCTGCTTGCGTTGCGGGATTTCGCTGTTGGCGAGCTGCGTGTCGACATACACAGGCGCGAAGCTGTGATCATTGGCGACCGTGGCGGCGCCATTGAAGAGCGACTTCACGAGCGCCTCGCGGTTGATGCAGTAAGCGACCGCTTGGCGCACGCGCTTGTCGGTGAACGGCGCCTGATCGACGCGCATGTGGATCGAACGGTAGTCCGCGGAGGCGTGCCGCAGGATTTTGAAGTTGGGGTTGTTGAGGATCGGCTCGCCGCCCTTGAGCGGAACCACCGGGTAGATGTCGATATCACCCGCCTGCATCGCGAGCACGGTCGCCGATTCCTCGGCGAAGTAGAGGACCTTGAGCGCGTCCAAATAGGGCATCCCCTTGCCCCAATAGTCCTTGTTCGCGACGTACTCGGCATGCTGGTGGGGCACATATTCCTTGAGCACGAAGGGTCCGGTCCCAATGCCGCCCTTCGTGAAGGAACCCATCTCGTAATTTTTGGGAAGGATCGCCGATTGATAGGCGAAACCGGAAACCAGATAGGGAAAATCGACGAAGGGCTTGTCGAGATGGAAGCGCACATCCGTGTCGCTGATCTTCTCGACGTTTCCGAAGGAGAGCACGCCCTTGTAGATGGAGCCCGCGGAGGACCCGACTTTCGGGTCGAGCAGGCGCTCGAAGGTCGCGACCACGTCGTCGGTCGTGAGCGGCGACCCGTCATGCCATTTCACGCCTTGGCGAATGCTGAAGACCCAGGTCTTCGGATCGGGCTCGGCTTTCCAGGAGGTGGCAAGGCGCGGATCGAGCGTCCAATCCTCGCGCGGATAGCAAAGATATTCGAGGCACGGCTGGTAAGTGAACACCTCGCCGGCGTTCGACGCCGTCACGGATTCCGGGTCCTTGCCCGGATATTGCGCCGCCAGCCGAAGCGTGCCGCCGCGCTTGGGCTCCGTTTGCGCCGTCGCGCTTCGTGGCCCCGCAACCCCGAAGACGCTGAGCGAAACGCCTGCGACCGAGGCCAGACGCAATAGCTCGCGGCGGTTCAGCCGACCGGATCTGAATTCGTCCCAAAGATGGAGCTCATAGTCTTTCATTGACATCTCTCCTCCCGCTGGGTGAGCGGACTGACCCTCGGCCATTCCCGCTCCCTCTCCGATTCGGATAGGTTCCGGTCGCTTCAGCGCCGGTAGGGGCAGGAAGAATTGGCTTGCTCACGTGAAGCACGATCAAAGCAAACTCTTCACCGCCATGTCCAGGATTATTTCCATTCTGGATCGTTTCTCTGTACATCGCTAGAATCCATCGAACTGATCCTGGTTAACGTGTTGCTTTGTGGCGATGCGTAAGTCGTTGTATGAACGATGATCGGCGTTCAGACGAGTATGAATACCTGACGGGTTCTGTCGTTCGTTCGCCGCCGGCGGCCGCCGGAAACGAAGCAGCGAAAACGAGGAACGAGATGATCAGCGAGACCGACGTCGTCGTGATCGGGTCAGGTGCGCTCGGCTCGAGCGTCGCCTTCCATCTGGCGAAGGCGCGAAGGCTCGCCGTCGCGCTCGTCGACATGCATGACCTCGCCTCGCAAACCTCGCCGCGCGCCGCTGGGCTCACCTCGCAGGTGCGCCGCAGCGAGCTGGTGACGCGGCTCGCGCGGCTCGCGGTCAAGAAGATCGAGAGCTTCGCCAAGGACACGGGCGAGCCCTTCACCTATCACCAGCCGGGAGCGCTCAAGATCGCCCGCCTTCCCGAGCATGAAACGCAGCTCGAGGAGGAGGTGGCGCGCGGGCGTCGGCTCGGGGTCGAGCTCGAATTCATTTCGCCCGATGAGGCGAAAAGAAAGATGCCTTTCCTCGAGACGCGCGGCATTCGCGCAGTGACGTTCGCGCCGACAGATCTCTACCTCGAGCCCGCGCAAATTCCGGTCGGCTACTCGAGAGCGGCGGGCAAGCTTGGGGCCGCAATGCTGCCGCACACGCGGGTGACCGGCATCACGATCGAGGATGGAGCGGTCAAGGGGGTGAGCACGGACAAGGGAGAGATTTCCTGCCGCTTTGTCGTGGATGCCGCCGGCGCCTGGACGAGGCTCGTGGCCTCGTTCGCCTCATCTCGCGTTCCTATGATCCCGACCCGGCACCAGCTCCTGATCACCGAGCCCATCCCGGGCGTCGAGCCGAACCAGCCGATCACGCGCATCATCGATGCGAATGTCTATGTCAGGCCGGATAATGGCGGGCTCATGTTGGGCGGGTACGAGAAAACGCCCATTCAATATGACATGGCGCAACTTGCCCCGGGCTTCGACATCAAGGACTTGAACCTCGACCTCCATGTGCTGCGCCGCCTCGCCGACAGCGTGCGCGATCAACTTCCGATCTTTGCACGGCTCGGAAAGGATATCGCTCTGCGCGAGCATCGGGGCGGGCTGCCGACGATGACGGCGGATGGGGAGCATACGGTCGGGCCCGTGCCGGAGGTGCGGGGACTCTTCATCGCTGGCGGATGTTGTGTGGGTGGCCTTTCGATCGCGCCAGCGGTGGGCGAAGTCCTGGCCGAATGGATACTTTCCGGGCGCGCCCCCATGGATCTCTCGGCGCTCGCGCCCGGTCGCGCGAGTGCCGACCTTCGCTCCGAAGAGCGGTTGAGAGAGGCGTGCCGCGACCAATATTCCCACCATTATTGGGAGCGGCACGAGAGCGCCGCATCAGCGGCTTCCGGCTAGAACGAACCGCTCTTGACTTCAGGCGGCGCTCATTCGGCCATGACCTCGCCCGAACCGCCGAATTCTTTCGGAAAATCCTTGAGCTTCGGCAAGCCATCACGAATCGGCAGGACGCTCTCGGCGTAGTTGACATGAACGCCCGGAGCGAAGTCGAGCGTCGGGAGCGTGGCGGCGAAAACATCGACGAGGCCGAGCGGGGGATGATTGGCCATCAGATGCCCACCGCATTTGGCGCAATATTGGCGCTCACTCATCGGCGTCTTGGCGAAAGTCGCGACGTGCTCGGCTCCTCGCGTGACGCGCACCGCATCGGGTCTCCAAAGGCTAAAGGCATTCACCGGCCCTCCGGACCAGGACCGGCAGGAGCGACAATGACAATAGCCCATCGCCTCGGGCGAGCCGGAGGCTTCGATCTCGACCGCGCCGCAAAAGCAACTGCCGGAATGTGCCATGGTGCATCCTCCCTTTTTCGGTTCCCTCTATCCATATTTTGCGTGCTCGAACCGTGCCATGTCGATGGCGGCAAGACAATGGTCCGGGTGGACCGTCTGTTCACCCAAATCTTCATGGATATGATGGCTGGCCATCAAGATCGTGGCTTTTTCCGCGCGATTGGATCGAGACCTGAAAGCAAGAAAGAGGAGGTAGGACCCACGGCACAAAACGACTCCGCGTTCGTCGGCTCCATTCCCCAACTTTACGACGAGCACATGGGTGCGCTGCTCTTCGCGCCCTATGCGCGGGACGTGGCGAAGCGGCTATCCGACATGAAGACCGGTGAGCTTTTGGAAACAGCGGCCGGGACCGGCATCGTCACCGAGGCGCTCGCAACGGGTCTTGCGCCCGCGGTGCGCATCACGGCGACCGATCTCAACCAGCCGATGCTCGATCATGCCGCCAAGCGGCCGGGCGTGGCACGTGTCCATTTCAAGCAAGCGGACGCGCAAGCCCTGCCGTTCGCGGACGACAGCTTCGATGCGGTGATCTGCCAATTCGGCGTTATGTTCTTTCCAGACAAACTCCAGGCTTTTCGTGAGGCGCGACGTGTGCTCAAGCCGGAGGGTCGCTTTGTCTTCAGTGTCTGGGACCGGATCGACACGATCCCGGTGATCGAAGCGGCAGTCGTCGCCCTCCGGCGCCGCCATCCGAAGCATCCGACCTGGTTCATGGAGCGCGTGCCCTGCGGCTACCACGACGAGAAGAGGATCAGCGCCGATCTCAAGGCCGCCGGCTTCGACGATTGCGTCATCGAGACGGTTGCGCTCGAAGGCGGGGCACCCGATGCTCGCGGCCCTGCGCTCGGCATGTGCCAAGGCTCACCTTTGGGCGCGGAGATCGAGTCGATCGAGCCGGGCGGCTTGCAAGCCGCGACCGAAGCCGTGGCTGCCGCGATCGCCGAGCGTTTCGGAAAAGGGCCGTTCAAAGGCCCGCTGCAGGCGCTCGTGGTAGAGGCGCGGAAGTAATCGCGCCTCTGTCCGTTTCCGGCCGTGGATGAGGCCGATGGAATACGGCTTCGACTCCGTTCAACAGAAATCGCACGCGCGAACCACGGTCCAGTATTGCTCCGCACCCACGGCAAGAAGCAAGGCTTCGATATCCGACCATCTGACGCCCGACGGAACAGGGCGGGCTAATATCGCTGCCAGCGTGCACTGCTGTTTGATTCACGTAATACTAAGCAAAATCAAGGCCGGTGAGGAGCCCTGAAAACCGCGTCGAGCCCTCACTCTCCGCTCGGGCCGTGCACCCTCAACACCATCGGCTCCTCGCCTCCAGAATGGGTGGCGGCGTGGTCCGAAGTGATCCGCAGCTCCTGGTGCGGCACGATGTGACCGCTCGCATAGGCGAGCGAGAAAGAGATCGCGCTTCCGACGAGAAGCGTCGCGAGAATCGCGGGAAAAAGCCAATCGCGTTCGGGAACCTCGTTCGTGACACTCTCCTCGCGCCTGATGGCGCCGGCGCTTCGCCCAGCGCGCCCGCATGCCTAAAAGCCTGCGCGGCGTTTGTCACCCATATAATAGCAAATGTTACTGTTTTTCTGACGCTTTGGCGCGGGCGTCAACGCGGTGAATCGCTTCCCAGATGCGCTGCGGCGTCGCGGGCATGTCGAGGCGGGCGATGCCGAGCGGGGCGAGCGCATCGAGAACGGCGTTCATCACGGTCTGCGGCGCCGCGATACATCCGGCTTGCCCCGATCCTTTCACGCCGAGCGGGTTCGCCTTGGTCGGCACCTCGTTGAAGCCGATGCCGAAATCGGGAAGGTCGTCGGCGCGCGGCAACCCGTAATCCATGAAAGAGGCGCTCATCAGCTGGCCCGAGCCATCCTCGTAAGCGGTGTGCTCATGCAGCGCCTGGCCGATACCTTGCGTCAATCCGCCATGCACCTGGCCAAGCGTAAGCATGGGATTGATCAAGACGCCGAAATCGTCCACGCCCACATAGCGCTGGAGCGTGACCCGTCCGGTGTCCGGGTCGATCTCGACCTCCGCCACATGGCATCCGTTTGGAAATGTGAAGAGGTCCGCCGGATCGTCGAAATGACAATCCAGGCCCGGCGCCATTGCGGGCGGCAACTGTGTCGGGTCGCACGCGGCCCGCGCCACCGAAAGGAGATCGACGCTGCGATGATCCCTGGCGTCGGCGAAGGAAAAGACGCCTTCCGAGAAGACGAGGTCCTCCGCCTTGCCTTGCAGGAGTTGGGCCGCGATGCGGCGCGCCTTGTCGATCACGCGCTCGATTGCCTTCACAAGCGCCGCGCCGCCCATATGCAGCGAGCGCGCGCCGCCATGGCCGCCGCCCTTCGGCACGAGCCGCGTGTCGGCCTGCACCAAGCGGAAACGCTCGATCGGGAGTCCGAGAAGATCGGCGGCGATTTGCGGGAAGCTCGTCTCGTGGCCCTGGCCGTTCGACTGCGTGCCTGAAACGAGCGCCACCTGTCCGTCGGCCTCGAAGCGCACGCCAGCGGATTCACCCGGCTGGCCGCGTGAGGTCTCGAGATAACAGGCAATCCCGAGGCCGCGCAGCTTGCCGCGGCGCTTGGCCTCGGCACGGCGCGCCTTGAAGCCCGCGTGGTCGGCGAGCGCGAGGCCCTTCTCGAGGTTCTCGGCGAACTCCCCGTCTTCGATCTGCATGCCGAGAGCCGAGCGATAGGGAACCCGCTTGATGATGTTGCGCCGGCGCAGCTCCGCGGGACTGCGGCCGGTCTCGCGCGCCGCAAGATCGATCAGTCGTTCGATGACGTAGTTCGCCTCGGGCTTGCCGGCGCCGCGATAGGCGTCGATCGGCACCGTGTTGGTGAAGACGCCGCGCACATCCAGGAAGACCGCCGGAATCTCATAAACGCCGCCCTGCGCGGTCGAGGACGAGTTCGTGGAAGGCCCCGGCCCGGCCGAGGAGATGTAGGCGCCCATATTTGCAAGCGTCGAGACGTCGAGCGCGAGGAAGCGTCCTTCGGCATCGAGCCCAAGGCGGGCATGGGTGATGTTGTCGCGACCTTGAGCGGAAGAAAGAAAATCCTCGTTGCGGTCCGAGACCCACTTCACCGGATGGCCGAGCCGACGCGAGGCGAAGAGCACGAGGACCCATTCGGGGTAAAGGAAGTTCTTCGTTCCAAAGCCGCCCCCGACATCGGGCGCCACGAGGTGAATGCGCTCGGGCGGCAGGTGGAAGACGTCGCGCGCGAGCTGATCGCGAATGCCGTGCACGCCTTGCCCGGTGAGCACGAGGCGCAAGGTCTCCTCTTGCGCATCGAAGCTGCCGATCGCAGCGCGTGGCTCGAGCGGCGCCGCGACGACGCGATTGTTCACGAGGTCGAGCTCGACGATCCTCGCCGCGGTCGCGAACGCGGCATCGACGGCGTCGCGGTCTCCCTTCTGGAACCGGAAGGCGATATTGCCTGGCGCCTGGTCCCAGACAAGCGGTGCGCCGGCCTCGATCGCGGCCGCAGAATCAGTGACGGCGGGAAGCTCGTCGTATTCGACCGCAATCTGCTCGGCCGCGTCGCGCGCCTCCTCCTTGCTGCGGGCGACCACGAACGCCACCGGATCCCCGACATGACGCACGCGTCCTTCGGCGAGCGCCGGACGCGGTGGAATGATGAGCGGGCCGATCGTCGCGACCTTGACGGCGCAGGTAAGATGGCCGAGCCCGTCCTGCCGCAAATCCTGCGCGGTGAAGACGCCGGCCACGCCCGGCATGGCGGACGCTGCCGAGACATCGATCGAGCGGATCAGCGCATGCCCGAAGGGCGAGCGCAGGAGATGCGCATGAAGCGCGCCCGGAGCTTCGAGATCATCGACATAGCGGCCCTTCCCCGTGAGAAACCGCGCATCCTCAAAGCGAATACGGGAGCGGCCACGTTCTTTACGTTCCGGCATGCGGGAAGCTCGAGAGCGAGGGAGGAAAACAGCCTCTCCTTATCGCAGCCGCTTCATTCGGCCGCAACCCGCGCCGCGTAAGACGAAGGCTCGTAGTTGAGGATGGGCATGAGCCAGCGCTCGGCTTCGGCGATCGCCCAGCTCTTGCGCCGCGCATATTCCTCGACCTGGTCGCGCTCGATCTTGGCGACGCCGAAATAATGCGCGTCCGGATGGGAGAGGTAGAGGCCGCTGACCGAGGCACCGGGCCACATGGCGAAGCTCTCGGTGAGCGTGACGCCGGTCTCCTTCTCCGCGCCGAGGAGGCGAAACAGCGTCTCCTTCTCAGTGTGATCGGGCTGCGCCGGATAGCCCGGAGCGGGGCGAATGCCGCGATACTTCTCCCGGATCAGCTCCTCGTTCGACAATGCTTCTTCCGGCGCATAGCCCCAAAGCTCCTTGCGGACGAGCTGGTGCATGCGCTCGGCGAAGGCTTCCGCAATCCGGTCGGCGAGAGCTTTCACGAGGATCGAGCCATAATCATCGTTGGCCCGCTCGAAGCGGTCCGCGATCAAGGCTTCCTCGGCGCCCGCGGTCACGACGAAGCCGCCGACATAGTCGGCAAGGCCCGTCTCGCGAGGAGCGACGAAATCGGCAAGCGCGAGATTGGGCCGCCCGTCCCGCTTCACGAGTTGCTGACGCAAGGTGAAGAGCTTCGCTCGCTGCTCCCTGCGGCTCTCATCCGCAAAGAGCATGATGTCGTCGCCGTCGGCGTTTGCCGGCCAGAAGCCGACGACGGCATTCGGGCGGAACCAGCGCTCCTTCACGATGCGCTCGAGCATGTGCTGCGCGTCCTCGTAAAGCTCGCGCGCCGCCTTGCCCTGCTTCTCGTCCGACAAAATCTCGGGAAAGCGCCCTTTCAGCTCCCAAGTCTGGAAGAAAGGTGTCCAATCGATCACGGGCACGAGCTCGGCAAGATCGAAATCGCGGAAACTACGGGTGCCGATGAAGGAAGGCTTCGGTGGCCGGTAGCCGGCCCAATCGGGCTTCAGCGCGTTGGCCCGCGCCCTCTCCAGAGAGAGCCGCGTCTTGTCGGCCTCCGCGCGCGCATGGGCATCGGCGACCCTCGCGTATTCGGCGCGTAAGGTATCGACGTAAGGCGCCTTCTGCTCGGGCGATATGAGCGCTGCGACCACGCCCACGGCCCGGCTCGCGTCAGTGACGTAGATCGCCTGTCCACGCGCGTAGTTCGGGTGGATCTTCACCGCCGTGTGCACGCGGCTCGTCGTCGCCCCGCCGATCAGCAAGGGAATGTCGAAGCCTTCGCGCTCCATCTCGGACGCGACGAAGCACATCTCGTCGAGCGAAGGCGTGATCAACCCCGAAAGGCCGACGAGATCGGCCTTTTTCTCGCGCGCCACGTCGAGGATCTTGCGCGCCGGCACCATGACCCCGAGATCGATCACCTCGTAATTGTTGCATTGGAGCACGACGCCGACGATGTTCTTGCCGATGTCGTGCACGTCTCCCTTCACGGTGGCCATGACGATGCGGCCGGCGGCGGCACGTTCGGACGCTCCGCTTCCCTTCTTTTCCTCCTCCATGAAGGGCAGAAGATAGGCGACCGCCTGTTTCATCACGCGCGCCGATTTCACCACCTGCGGCAGGAACATCTTGCCGCTGCCGAAGAGGTCGCCGACCACGTTCATGCCGGCCATGAGCGGGCCTTCGATGACGTCGAGCGGTCGCTTTGCCGCCAGCCGGGCCTCCTCGGTGTCGGCCTCGATGAAATCGGTGATGCCGTTGACGAGCCCATGCTCGAGGCGCTTGTCGACCGGCCATTGCCGCCAGGAGAGATCCTTCTCGGGGGCGGCCTTGCCCTTGCCGCGGAAACGCTCCGCGAGCGCGAGAAGCCGTTCCGTCGGGCTTGGCGCTCCCTCGCGATGGCGGTTGAGCACCACATCCTCGCAAGCCTCGCGCAGCTCGGGCTCGATCTCGTCATAGACGGCAAGCTGGCCCGCATTGACGATGCCCATATCCATGCCGGCCTTGATCGCGTGGTAAAGAAAGACGGCATGCATCGCCTCGCGCACCGGCTCATTGCCGCGGAACGAGAACGAAAGATTCGAGACGCCGCCCGAGATGTGGACGAGCGGATGCTTCTCGCGCACGGCCGTAGCGGCCGCGATGAAGTCCGCGCCGTAATTGTCGTGCTCCTCGATCCCGGTCGCGACCGCGAAGATGTTCGGATCGAAGATGATGTCCTGAGGCGGAAAGCCCACCTCCTCGGTGAGGATCCTGTAGGCGCGCGCGCAAATCGCGACCTTGCGCTCCGCCGTGTCGGCCTGCCCTTTCTCGTCGAACGCCATGACGACGACGGCGGCGCCATAACGGCGCACGAGCTTCGCCTCGGCGATGAATTTCTCCTCGCCTTCCTTCAGCGAGATGGAGTTCACGATTCCCTTGCCTTGCAAACATTTGAGCCCCGCCTCGATGACGGAGAACTTCGAGGAATCCACCATCACCGGCACGCGCGAGATGTCGGGCTCGGACGCGACGAGGCTGAGGAAATCGACCATCGCTTTTTGAGAGTCGAGCAGGCCCTCATCCATGTTGACGTCGATCACCTGCGCGCCGTTCGCGACTTGATCGCGCGCCACGTCGAGCGCCGCGGCAAAATCGCCGGCGGTGATCAGCTTGCGAAAGCGCGCCGAGCCCGTGACGTTGGTGCGTTCGCCGACATTGACGAAGGGTATCTCCCGCGTGAGCGTGAACGGCTCGAGACCGGAAAGCCGAAGCGCCGGCGCGATCTTGGGCACGCGCCGCGGCGCCTTTCCTTTCACCGCCTCTGCGATCGCTTCGATATGGGCCGGCGTCGTGCCGCAGCAGCCGCCTACGATGTTGACGAGGCCCGCGCTCGCGAATTCGCCGATCATGCCGGCGGTCGCTTCCGGGCTTTCGTCGTAGAGCCCGAACTCGTTGGGCAGACCCGCATTCGGATAGGCGCAGACGAGCGTGTCCGCGACGCGCGCGATCTCCTGGATATGGGCGCGCATCTCCTTGGCGCCGAGTGCGCAATTGAGCCCGATCGCAAAGGGCCTCGCATGCGAGAGCGAATGCCAGAAGGCGGTCGGCGTTTGCCCCGACAAGGTGCGGCCCGAAAGATCGGTGATCGTGCCCGACACGATGACCGGCAGGCGAAGCTGGAGTTCGTCAAAAACCTCCTCGATGGCGAAGAGCGCAGCCTTGGCATTCAGCGTGTCGAAGATCGTCTCGACGAGGAGGAGATGGGCACCGCCTTCGACGAGCGCGCGCGCCTGCTCGCCATAGGCTTTGCGCAGATCGTCGAAAGAGACGGCTCGAAAGCCCGGATTGTTGACGTCGGGTGAAATCGAGGCGGTGCGATTCGTCGGCCCCATGGCACCGGCGACGAAGCGGGGGCGGCCATCGCGCTTCTCGGCGAGCATCGCGGCTTCGCGCGCGAGACGGGCGGCAGCGACGTTGAGCTCGGGCACGAGCTCCTGCATGGCGTAATCGGCCTGCGCGATCGAGGTCGAGGAGAAGGTGTTGGTCTCGACGATATCGGCGCCCGCCTCGAAATAGCGGAGATGGATGTCACGCACCGCCTCCGGCTGGGTGAGCGTCAACAGGTCATTGTTTCCCTTGAGGTCCCTCGGCCAATCCGCGAAGTGCCCCATGCGGAAATCGCTCTCGGTGAATTTGAGCGCCTGGAGCTGCGTCCCCATCGCACCGTCGAGCACGAGGATGCGCGAGGACGCGGCACGAGCGAGCTCCTGCGCGACGCGCGAGGGATCGAAAACGGGAGGCAGGAATGCCATCGACAAAGCCTGAGGTTACGCGGCCGCAACTGCGATCGGGCTCGCGGCCGTCTTCGTCGGGCGAAGCCCGATGAGATGGCAAACCGCGTAGACGAGATCGGCACGGTTCATCGTGTAGAAATGAATGTGCGTCACGCCCCGATCGATAAGGTCGACGACCTGCTCGGCGCATACCGCCGCCGCGACGAGGCGGCGCGTCGCCACATCGTCTTCGAGCCCCTCGAACCGCCGTGCGATCCAGGCGGGAATGCTCGCTCCGGTGCGTTTGGCGAAACCGGCCGTTTGCTTGAAATTTTGCACCGGGACGATGCCGGGAACGATGGGGATGTCGATGCCCGCCGCGCGCGCCACGTCGAGGTAACGAAAGAAGACATCGTTGTCGAAGAAGAACTGGGTGATGGCGCGGTCTGCCCCCGCATCGACCTTGCGCTTGAGCATTGCGATATCGGCAAAGAGCGTTTCGCTTTCCGGATGACGCTCCGGATAGGCGGCGACCGAGACCTGGAAGTCACCAATCGCCTTCACGGCGGTGACGAGATCCGTCGACCAATGATAGCCCTCCGGGTGAGGCTCATAGCGCGAGCCGACCCCGCCCGCCGGATCACCCCGAAGCGCCACGATGTGGCGCACGCCCGCCGCCCAGTAGTCGCGGATGATTTCGTTCACCTCGGTGCGCGCGGCGGCGACGCAGGTGAGATGCGCGGCGGGCTTCAGCGCCGTCTCGTCGACCATGCGCTTGACGGTCGCGTGCGTGCGCTCACGGGTCGAGCCGCCCGCCCCATAAGTGACGGACACGAACGCGGGCGACAGCGGCGCAAGACGCGAGACCGCCTCCCACAGCGTCGTTTCCATCTCCGGCGTTTTCGGCGGGAAAAATTCGAAGGAGACGGAGACCCCGGCCGAACCCGGAAGACGCGAGACCGGCAATTTGTGCTGGGACATGGCTCTTCCCTTCACGCTACATGCATCAGGGCGGGCGGTGCATCGTTGACGACGCGCAGGTCGCGGCCGAGCCAGAGCGTCACCGTGAGCTTGCCGGGATCGCCGTCGGGCGGGGCGAGGTCGCGCACGGAAGCGGTTTCGAGGCCAGCCGCGCGCATCCAGCCGGCGATCTGCTCATGCGTGAAGCCGAGCCGTCGATGACCCGAGCTCTCGCGCAATTGCTCCATCTGATGGGCGGCGAAATCGACGACGAGCAGCCGGCCGGAGGGCGCGACGAGCCGCGCCGCCTCCGCCACGGCACGTTGCGGGTCGTCGAGATAATGCAGCACCTGATGAATCACGACGAGATCGAAGGCATCGCGCGGCAAGGAGAGGGCGTAGATGTCGCCTTGGCGCAGGTCGACATTCATGAGCCCCGCCGCCTGCATGTTGGCGCGCGCCACCGAAAGCATCGCATGGCTCGCATCGACGCCGACGGCGCGCGCGGCAAGCGGCGCCACGAGCTTCAGTATCTGTCCGGTGCCGGTGCCGAGATCGAGTACGCTGCGCAGCTCCTTCTCCCCGATTACCTCGGAGATGGCGGCCTCGACCGCATGCTCGGGCACATGAAGCGAGCGCATCAGATCCCATTGCGGGGCGAGCTTGGCGAAGAAGGCTTGCGCGGCCGCCGAGCGTTGCTTGCGGACAGTGGCGAAACGCTCCCGATCGGCCCCAATGACAGGATCGTCCCGATCGAGCGAAGCGATGATGCGACGCAGGAAGGCGGCCTCCTTCGTGCCTTCGGCGAGACGATAGAACACCCAGGAACCTTCGCGGTATCGCAACAAGAGCCCCGCCTCGACCATCACCTTGAGATGTCGCGAAATGCGGGGCTGTGATTGCCCCAGAATTTCCGTGAGGTCTGAAACCGTGAGCTCGCCTTCACCGAGAAGCGCCAGGATGCGCAGGCGCGTCTCCTCTCCCGCCGTGCGAAGCACCGGCAGAGCGGCTTCGAAGGGAAGGTCTCCCACGAGCAGTTTTCCCATGACGGCCTCAGAATGACATAAGGATATGTTTATTTCATTCTGCGTTAAGAGGCAAGAGGGATTCGACTTTTCCTCCGCCCCGTCATGCCCGCGCATCGGCGCGGGCATCCATGCCTTTGCTTCCCTATACGCGCAGACAGGAAGGCGTGGATGCGGGGGCCGACGCCCGCGCATGACGAAGTGGCGACGCGTCTCGTCCGATCAGAAACTCACCCGCAACCCGCGCGAGACGAAGTGCCCCTGGAGGCGCGAGCCGAGGCGGCCATGATAATCGACGAACACCTTGGCGTCGGCCGCTTGAAAATTAGCGTGCCTTCTCGAGCGCGAAGACGAGCTTCATGCCGTCGATCTCATCCTCGACGCGTCGGCCGCGGGGTTCCGATTGCAGATCGAGCCCGATGCTCAAGGTTTCGCCCATCACGTAATCGGCATGGTTCTTGATGGCCTCGGCGAGCCCATCCTCGAGCTTGGCCGTGAGCGCGATCCGGTCGGTGACGGAAAGCCCCGCATCCTTGCGGGCGTTCTGGACGAGGCGCACGAAGTCGCGCGCGCGCCCTTCCGCTTGCAGGAGTGGATCGATCGTGGTGTCGAGCACGACGAGCCCTAGGCCACGCGCGATCGGTTCGGCCGCCACGCCTTCCTTGGTGACAAGGCGCATCTCGAAATCCGGTTTCTCGAGCACGATGCCGGCGATCTCCACGAGCCCATCCTGGCGCTCGACCCAGCGCCCTTCCTTGGCGGCCGGAAGAACCTCCTTGATCTTGGCTCCGATCTTGGCGCCGATCTTCGGGTTGACCTTGAGCTCGCGCGTGCCATGGGCGTGCGGGTCGTCGGAAAGCTCCACGGTCTTGACGTTCACCTCGTCGGCGATGATGTCTTTGAAGGGCGCAAGGATTGCCGCGTCCGGGTGAGCGACGATGAGCTTGCGCAACGGCAATCGCACGCGCAAACGCCGCGCTTCGCGCAGCGCCAAGGTCGCCGAGCAAACTTCGCGTGCGAGATCCATCTGCCGCACGAGCTTTGCCTCTTCAGGCAGCTCTCCGAGATCCGGCCAATCGGCGAGATGCACGCTCTTCTCGCCCGTGAGCGCGGTGAAGATGCGCTCGGTGACGAAGGGCAGGAGCGGGGCGAGCGCGCGACAGGTCAGGGTGAGCGCCGTGAACAGCGTGTCGAACGCATCCTGCTTGTCCGCCCCAACACCTTCGGCCCAGAAGCGCTGGCGGCTGCGGCGGATGTACCAATTGTTGAGCGCCTCGATGAAGGGCGGCACTGCCGCATAAGCGCCCGGCAGATCGTAATGGTCGAGCCGGTCCTGCACGGCCGCGATCATCTCGCGCGTCTTCGCCAGGACGTAGCGGTCGAGCACGCCCTTCTGGTCGGTGCGCAGCCTCGCTTTCACGCCGTCGATGTTGGCGTAGAGCGTGAAGAAGTAATAGGCGTTCCAGATCGGCAGGATCGCCTGGCGCATGGCCTTGCCGATATCGGCGCGCGAGACCGCGATGTCGCCGCCCGACATCACCGGCGACGAGAGCATGTACCAACGAAGCGCGTCGGCACCGAAATCCTCGAAGACCTCCGTCGGGTCCGGATAGTTCTTCAGCCGCTTCGACATCTTCTGGTGGTCATCGCCGAGCACGACGCCATGACAGATGCAGTTCTTGAAGGGCGCGCGGTCGAAAAGCGCGGTCGAAAGCACCATGAGCGTGTAGAACCAGCCGCGCGTCTGGGCCACATATTCGACGATGAA
>JAFBAS010000147.1 GCA_019247605.1 Hyphomicrobiales bacterium
TGCGGCGTTGCGGTCTTACGACCGGCCTCAAGTTCGCTGAGATAGCCTTGTGTCAAGTTCGTGCGGTGCGCGAGGTGAAGCTGAGTCATGTCTCTCCATTTTCGCAAGGCGCGAAGCAAGCTCTCGCCACGGAGAATCGCGGACGAAATTTCGGGAGGCAAAATCGCGTCACGCCCGCTATGGAGATCGGCTATACGCGCGTCGTAGATCGCGATGTCGGCGGCATCCTCGAGAGCCTCGGCCGCCGCGCTACTGAGCGCATCGTATTCGGCGCGGGTGAGCACCACGAGTTCGTCACCTGATTGAGAGCGCAGCAACTGGGGATGGATCTCGACGGCCATGGTCAGCCTCTCCTATAAGTGGCGGTCATTCGGCGCCCGATATAGATCGCCAAAACCGTGGTCGTGTCCTCCGCAAAAATCACACGATATGATCCGACCCGCATGCGCACGCCATCTCTGCCACTCAATTTCTTGACATCGCCCTTGCCGCTCATCGCATAGGTGACGAGCGCCTTCGTAACCCGAGATTTTCGCTTCTCGCGGAAGTTTGTCGAGGTCCCGAGCGGCCGAGTGAGACAAGATGATCGTCTTCATAGCTGTAATATGGCTATATTGCAGTTTCAAGGACCTGCAATGGGTTTCGCAATTCCGCCACTCAACCGCCCTCCTGCTTCGTTCTGTGACATGCTTTGACGCGGCGGCGAGCCTCCCCTAAGAGCCACGCCATCGAATTCGACGCGCCCCCAAGGCTTCTTTGCGGCGGGCGTCCGGCTCCAGAAGGGAATGCTCATGCGTGTTTATTACGACCGTGATGCCGACATCAATCTCATCAAGGGTAAGAAGGTCGCCATCGTCGGGTATGGCAGCCAGGGCCATGCGCATGCGCTCAACCTTCGTGATTCAGGGGTAAAGAACGTCGCGGTTGCTCTGCGCAAAGGTTCCGGCTCCGCGAAAAAAGCCGAAGCGGAGAAGCTGCCGGTCATGGAGGTCGCGGAAGCCGCAAAATGGGCCGATGTGATGATGATGCTCACGCCCGACGAGATTCAGGCGGACATCTACCGCGACCATCTCGCCGCGAACATGAAGAACGGCTCGGCCCTGATGTTCGCCCACGGGCTCAACGTGCACTTCAACCTCATCGAACCGCGCGGCGACATCGACGTGCTGATGGTGGCACCGAAGGGGCCCGGCCATACCGTGCGCTCCGAATATCAGCGCGGCGGGGGGGTTCCTTGCCTCATCGCGATTCATCGGGACGCTTCCGGCAATGCCCATGATCTCGGCTTGAGCTATGCGGCAGCGATCGGCGGCGGCCGTGCTGGCGTGATCGAGACCACGTTCCGCGAGGAGTGCGAAACCGATCTCTTCGGGGAGCAGGTGGTGCTCTGCGGCGGGCTCGTCGAGCTCATCAAGGGCGGTTATGAGACCCTGGTCGAGGCGGGCTACGCGCCCGAGATGGCCTACTTCGAGTGCCTGCACGAGGTGAAGCTCATCGTCGACCTCATTTACGAAGGCGGCATCGCCAATATGAACTACTCGATCTCGAACACCGCCGAGTTCGGCGAATATGTGAGTGGGCCGCGTATCGTGAACGAGGCCACCAAGGCCGAGATGAAGCGTGTGCTGGCCGACATCCAGTCGGGCAAGTTTACCCGCGATTGGATGCTCGAGAACCGCGTCAACCAGACCTCATTCAAGGCGATGCGCGCCCGTATGGCCGGGCACCCGATCGAGCAGGTGGGTGAGAAGCTTCGCGACATGATGCCTTGGATCAAGGCGAAGGCCCTGGTCGACAAGACCAAGAACTGAGGACGGGCGGCTCGCTGCCTCGACGAAGAGAGCGCTCATGAACGAACCTGCGCGACGCGCATCGCCAAGCGGCAAGCCGTTGCCGGATGCCGCGCGCTTTTTGCGCTCCTGGGCCGAACGTCCTTTGCAGATGGGTGCGGTGCAGCCTTCGGGTCGCGCGCTCGCCCGCGCCATGGCAAGCTATGTCGACCCCGCCTCGAGCGGTCCTGTCATCGAGATCGGTCCGGGAACCGGACCGGTCACGGCCGCGCTCTTGCGGCGGGGCGTCGCGCCCGAGCGTCTCGTGCTTCTGGAATTCAGCGCCGAGTTTTGCGCCCTTCTTCGCAAACGTCATCCCGAGGCGCGCGTCGTGGAAGGCGACGCCTACCAGATCTCCAGGATGCTCGCCCCGCTTCGCCTCCCTCCCGCGGTGGCTGTGGTGTCGAGCCTGCCGCTTCTCATCCGGCCCGTCACGGAGCGTCTTCATCTCTTGCGGCAATGTTTCGCACTCATGGCGGAGGGAGCGCCCTTCGTGCAATTCACCTACGCCACCGCGGCTCCGATACCGCGTCAGGGCAAGGAACACACCGCCACGCCATCCCGGCGCATCTGGCTCAACGTGCCTCCAGCGCGCGTTTGGGTTTATCGCCGGCACGCCAAGTGAGCCCGCGCGAGCGACTGATCATCGCGCTCGACGTGGGCTCGGCCGAGGAGGCCGAGCTTCTCGTTTCGCGCATCGGCGAGGCCGGCGTTTTCTACAAGATCGGCATGGAGCTTGTTTACGCTGGCGGGTTGCCGCTCGTCCGGCGGCTCGTCGGCGAGGGCAAGCAGGTGTTCGTCGACCTCAAGCTGCACGATATCCCGAACACGGTGGAGCGTGCCGCCGCGCAGATCGCGCGGCTCGGCGCGAGCTTCCTCACGATTCATGCCTATCCACAAACCATGAAAGCCGCGCTTGCCGGCACCGCAGGCTCGAAGCTCAAGGTCCTGGGCGTCACCGTTCTCACCTCGATGAACGACAAGGATCTCGTCGAGGCCGGATATGCCTCGGGCGTTGAGACAACCGTGGTGCATCGTGCGCGCCAGGCGAAATCCCGAGGCCTCGACGGGCTCGTTCTTTCGCCCCGGGAAGTCGCCATGGTGCGCGGCGTGGTCGGCAATCACCTCATCCTCGTCACCCCCGGCATCCGGCCAAAAGGCTCCGGCGCGGGGGATCAGAAGCGGGTGATGACGCCCGCCGAGGCGATTGCGGCCGGCACCGACCACATCGTGGTGGGACGGCCGGTGACCGAGGCTCGCGACCCGAAGGCGGCAGTGGCTTCGATCACCGCCGACATCGAACGTGGCCTCGGCGAGCGCAAGAACGCGATCGCGGCGGGGTGAACCTTTTGGCGAGGGCTCCCCGCTGGCCCGCGCGAGCGATATGTAGCCATGTTGACACCTGCGGTATGGCGCACCATAAGCGGGCCGCCCGTCGCCACGCGCCGAACAGAAGCGCAGGCCGGACGGGGGAATGTCCCGAGCGGCAAAGGGGGCGGACTGTAAATCCGCTGGCTTACGCCTTCGTAGGTTCGAGTCCTACTTCCCCCACCAAGGAATTTGGGTGACTTAGGCGGGGTTCGCGGCAGGGCCGGACCACGACGCGTTAAATCGTAGGGATCGAGACTCAGCGTCCGCCCTCTGGGCTTTTATCTTTCCATCGAACCCGCCGTGTACATGACAGGAAAAAGGGTATCGTAATCGAGCCGGCGTGCACGTCACGAAATAAGGCTGGGAGTATCTTACCGAAGCTGCAGCATCCGAATTGCCGGTCGTCTGAGATTTCGGCAATATTTGCGTCGGCTGTGCAGTCGGATCTCAAATACAAAAGAAGTGGAGAATGAGTGGAGCGATCTCACCAACAACTGGGAGGATAGCATGACAAAGCTTACACGCCGGCAGACCTTGAGCGGGACGGTCGCTCTCGGTGGTGTCACCATGGTGGGTGGCCTCATCGGCTCGCCGCGCCCGGCCTTCGCATCGACCGAGATCACCGCGGTCGAATGGGGAGGCGACGTGGTTGAGGCCATGAAGCAAATCGAGGCGAAGCAAAATCAAGTGAAGGTGAACTGGGTGCTGCATCAGGGCGGCTCCGGAGCGATCCTGCCGAAGATCAAGGCCAGCTGGCCGCACCCCGAATACGATTACGTTTCCGGCTGGGAGGGCTCTTTCAATGGGATGGTCAAGGAGGATTGGCTGGTCCCTGTGACCACACAGACGGTTCCAAACCTCGCTGACATTCCACAGAAGATCATCGTGAAGAATGGAAAGGGCGAATGGGCTGCCATTCCTCGCGCCATTGGAGGGATCTACTGCGCATACCGGAAGGACACGAGCCCGATCGAAGTCAAAAGCATAGATGATCTGTTCGATACTCGCCTCAAGGGAAAGATCTGCTGGCCGGGCCCGACGCAAGCCATGATGCTGCCGCTCGTGGCGCTCGCCTTGCATGGCGGCGGCAACGAAAACAACATGGAGCCGGGTTGGGCGCTCATGAAGAAGTTGGCGCAGTCCGGCAATATCGGACGTGTCGGCGTGACGGACACCGATTTCTCGACCTCGCTGACGAGCGGCGAAACCTCGGTCGGCTACTATTCCGAACCTCAGTTGACCGCAGTGGCAAAATCCTTCCCGATCGTTCGGCTCACGAAGCAGGAAGGCGTGCCGACATTCCTCTATCAAAGCGGATTTGCGATCCTCAAGAACAGACCGAACATCGAAGCTACGTTGGCATTCGCGAACTTTTGCATCAGTCCGGAAATGAGCACCCTCTATGCCGAGGTTGCGGGCGAAGCTCCGCTGAACGTGAAGGCCAAGACACCTGACGCCTTGAAGCATCTGGCTTTCACGCCCCAGGAATTCGACAAATACGTCTATGTTCCCGATTTCAACGTGGTGCTCTCACAGCAGGATGCTTGGTCGAAACGCTGGGAGAGTGAGATCGCGCCTCTCCTGTAAAGCTCGATAATGATCCGGCATCAGACGAGAGGGGTTCGCCCATGAAGCGAGCCCCGTCCCTTTTTTTCTACCTGCCCGCCGGCCTGGTCTTCTCCGTCTTCTTCTGGCTGCCGCTGGCCGGCTTGCTCTTGGAGAGCTTCCGCCCCTTCACGCCAGGTCGAGTGGGGGCGGTTACCGATGCCCCGCTCACGCTCGCCAATTACGAGGAGCTGCTGACACCCTCGTTCCTGGAATTCTTCACGCAGACCCTGCGTATCAGCCTCTTCGCATCGCTCGTCGGTCTCGTATTTTCATTCACGCTCGCATATTGGATCACCCGCCGCATGTCGCCTCGAGGGCGTGCGATCGCGATCGGATTCTTCGTCAGTCTCATGTTCCTCAGCGTGCTGGTCCGAACCTATGCGCTCGAGCTTACCTTCGGCGCCGCGGGACCGTTCCGCGCGATGCTGTTGTCTGTCGGCATTTATCCGAACAGCCGCGGCTATATCGAGATCCTCGTGGCCGCGGGATTGCTCCACTATATCGTGCCGCTCGCGACGCTCACGCTTCTGACGACGATCCAGAACGTCGACCCCAGACTCTTCGATGCTGCCCAGACTCTCGGCGCGCCCGGTTGGCGGGCTCATTTGAGCATCACGCTGCCGCTTTCTCGCGACGGCTTGCTTGCGGCGTTCCTGTTCTCCTTTGCCTTCTCGATCAGCGCTTTCGTCATTCCGATGATCCTGGGAAAGGGCCGCGTGCTTTTCGTCTCCAATCTCATCTACAATCGCTTCAGCGAGATCGCCGATTTTCCGAGCGGCGCGGCGATCTCGGTCGTTCTGTTCGCGGTATCCATCACGATCGTCTACGTGACGACGCGCTACGTGAATCGGCGCGAGGCAGTCTGATGGGACGCAAGATCGATGACCTCTTCTCCGGTCTTGGCCGGATCATGAACGGGTTCATCGTTTGCTTCCTCGCCGTTCCGTTGATCGTGACCGCCGTGATGGCATTCGACGCCCGGTCTTATCTCGGCCCGTTGCCGCCACCGGCTCTCTCGACCCGCTGGTTCAGCAAGTTCTTTTCCGACGACTATTTTCTGCGCGGCCTTGGAGTGAGCCTCGAACTCGCCCTCATAACGGTTTGCTTTTCGGTTTGCATCGGCGTGATCACCGCCGTGGCGCTTGCCCGCAGCAATTCGCGCGCCAGGGAGCTGATGACGACCTTGTTTCTGTCCCCCCTCATCGTGCCGCCCGTCGTCACCGGCTTCGCCATTCTCATCTTCTTGTCGAAGCTGGGCGTGGTGAACGGCTTTGCTCGCTTGCTCTGCGGCCATTTGATCATCACGATCCCCTACACGATCCGCGCCACGCTCAATGGCGTCCTCGGAATCGACAAATCGTTGACCGAAGCCGCGCTCACCCTGGGCGCCCGCGAACGCCACGCCTTTTGGGACATCACCTTCCCGCTGGCGCGCACGGGAATCATCTGCGGAGGAATTTTCGCCTTCGTGGTCTCGCTCGACGACGTGGCGATTTCCATCATGCTGACGGACGCGAAAACCTATACGCTGCCGGTCGCCCTGGTCAGCAGCATGCGGGCGAATTTCGACTTGACGCTCGCCGCGGTCTCCGTGTTGCTCATGGGCCTCACGCTTGCCTTGATACTCGTGCTGGAAAAGACCGTCGGCCTCAATCAAGTCATCGGTCAAGGTACGTTCCGCTGACAGGAAACCAGGAAAGTTGCCGTTGGATCGGATCGTTGAATTTCACGACGTGGTCAAACGCTTCGGGCAGACCATGGCCGTCGGCGGCGTGACCTTCTCGGTGGCATCGGGAGAGACGGTTTCCCTGTTGGGACCAAGCGGCTGCGGCAAGACGACGACGCTGCGGCTCATCTCGGGCTTCGAAGAGCCCGACGAGGGCACGATCAGGATCGCTGGCGAATCCATGAAGGGCAAGCGACCTTACGAGCGCAATGTCGGGCTGCTCTTTCAGCATTATGCGCTCTTCCCGCACATGACGGTCGCGGAAAACATCGGCTACGGCCTGAAGTATCGCGGCTGGCCCAAGGCGGAGATTCCTGCCCGCGTGGCCGAAATGCTGCGCCTCGTGCAATTGCAGGGCTTTGAACCACGTCGGCCGCCGACGATGAGCGGGGGCCAGCAACAAAGGGTCGCATTGGCCCGTGTCTTGGCCACGAGCCCTAAGCTCGTGCTCCTGGATGAACCTCTGTCCGCTCTCGACGCGAAGTTGCGCGAGGAGCTTCGTTTGGAGCTCAAGCAGATCTTGAGCGCCGTCGGCTCGACGACGATCGTGGTCACGCACGATCAGGACGAAGCCATGAGCCTCGCGGATCGGATCATCGTCATGAATCGCGGGTGCATAGAGCAGGAGGGCACTCCCGACGAGATATACGCTGAGCCGAGGACGAGCTTCGTCGCCGGCTTCATCGGGCGGGCGAACTGGTTTTGCGGAAGGCTCGGCAAAGGTCCAGACGGCGCTTTCGTCACGCTCACGACCGAGGCTGGCTCGACTCTGCGGATGCGTGCACCGCAAAAAATCGATGATGGGAAGTGGCGAGCTTGCGTCCGACCCGAGCGGATGATCTTGACGCGGCCGGATGCCAAGTCGGACGGACGTTCCGACAACCTGGTGTCGGGTAATCTCGTCGATATCGTCAGCCTGGGAGGAGAAATTCACTACGTGGTGGAAGGCGCGGACGGGCGCCTATTGGCGGTCGAGCCCAATCGTGGCGGGCCGCGCGTTAACAAAGGCGAGCGCGTGGGGCTCTCCTTTCAACCGGAAGATTGCGTGGCCTTCCCTCTCGCTGAAGCGTGATTGCCGCTCGCCGCTCGCGGCGCTCTGAAGCGCGTGGCGAAGTAACGAGATTGTCTTCCGTCGCGGACGCTTCCTGTTGCCTTATCTGCGCGACCGAGCACAATGCGTGCATGGACCCTGTTTCCTCGACTTGCGATTTCGCTCTTCACGCTCGCCCCAATCTCTTCGAAATCGATCTCGGTGCCATCGCGCAATTCACAAGACACATCCGGGAATACGTAGGAGAGAACGTCACGGTCTGCGCGGCGTTGAAATGCAACGCTTACGGCTTTGGACTTCTGCGAGTGGCGCGCACCGTGCTGACTGCCGGCGCCGACATGCTGTCGATGGTCGATCCGATGAATGCCATCGAGCTTCGACGTGCGGGTGAGACGGTCCCGATTCTCGTCTACCCCGGCTCGGTCGCTGCGCCGCAATCGGTACGGGATGCCGAGATGTTCGATTTCATCCCGACCTTGATCGATCTCGGCTCCGCCAGGCTGTATTCGCGCTGTGCCACGAAGCCCCTGCGAGTGGCCGTCAAGGTCGATATCGGTCAGGAGCGGCTCGGCTTTCCGGCCGAAGAAGCGGCAGCGGCGATCGGCGTAATAGCGGCACTTCCCAACCTCGAGGTCCACATCGTCAACGCACATCCCAATGTGCCGTCGCCGCCATCGCTGGATTATCTTGATTGGCAGCTCGACCGCTTCGCGGCGCTGTGCCGTCAGCTCGAGGCAAGGGGGCTGAACGTGCCCATTCGGATGGTCGCGAGCAGCAAGATCTTGTCGTTGAGCCGCAAAGCCATTTTCAACGCGGTCGATCCGGGACAGATGTTCTTCGGGCCTTTTCGGGCCGAGGGAGATGTGCCGTGGCCGGCGGGACGGAGCGCCTTCGCAAAGCTCACGAGCCGCCTCATTCACGTCCGAACGCTCGACCGGAAGGAGTTTCTGGCTCAGGCGCCATTTCCGATGCGCCCCGGTATGCGCCTCGGAGTGATGCCGATCGGCTCCGCCGACGGCATGACGCAGCTTCATTGCGGCGAGGTGCTGGTGCGCGGCCGCCGCGCCAAGCTGCTCGGCAACCCATCCCTCGAACATACGCGCCTCGATCTCTCGGAGATCGAGGAAGCCGCGGTCGGTGACGAGGTGGTGATCATCGGCAAGCAAGGGGGCGACAAGATCACGACGGAAGCCGTCGTCGCGCATCAGCGTCACGCCAGGATCGCCGATCTCGCCATGGCCATCCGGCCGAGTATCCCGCGAAACTATTTGGAGCCGGAGTTGAGCGGGAATCAGCGCTCCAGTCCCGCCGCCCAATAGCCGTGCTCGACCAGCCGCAACGTCTCGATGTTGTCTGACGGATCGGTCTCGAAAGGCGTTCCGCTCTCCAGGCATTCGACAAAATGCTCGATCACGCCATCGAAGCTCGCCTGGTAGCCCTTGTCATTGTCGAAAGCGATCTCGGCTGGATCCGGTCCAAGCCGGCGAAGCACGCTCTGCTCGAAAATGGCGCTTGCCTTGCTGCCGACAATCTCGAGGCGGTCGGGTGCTCGCGGCGGGTAGCCTGTTGCGGCCATCGTCCCGGTCACCTCGACGGGCGCGCCGGTCGCAGTCTCGAGAAAGATCGATGCCACCGTCTCGCCGGCGACGTCCGGTAGCGTTCGAGCGCCGCGCGCGACGACGACGCGCAAGTCACTGCAGAGGAAGCGCATGACGTCGAGATGATGGATCAGCACTTCGGCCATCATCAGCCGCTTTTCGTGCTGCATGAAGGGCTGTCGAACGAAGGCCGGACGCTTGCCGTTGCCGTCGGGGAGAAAGCCGGAAGTGACCATCGCCATGCGGGCGAGGACGAGCTCCCCCAAAAGCCCCGCGGCGATCCAACTCTTCAGCTCGCGATACCAGGGGCGAAACCGCCAATTCTCGTGCACCATCAAACGGCTTTTGCCGCCGACCCGCCGCACCAGCTCCTGCGCCTCTACCAGCGTCGGCGTGAGCGGTTTCTGGCAAAGCACATCGATACCGCGCGCGGCCGCTGCCTCGACCCAGCCGGCATGGGTCGCGCGCGGCGTGGCGACGTCGAGCGCGTCGATGGCTTCGCCCGCCAGCATGGCCTCGCGGTCCGTGTACACCTTCGGGATGTCGAACTCTTGCGCTCGGCTATGGGCCTTGTCCGAGTCTGGGTCGCACACCGCCACGAGCTCAATGCGCTTGCCGAGTTTTCTCCACGCCGTGAGATGGTACCAGCTGATCATGCCGGCGCCCGCGAGCGCCACCTTGTGCGGAGCGGCCCGTCCTTTCCTCATGGCGCAACCCTCGGGGGCGGCTCCGAAAAGCCGAAGAGCCGCGCGGGGTTTGACCACATGACCATGGTCCGCTCGCCGAGGTCGCTGAGCCAGCGCTCGGCGGCCAGCAAGGCGGCGTCATAGCTGAACCCACGTGGGAAGTTGATGAAGGGCCAATCCGAACCCCAGACGCAGCCCTCGATGCCGAAGGCCTTGATCAGCGCCTCCGCGAACGGGTCGAGATCGGCGAAATCTTGGGGGCGGCGCGAGAGACGAAAAGGCGCCGACAGCTTCACTGCGGCTTTGCCTTCGCGTCCCATGGCGAGCACCTCCGCGAAGCCCGGCTGAGACAAGCCGTCGGCAGGGTTGCGGACGCCGAAATGATCGACGAGCACCTTGACCCGGCTGCGCCGCAGCATCGGGGCGACCGCCAGCCATTGCGCATCGTCGGCAAAGACTTGCGCGAACCAGTCGAGCTCGCGCAGGCGTGCAAGGAAGCGCTCGGCGCGCGCTCCTTCGAGCGCATCGGCCCGGTGGCTGAGGAGGTTGAAGCGCACGCCGACGACGCCTCGCCGGGCAAGCGACGCAAGCTCACTCTCGGACGTTTCGGGGTCGATGACCGCGATCGCCTTGAAGCGACCGGGATGGCGCACCATGGCATCGAGCAAAGCGGAGTTGTCGTAGCCGTAGCCGCTCGGTTGCACGAGCAAAGCGTGCGCGACACGGTGGGCGTCGAGCACGCTGCAATATTCTTCGCTTGTGCCTTTCTCGTGCGGCAGCGGCTTGTAGCCCGGTCCGTTCGCGAGAGGGAAGCGGGCCGGATCGATGATGTGGGCATGCGTGTCGATCATTCGGCTTTCGCCCATCGAGCTTCTCTTTCGTCATGGATGCGCGGAACGACCTGTCCGGTCGTCGGATCGAAGAGATGGGCGGCGGCCAGGTCGAGCTCGATGGCCGCATTGTCGCCTGGGCGAAGCCTCGTCTCACGACCGGCGCGCGCAATCACCTCTTCCGCGACTCCTTCGAGCGACAAGACGATCAGCGTTTCGGCCCCGAGAGGCTCGACGGCGATCACGCCCGCTCGCGCCATGGCGACCAGGCGTCGGTCGCCGGGTGGGGACGCGGTCTCGTAGAGATCTTCCGGCCTTATGCCAAGCAAGGCTTGGCTGCCGAGCCTGCTCAGGGCTTCGGAAGGCCAGCAATCCGCGGGGAGCGACGCGCCACCGACGCGCAATTGCCAGCCGCCCCCTTCGGCTTGAATACTTGTCGGGATGAGGTTCATCGGCGGGTTGCCGAGAAACCTGGCGACGAAGATATTGGCCGGGTTGCGATAGACCTCGAGGGGCTTTCCGATCTGTATGACCTCTCCTTTGTTCATGATGCAGATGCGATGACCCATCGTCATGGCTTCGATCTGATCATGGGTGACGTAGATCGCGGTAATGCCCAGCTCGCGCTGCTGGCGGATGAGCTCGTTGCGCGTGCTGACGCGCAGCGCCGCGTCGAGGTTGGACAACGGCTCGTCGAACAGGAACACCTTAGGCTCACGCACGATGGCTCGACCGAGCGCCACGCGTTGTCGTTGGCCGCCCGAGAGGGCGTGCGGCTTGCGTTTCAGAAAGGGAAGAAGCCCGAGTTTCGAAGCCGCGCCTTGCACTCGCCGTTCGATCTCGGCTTTCGCGACGCCACGCCGACGCAAGCCAAAGGCGAGATTGTTGAACACGTCCATGTGCGGGTACAGCGCGTAGGATTGGAAAACCATCGCAATGTCCCGATCCTTGGCCGGGACTTCATTCACGATCTTCCCGTCGATCGCGACCTCGCCCGAGGTAATGGGCTCGAGCCCGGCGATCATTCGCAACACCGAGGATTTGCCGCAGCCGGAAGGCCCAAGCAGCACCATGAACTCGCCATCCGTGACCGTAAGGGAAAGATCCGTGACCGCCGGTTCACCACCGCCGTCATAGAGCTTGTTGAGCCGGGTCATCGCGACGATCGCCATCAGCGGACGGCTCCGGCGGTCATGCCCTTGATCATGGTCTCGGAAAAAAAGGCGTACAACAAGATCACGGGGCCGATCGCGATCATCAGGCCTGTTGCGACCATGCCGACATCGAGCTGATGATTGCCCATGAAATGCATGATGCCGAGCGGCAAGGTACGCTTGTCGTCCTCCGTCAAGAGCACCACCGCGTACAAGAACTCGTTCCACAAGATGATGAAGTTGAGCGTGACGGTGGTGAACAAGGCCGGTACGCCGATCGGCAGGGTGATGCGCCAGAAGATCTCGAGATCCGAATAGCCATCGAGCCTTGCGGCGTCGAAGAGGTCCTGCGGGATCTGCGCGAAAAAGCCCTCGAGGATGTAGACGGTGATGGCGAGGTGGCCGGCGACGTAGACGATGATGAGGCCGGTGAGCGTGTTGTAGAGGCGGTATTCGAGGAGGATCTGAAAGAGCGAAAGGATCATCAACTGCGGCGGCAGGATCAAGCCGGACAGGACGATGAAGCGCACGACACGGTTGCCGCGAAATCGATAGCGGGCCAAGCAATGGGCCACCATCGCGCCGATAATGGTCAACAGCGCAACGGCAGTCACGACCACGATCGTGCTGTTCCAGAAATAGGTGCCGTAGTTGGACTTGGTCCAGGCGTCGACGAACTTCTCCCAATGAATGCTGCTCGGCAAGGCATAAGGGCTCGCGAAGATCTCGGGTGTGGTGCGCAGCGACATCATCGCCACCCAGAGGAAGGGTCCGCCCGATACGATCGTGTAGATCAGGGCGAAGGCCGCAAGAGGCGCGCGTCGCGGATAAGCAACCGACTTACCGGCGAATGGTTTGGCTGCTGACAACGGGTTCATCAAGTTCAGAACTCGAGCCGGTCGCGCTGGCGCATGATCTGCGTCAGCCCGAAAATGAAGGCCAGGATGATGAGAAACCAGAGCACGGCGATCGCCGACGGGTAGCCCAAATCGAAGGTGTTCCAGTCGAAGGCGCGTTTGTAGACGTAAGTCGAGACCGTCTCCGTCGACCAGAGGGGGCCGCCGCCTGTCATGATCCAGACGAGGTCGAAGATCATCATCTTGCCGACGAATGACAGCACGGTGAGATTGAGGATGGTCGGCCTCAGCATGGGAATGATGATGTGGATGAGCTTGGCGAACCACCCGCAATTGTCGAGCTCCGCGGCGCCGAGCACATCCGCCGGTAATGCGTAGAGGGCTGCGAGAAAGATGATCATGTTGAAGCCGAGCCATTTCCAGATATGCGTCGCCATCACCGACCACAGGGCGGTGTGCGGATCACCGAGCCAGGACTGCTCGAGGCTGCCGAGCCCGATCGCGCGCAGGATGACGTTGGCGAGCCCCCAGTCATAGTCGTAGATCCAGACCCAGATGATGCCGACCACGACGTACGACATTAGGACGGGCGTGAACCAAACAACGCGCAAGAACCTGACGAAAGGCGCCCCGGAAAAGAGCGCGAGCGCGAGGAGCAAGCCGCCGAGCACGTCGGCGATCGTGGCGACGATCGCGAAGATCGCCGTGTTGCCCACCGCCTTCCAGAACACCCAATCATGTCCGAGGAGTTCCCTGAAATTGTCGAGCCCGACGAAGGCCGGGACATTGTTCGGCTTGATCGTGTGCACGCTGTTCCAGAACGTGCGCAGGACCGGATAGAGCATGAACGCTGCGTAGAGCAGCAGCGCCGGAGCGAGCAAAATGATGAGCGTTGCGCGGGAAGCGCGGCGGGCATCGAGCCCCCCTGGGGGAAAGCGCTTTGCTGCTCGTCCGCACGGCGCTCGCTCGGTCATGCGCGAGCCCGGATTGGCCCGTGATCACGGCGGGGCGAGGAACAGCCGCTGAGCGCCAACGGGCTCATCTCGACAAGCAACCGCGGGAAACCATCGATCCCGCGACGGCGGGATTCATCCCTCGTCGTCCTCTCATCCCTTGAAGCAGGCGGTGTTCATCATCTTGATCGCCTGGTCGACGGAGAGAAGACCGCCCGGAAAGGCGCTGTTCATCACCTGGGCAAAGCTGTCCTTGCATTCACCTCGCGTAAGGTCGCGCGGACCGCCGATGAAGTAATCGGCGCCCTTCTGGCGTTCCATGAGCTCGGTGAAATATGCCGCATACGGGCCGCTGAACGATTTCACATCCGCCTTGATGCCGGTTTGCAGATAAACGGTCTCGATCCAGCGTTTTCCCATCTCCGGCGTCGACATCGCATTGATGAACTCGGCCGCGATATCCTTGTGCTTGCTGGCCGAGTTGATGGCGAAGCTGGCGCCGACGGCGGAGGTCTTGCACTGGTTGCAAGCACCGCCGTCCATCGCCGGATACTGCATGACGCCGAGAGGAAAGTCCTTCGGCTGGCCGCCCTTGTCTTCCGGCACGAAGGCTCGCCCGGTGTACCAGCTGCCCATCGGCAACATCAGCGCGCCTGGCTTCGTGTAAAAGTAGTAGTGCGATTCGCCGAGCTTCAGCGTCATGAAATTCTTCGGATACGCACCGGCATCGACAAGCTCCTTGGTCCATTTGAAGACGTCGACGACACGAGGGTCTTCGAAGGACAACGAGCCGGTCCACAATTTGCGGTAATCGTCTTTCCCCAGCTTGCGCAGCAAAGCCTCGCCGAGGATGTAGGCGCCCGGGAAAGGACGATCGCCCACGCCCTGAGCGATGGGCGTGATGCCCGCAGCCTTGGCTTTCTTCACCAGGTCGAGGAATTGCGACTGGGTGAACTGCGCATTCGCCGGCAGCTCGACACCGAGCTTCTTCAGCAAGTCCTTGTTGTAGTAAATCTCGTTCGTATAGGCCTCTTGGGGCACGCCATAGGTCTTGCCGTTGACCACCCACACGGCGCGCGCCCAGGGCTCGATGTTGTTCCAGTCGATCAGGTCATCGAGCGGCGCCAGATACCCGGCTTCCACATACTCCGTCCAGTCAGGCTCGACATAAAGGACATCCGGGCCTTGCCCGGCGGGCAGCGCCGTCTTCAGCGCCGCGAGGAGGGGATTTTTCTCATACCAGGTGATCTTGACGTGCACGTCAGGATGGGCCGCTTCGAGATTCTTCGCCGCAAGCTCACGGAATGCGACCTTGGCATCCTCGTCGGCTTCATGCGTCCAAACATTGATCGTGACGTCCTCGGCTTGGGCTTTGGGCACGGCCGCCCATCCCAACCCGGTGGCGACCAAAAGCGCGGCTGCCAGTTTCCGTGTGATCATTTCCGGCTCCCGGATTTTCGGGGCGCTCTCCAGGGCGCCCTCCAGATTGTCGGGCGAGCTCAAATGTTGTGAGCCTTTTCGCCCATGTATCAGCAATCGCATGATTGAACGTTTCAGTTCATCTGGCAACAACTGCTCGGTGGATTGGCGAGAACCTGTAAGAGAAGCAAAATGAAAGGTGAAAGGTGAAACGTGAAAGGTGAAGGCGAGAGAGGTAGCCTCCCTCCTTCACTTTTTCCCTCTTCGCTTCTTCATTCGTAACCACGCCCCTTGACGGGAGTGGTTGGCTGCCGGAGGGCCTTGCGCCAAGCGTTATACTTTCCGGTGCCGCGCGATGAAATTCGCGAAGGCGGCCAAAGTCTGTGCACTCACATGGTGCTCAATTCCCTCCGCGTCCCGTCGCGCGGTGTCGCAATCGACGCCGATCGCCTGAAGAAAGGTCTCCACCAGCTGATGTCGGGCGCGGCTGCGCTCGGCGAGATCGCGTCCGAGCTGAGTGAGAAAGACTCCACGATACGGTCTCTGCGAGATGAGACCTTCATCGAGGAGGCGCTTCAGCATTTTCGCGACCGTCGGTTGCGCCACGCCGAGCCGCGCAGCGATATCGACTTGGCGAGCCTCCCCGGCACCGGCGATCAAATCGGCAATGAGCTCGATGTAGTCCTCGACGAGCTCGACGCGTCTGGCTTCCCGCGCCTGCCGGAAGCTCTCGACTTGCGCGCTCCTGTCGACGAGAGCCGCGAGCCCGCTGACCGCGGGTTGCGGGCGCTTGACCGTCATGCGTTCGATTCGGCCTTTTGCGTTCGTGATCGCAAGGATGCATAGCACAGGCTAAGAATCCTCACAACGCGCCGGACGCGCCGGGCCTGAAACGCGTGACCTTGCTCAGTCGCGACCACGTTCAAGCATCGCGCGGCGACTACGCACCCGATTATTGGTGTTCGCGTTTAGTGGGCCCTGGCCGCATTCGAGGAGGGGTTTGCGACGGCTTTCGCCATCGCGCCATATTTGCCGATGATGCGGCCCTTCTCCGTGACGCCCGCTTCCCGATCCGCCATTCTCGAGAAGGCGACGGCCCCACCCAAGACTTCGGCGAAAATTTGTGCCGCCCGCTGAGCGTCCGCCTCCGAGGGAAAAATCATCTGGGGTTGAACCGCAAGGTGCCCATCGCGGTCGCGGAAGACCGGGATGACACCAAATTCCGCTACTCTTGCCATGATGGTTGCCTGTCGATCGAATGTCGCCGACGCGCGATTGTATGAAACGTCTGCAGGTCGATCGGAGTTCCGTCGAAAACGTCCGCGGCGGCTCGAACAACGCGCGATCGATACCTGACCAATGATGGGGAGCGCGGAATGAGGCTTTGGTTTCTGATCTGGCTCGCCGCGTCGCTTGTCGGTTGTTCGTCGAACACCGCTGGGCCAGAAGCCCATGATTTTTCCGGAGCCACGATCGGCGTGAGCGGTGGCCCTCTCCAGGCACAGCACTAGACTAGGCCATCGGCTCAGGAGCCCTCGAACTTCGTGAATGGCTAGTCCTTGCTTTTCACGTCGGGGCGCGGGTCTTGCGTGATGAAACCGTCCTGGTTCGGCATCTTCACTTGCGGCAGGTTCTTCGCGTCGAGCACCCCATCCTCGGGAAGAATGTTGTTCATGTAGAGCACGTAGGCCGAGACCGCATAGACTTGGTCGTTGCTGAGGGATTGCGGCGCGCTGAATGGCATCGCGCGGCGCACGTAATCGAAAAGTGTCGTCGCATAGGGCCAGTAGCTTCCGACCGTCAACGTCGGGGACGCTTTGTCGAGTGTCCCGGCGCCGCCGACCAGTCGATCGAAGCCGCCGACCGCGCCCGGGACGGCCTTGCCCTCGCCCTTCTCGCCGTGGCAAGCGGCGCAAACCCGAGCAAAAATCTCACGTCCTTCCGCGACGCTTCCGCGCCCCTCGGGCAAGCCCGCTCCATCGGCGCGCACATCAATGTCCCATGCGGCGAAATCTTGCGGCGAGACCGCGTGACCGATGCCGAGCCGCTCGGCCGCATGTGCGATCGTGACAGTATTGAACAGAAAGGCGATCAGGACGACGAAGAAACGCGAGCTACGCCACATGAATCGCCACCCTGCCGTCGCTGTCGACACGCCAAGTCTGAATGGCGTTGTAATGATAGAACGAGTTCACGCCTCGTACATCGACGAGCTCGTCATGACGCGGTTGAACATAGCCGGTTTCGTCGATGGCACGGCTCTGCAACAAAGCAGCCTTGCCGTCCCAGCGCCAAGGCGCCCGAAAGCGCACGACGGCCTTCGAGAGAATCGGCTCCTGCAGCTCGGCCTCGTGCCAGCTCTGCCCTCCATCCGTTGAAACCTCGACGCGGTCGATGCGCCCACGTCCGGACCAGGCCAGCCCGCTGATCTCGTAAAAGCCGGGGCCGCCCCTCATCCTTTGACCGCCCGAGGGACGCGTGATCACCGATTTCGCCTCCATGACGAAGGTGAATTGGCGCGCTTTGCCGCCCGGCATGAGGTCGGTGTATTTCGAGGTCTCCTCGCGCGTCTCGAAGGGCTGATCACCGAGTTTCAGCCGGCGAAGCCATTTGATGTTCATGTTGCCCTCATAACCGGGCAGGAAGAGGCGAAGCGGATATCCTTGCTCCGCCCGCAAGCGCTCCCCGTTCTGGCCGTAGACGATGATGGCGTCATCAAGAGCTTTTGCGATCGGCACACTGCGCGTCATCGCGGCGGCATCCGCACCTTCCGCGAGCACCCATTTGGCCTGCGCAGCGACGCCGACTTCGTCCAGCAAAGTCGACAAGAGCACGCCCGTCCACTCGCAGCACATCAAAAGGCCATGCGTCTGCTGCACGCCGAAATCGGCACTGACACTCTTCCAATTCGGTGTATTGCCCGAGCATTCGAGAAAGGCGATGCGCGACACGGAAGGAAAGCGCATCAGCTCATCCATGGTGAAGACGAGCGGGCGTTCAACGAGGCCATGGACGAGAAGACGATGCCGGTCAGGATCGATGTTCGGCACGCCCGCGTGGTGACGCTCGAAGCACAAGCCGTTCGGCGTGATTATGCCGAAGGAATTCTGCAAAGGAGAGAAGCTCGTTGCCGCCGTGTCGGTGACGCGAGTTTCGCGTTGACGGCGCACCACATCCTTCTCGAACGGCGACGGCACTCCATAGGGAGGGCTGAGGATGGGCCGCCCCTGTTCCTTCATCCACTCCGGCACGGCAAGCGGCAGCCCGGTGGCCGCTTGCGCCATGCTCAGGCTCGGCACGGAAACGCCTCCCACGAAAGCGCTGAGCCCCGCACCCGTTTTCAAGATCGCGCGCCGGTTGGGTAGCTCACCCGACGCTGCGGTGGCTTCCCTCTTGTGATTCTCCGTCATCTGACGCCTCTTCGGTCGGCGAAGTTCTGCAAGCACGGAAGCATCACTCCGGAAGCGCGGAGCATATTCCAACTTTATCGTAAATGGGAACGACTTCCCAAACGGGCCAGCGCGGTCCTAATTGGAGCCCTCTTAGAGCGTACCCACCGAGTAGGGGCGTCCTCGTCGCGCGCGCATTGAGGCTTCACGGCGGTTGGGATACGAAGTCTCCAACATCCTCCAAGACAAGGAATGCCTTATGTGGCAGCAGAGCCTGCGCTATCCGGACCCGTCGATCGAAATTATCGACCCGTCCTTCGCGCCTTACCGGATCTTCAGCGCGGCGGTCGAGCGCCTCGCGAGCGGCACGCGCTGGGGCGAAGGGCCCGTGTGGTTTGGCGATGGTCGTTACCTTCTCTGGAGCGATATCCCGAACAATCGCATCTTGAAATGGGAGGAAGAGACAGGGTCCGTCAGCATTTTTCGCAAACCATCCGAATTCGCCAACGGCAACACGCGCGACAGGCAGGGGCGTCTCATCACCTGCGAGCAGGGCGGCCGGCGAGTGACACGCACGGAATATGACGGCTCGATGACGGTGCTCATGGACCGCTATCAAGGCAAACGCCTCAATTCACCAAATGACGTGGTGGTGAAATCCGACAATTCGATCTGGTTCACCGATCCGCCCTTCGGCCTCCTCGGAAATTACGAGGGCCGGCGAATGAAACAGGAGCTGCCGCAGAACGTCTACCGCATCGATGGCCTCACCGGAGAGGCAACGGCGGTCGCAACCGACATTCGTGGACCGAACGGACTTGCCTTCTCGCCGGATGAGACCAAGCTCTACCTCGTCGAATCGCGCGCCACGCCCAACCGGTTGATCCTTTCCTTCGACGTCGTCGAGGGCAAGAGGCTTGCCAACCGCCAGGTTTTCATCGATGCGGGGCCGGGCACACCCGATGGTTTCCGTTGCGATGTCGACGGGAATCTGTGGTGCGGTTGGGGCATGGGGTCGGACGAGCTTGACGGCGTCGTCATCTACAATCCGCAAGGCAAGCTCATCGGGCGGATTCGCCTGCCCGAGCGATGCGCCAATGTGTGCTTCGGCGGGCCGAGGCGCAACCGCCTGTTCATGGCCGCGGGCCAGTCCCTCTATTCGCTCTACGTCAACACGCAAGGCGCGCCGGGGGGTTGACGCAGACGCGCCCCCGCGCGGCGCTCCTTCGGTGGGCGCTCGACAAAAGCTTTGTTTTCGATCCGTCGCTCCCATCTGCGGGATGTCGGAAGGTGCTCCGACGTAGTGGCTGCAAGGCGGATTTGCAGGCAAAATCCTGCGCTTGCCTCGGAACCCGCTTGCGCCGCGTTCGTTGGCTCGCGAGGAGATGCCATGACCGACGGCCCGGGTCAGACGCGTCGCGGCGCCAGGGAGAGGGCCGCGTTCTATCGGGAAAAGGCAGCGGCCTTGCGCAAGCGCGCCGCCTCGTCCTGGGACGTTACCCGAGCGACATTGATCCAGGCCGCGCAGATCTACGAAGGCATTGCGGCGAGCATTGAGGAGGCCTGGAATGAACCGCCGCCCGCCGAGAAGCCCAAAGAATAGCCGGTCCGGACCTTCAGAACATTGGCGGCGCCCGGAAGGAGGTGAACCTCCGACCCCCAGATTCGAAGAGGCCCCAAGGGGCGTGACGCTGGTCGTCCTCCACACGGCCGTCCTTGCCGACGTCGCGGAGCTCGCCGAAAGGCGTGTCTTCGCTGAGCGTGCGATGTCACACTGTTCATACTGGATATCCAACGAGGCCCCTCACGTCTTCCCCGAGATAGCAAGTCGCCTTGGAAATGGCGGATACACCCGGGCGGTTCCTGCTGGCGGTGAACAGCACGCCCGTAGCCTGGGCAGATCCGCATGGTGCGGCACTCGAATGGATCGGGGCTGAAAGGTGGACGGCGAATAGCTAGAGTCGACATTTGCCTTGTATGGCCGGATCACGCACTTGTCGCTTCGCTCAACGTTGGATTGGTTGTGTGGAGAGCGTCCATCGACTATGCGTAGCCAAACGGAGTTCTTCGCGCGCGGCGTTGCTAAACTCCTTAAGAGGATCAATGTCCTCCCCTCCCTTCTTTATGATCGCACGCAGATCACGAATCGTTTTGTTAGGCTCGAAAAAGGTGTCGATCGTTCGGTTCATGATGCGATCTGCGCATTCGACAATTCGAGGCGACGAAAAAACGCGCATCGTGCTGATCATGGCATAAAGACTGACGATATCTTGTATCCCCGGCTGGCTGCTGACAATCGCTTGACCGTATATTTTCGACGCTGAAGCGATGAACTCTTTGTACAAAGCCTCACGTTGCGCGATATCGTGCGCGACAAGCGCCGCTTTCGCCTGAGAACGTTGGCTCATCCAAGTCGTGACGCCCGTTGTCAGGCCCCCGATGACCGACCCGGCAAGGGCCGAAAGCGCAGAGATATACGCTACATCCATTTCTTGCCTTTCCCGCGCGCTACAGCGATCCGTCCCGACAATTCAACTGCCGGTGCAACAAGCAAGGAGTGTTCAACATCCATCGCGACAGTCGATCACATAATCAAGTGTACCTCGGCCCTGCGAACCAGCATCCCGACGCGATCGCTAGTTCAGTTTGGTCCGGCTTCCCATCATGACCAAGTTCTGCTTGGTCTTATCCTTGACTAGGAGGCGTGGCCTCGGACGGGTGATTCGACAGCCACGATGACGCGCGGCGTCTCGAGGAGCGATCGGATTTACCGGCAGCTCGGCTGCGGAATTGGCAATCGGTTTCGATAATTCCCCAATAGACATCCGACCCATGAGTTTCGAAAGGCCGTCCCGGCCTTGGATGTTCGCTATCGCCTGAGACGGACATCGCGCGACAAACGGCTCCAAATCGCGAGCAATGAACGAGATGCGGCGATCGTGAGCCCGGTTGTCGGCGATCCACTGATCCGCTCGCCGAGGGCAACCGGTCCTGCCGCGCCTTCCCCGCCCGAACCCACCCGGGACCCCAAGCCGCCGGAACGAAGGGTCGCACGGGCACCTGCCATCATCGTGGCGATCATCGTTGCGGCGATTGTCGGCCTATCGTTGCGGTATCTTGTGCAGCCGCAGCCGCTCATCATTCAAGGCGAGGCCGACGCCCCACGCATCAATATCGCGGCTGGGGGCGTCGGGGACCTCTTCCCCGAGTTTCAATTGCACGCAACACACCACCCAGGGGCCTACTCGGGCCCCATCGAGGCAAGTAACCACACCACCTCACGATACCTGTCGAACACCCGGCGTGAGGCACGCAGACGATTACTGGTCTTACGCATTGAGTTTATTGGCGCGCCCGGAAGGAGTTGAACCTCCGACCCCCAGATTCGAAGTCTGGTGCTCTATCCAGCTGAGCTACGGGCGCCTCCTTGGCAATATACCCCAATCATCCGGTGACGGAAATTCATCGCTGAGCGCATAACGGCGATTGCTCGCGAAAACGAGCCGCGCGGGCTTTCGTTGGTCTCGCTTTCCATTTCGTTCGTGGTAACGGCAAGAAACTTGGAAGCTTGCCGCG